>NZ_BCRK01000075.1 GCF_001552555.1 Nocardiopsis trehalosi NBRC 14201 | reverse complement strand
GGGCGGGGGTGCGGGCCCAGCGGGCGAGCGCCCGCAGCGCGGGCGCGCGGCCCCGGCGCGGCACCGTCCACAGGGTGTGGCCGGCCATGCCCCACCGGCTCAGCAGCGTGTTGGCGGCCATCGTCCCGCTGGTGGCGGCGCGCTCCATCAGCGCCACCGGCAGGTCCACCCGCACGTGGTCGCCGGCGACCACCAGCCACGGGTCGGGCCCGGCCACCTCGGGGCGGTGCCGGAACCCGCCGGGCGGGAACAGCGGGCAGTCGGCGCGCAGCTCGTGCCGGGCGTCCACGATCCGCGCCGCGCGGGTCTCGGGGTAGACGGTGTGCAGCTGGTCGAGCAGCCGGGCGCGCTCGGCGGCCTCGTCGCAGCCCTCGGGCAGCGCGTAGGCGTGCAGCTCCACCACCGACCCGCCGGTACGCCCCGCCCAGGCGCGGGCCTCGTCCTCGTAGCGCTCCAGCACGCTGACGTTGTCGAGCGTGGGGTACCCGGCGGTGCCGAGGAACCCGGGGCGGTCGGCGCGCACCGGGCGGTCCAGCCACAGCCGCGACACCAGGAACGGGGGAGCGGTGGGCACCCCCGCCGCCCGTGCGCGCCACGCCGCCGTGCCCAGCCGGGGCGACGCCTCGACCAGCGCGCGCAGCCCGCCGGGGTCGGCGGCCAGGACCACCGCGTCGACCTCCTCGGCCGGGCCGGCGCCGGTGCGCACCGCCCAGGCGCGCCGGGTGCCCGGCTCGATCCCGGTGACCGCGGCGCCGGTGCGCACCTCGGCGCCGCACGCCGCCAGGTGGGCGGCGAGCGGGTCCCACAGCGCCTGCGGGAACGGCGACCGGGGCACGTCGAACAGCAGGCCTTCGGCCGACCCGAGGAAGTAGATGTGGAACATCGCGGCCAGCTCCGCCGCCGACAGCAGGCGCGGGTCGGCGAAGAAGCTCCGGGTGAACACCTCGAACGCCAGGTGGCGGGCGCCCTCGGGGAACCGCACCAGGTCGAGGAAGGCCACCGCGTCGAGGCGGTCGAGCCGGTCGTACACCCCGGGCACGTCCACGTCGAGCAGCTGGAGCGCGGCCGGCACGTTGACCCCGGCGGTCGCCCGCGCGGTGAACCCGCTGCTGCGGGCGGCGAACGCGAGCGCGTTCCACGGGGGCGCGTCGGGCAGCCCGGCGAACCGGTCGATCCGGCCGTCGGCGTGCGCCAGCGGGTAGTCGGGCAGCGGCACCAGCATGCCCAGGTCGGGGTCGGCCCGCCGCAGCAGCGCCCGCAGGTTGTAGTACTGCCGGAAGAAGGCGTGGAAGCCGCGGCTCATGGTGGCCGCCGAGCCGTCGGCCAGGGTGGTGGACCAGCCGCGCAGCCGCCCGCCCAGGCCGTCCTCGCGCTCCAGCACGACGGTGCGCACCCCCCGCTCGGCCAGCGCGGTGGCGGCGGCCAGCCCGGCGATGCCCCCGCCGACCACGGCGGCGCGCGGCGGCACGGCCGGGCGGGCGCCCTGGGGCGCGGGCGGGGCGACGGGTTCGGCGCGCGGATCGCGGCCCGGCGCCGTCACGCGTGCTCCCCGGCCGGGCCCGGCGCCTCGGGCACCCGGCCCAGGAACGTGTGGGTGATCCCCCGCTGCCAGCCGGTCAGCGGCAGCGTGCGCACCAGATCCAGCCCTGCGGCGCGCATCCGTTCGCGCAGCGCGGCGGCGCCGTCGAACTCCAGCACGCTGCGCCACAGGTAGCGGTAGAGGTCGGCGCGGCCGGTGAGGGCGCGCCCGGCCGGGATGACCACGCTCCAGCAGACCGCCGTCCACACGGCACGCGCGGCGGCGGAGTCGGCGACGGAGTACTCGTGCAGGGCCACCCGGCCGCCGGGGCGCAGCAGCGACCGCATGACGGCGAGCGCGCGGTCGGGGTCGGGGCAGTTGCGCAGCAGGTAGGCGGCGAGCACGGCGTCGACCGGCCCGCCCAGGTGGGCGAGGGTCAGGTCCTCGGCGCGGGCGTGCACGAACCGCACCCGGTCGGGCCAGCGCTTGGCGCGGGCGGCGGCGAGCATGCCGGCGGAGGCGTCCACCCCGATGATCTCGGCGCGCGGCAGCTCCCGCGCCAGGGCGGCCGTGGAGGCCCCGGTGCCGCACCCCAGGTCCAGGACGCGCAACCCCTCGCCGCCGCGCGGCAGCCGGAGGCGGCGGGCCGACATCCGCAGGTGCCGGTGGTAGCCGGGGTTGGCGGCCACCAGCCGGTCGTAGGAGGGGGCGGCGGCGTCGAACTCGTCCGTCACCGCGCCCGTCTTCATGTCGCGTACCGCACCCGGCCTGGCTGGCATGGTCCCCCGTTCCGATCGTGGAGCGGCGTCCGCGGGCACCCGTGCGATGCTGTCGGCATGCGCGAGTTCGACGTGGTCGTCGTGGGCGGCGGCGCCGCTGGCCTGTCCCTTACCCGGCGCCTGGCGGGGGCGAACACCGTCCGCGCCGCGCTGGTGGAGCCGCCGCCCGGGCCGCTGCGCGCCCCGGTGCGCACGTGGTGCTTCTGGGAGCCCGACGGCGGCCCGTGGGACGCCGTCCTCGCCGCGCGGTGGGACCGGCTGGAGGTCGTCGGCCCCGACGGGCGGGGGCGCGCCGCCCCGGCCGCCCCGCTGGTGTACAAGATGCTGCGGTCCACCGACTTCGAGGCGCACGTGCGGGCCGGGCTGGGCGGCCGGGTGGCGGAGGTGGAGGCGGCGGTCACGGGGATCGAGGACGGCCCCGACCGGGCGGTGGTCCGGGCGGTGGACGCCGCCGGCGCGCCGGTGGAGCTGGCCGCCCGGTGGGTCTTCGACTCCCGTCCGCTGCCGGCCCTGCCCCCGGCGCGCACCACGCTGCTCCAGCACTTCCGGGGCTGGTTCGTGCGCACGCCCGATGCCGCGTTCGACCCGGACGCGGCGGTGCTGATGGACTTCCGGCCGCCGCAGCCGCGCAACGGGACCGCCTTCGGCTACGTGCTGCCGCTGTCGGAGCGGACCGCGCTGGTGGAGTACACCGAGTTCACCCGGGAGGTGCTGGACGACGCGGGCTACGACGCGGCCCTGCGCGACTACACCGGGCGGGTGCTGGGGCTGGGCCCGTTCGAGGTGACCGCGGTCGAGCAGGGGGCGATCCCCATGACCGACGGCCGGTTCCGCACCCGCGCCGGCCGCCGCGTGTTCCGCATCGGCACGGCGGGTGGCGCCACGCGGCCCTCCACCGGGTACACGTTCAGCGGGGTGCAGCGGCAGGCGGCGGCGGTGGCGGCCGCCCTGGCCGCCGGGCGGACCCCGGTGCCGCCGGTCCCGCACCGGCGGCGGCACCTGCTGATGGACGCGGTCCTGCTGCGCGCGCTCGACACCGGGCGGGTCGACGGGGCGGAGTTCTTCGCGCGGCTGTTCCGCCGCAACGCGCTCGCCGACGTGCTGCGCTTCCTCGACGGCGGCTCCGGGTTCGGCCGCGACCTGCGCATGGGCGCCACGGTGCCGGTGGCGCCCATGGCGCTGACCACGGCCGAGTACGCCGGGCGGCTGCTCACCGGACGGTGAAAGGGCGCCGGGGAATGGGCGGTGGAATTCAGCCGCCCTTTTCGGATATCGCCCCGGGTCAGCGGGGCTCCGGCGCGGAAACGGCGGCGGGAAATGGAGCGTTCTCCCGCGACCCCGGGTCAGCGAGGTAAAAGACGGGTAAAGTCCGACTATGGCTACTCGCTCCCCTGGACGTTTCGCAAGGTCAACGGCGCGGGCCGCGGCCATCGCGCTCGCCGCGGCCGTCGCCGCCGGAACCGGGCTCGCGGCGGCGGCGCCCGCCTCCGCCGCCGCGCCGGCCGCGCGCGAGAACCCCGCCGCATTCCTGTGGGGCGCCTCCGAACTGCGCGCCGGCGACTCCGGCCGCGAGGTCGAGGCGCTGCAGGAGCGCCTCATCGAACTCGGCTACTGGATCGACGCCCCCGACGGCGAATTCGGGGGGAACACCGTCCAGGCGGTCTACGCGCTGCAGAAGGCGGCCGGGATCGCCCGCGACGGCATCGTCGGCCCCGACACCCGCAAGGCCCTCGACGACGGCGTGCGCCCCTCCGCGGGCAGCTCCAGCGGCGACGTCATCGAGATCGACCTGGAGCGCCAGCTCCTGCTCGTCGTCTCCGACGGCGAGGTGCAGCAGACCTTCAACACCTCCACCGGCTCCGGCGAGACCTACGAGTCCCGCGGCGAGGAGGCGGTGGCCGTCACCCCCGTCGGCCAGTACAGCGTGTTCCGCGGCGTGGACGCCTGGGACCCCGGGCCGCTGGGCTCGCTGTACCGCCCCAAGTACTTCAACGGCGGCATCGCCGTCCACGGCTACCCGTCGGTGCCGCCGGTCCCCGCGTCGCACGGCTGCGCCCGGGTGAGCCTCGCGGCCATGGACTGGCTGTGGGAGAGCGGCCGCCTCGACAACGGCAGCACCGTCCTGGTGCGCTGACCCGCGCCGCGCGTCGAAGGGCCCCGGCCGGTTCCCCGGCCGGGGCCCTTCCGCGCGCGGTCAGACCTGGGACGACTCCTCCAGGCGCAGCGCGACGCCCAGGGCGAAGAGCGTCGGCGCCCAGTGGCCGATGAAGATGCCCCACCGGTCGGCGCGGTCGATGCCGGCGGGTTCCTTCTTCAGCGACAGCAGCCAGGTGGCGAAGCTGAGTCCGATGGACGCGGTGCCGGCGGTGAAGGCCATCTCGGACGTGACCCCGGCGTGGGAGAGCATCTTGATCATGGTGCCCCTCGGTTCGTGGCGGACGGTACGTGCGGCCGCTGACCCGTTCCGGGTAAAACCAAACCCAAGCCCGTGCGCGCCCGGACCGGTGCGCGCCGGTGCCGGACGCCCCGTCCGTCACCCCTCGGCGCCGGGGCGGTCGGCGGTGTAGGTGTCCATGACCACGCCGCCGTCGAACGCGCGCGAGGACGCGAGCGTGAACCGGTGCGGCGCGGACGCGGTGCCGAACAGCGGGATGCCCGCGCCCAGCGCCACCGGGTAGCGCTTGACGATCAGCTCGTCGATCTCGGGCAGCAGCGCACCGGCCAGCGCGCCGCCGCCGGAGAGCCAGAGGCCGAGCCCGGGGGCCCGCTTGAGCCGGCGCACCCCGGCCACCGGGTCGCCCGCCAGCAGGGCGACCTCGGGGTGGGGGTCGGCCGCGAGGGTGCGGGAGACGACGTACTGCCGCAGGTGGCGCCAGGGGCTGGGGGTGTTGGGGCCGGCCGCCTCGTAGGTGCGGCGGCCCATCAGCACGGTGTCGAACCGCCGGTTGGCGGCGCCGTCGAGCCCGGCCGCGGCGCGGTACGCCGTGGGGACGGTCTCCGGCATGCGGGTGTTGGCGTACTCCACCAGCCCGGCGGACCACGGGAAGAGGTCGGCCGTGCCGTCGGGCGCGGCGATGAGGCCGTCCAGGCTGGCGGCGACGTAGTAGGTGAGGGTGCGCACGGTGGCCTCCGGTGGTGTGGCGGATCTGTGGTCGGTCGGGCGGTCGGGCGGTGGCAAAGCGGTTCGCGGTCGGCGTGGTCGGTGAGCGGTCGGGTGGTGGGCGGTCGATGCCGGCCCCGCGGGGCTCCGCGGGACTCCGCGGGGCTCAGCGGCGGGTGCGGTAGCGCGGCAGCGGGCGCGGCCGGGGCGCCGGGCGCGGGTGCCGCGCGGGTGCGTGGTGCGGCCGGGCCGGTGCGCCGGGTCGCCCCGGGGCGGTGCCGGGGACGACGCCGCCCGGCGCGGGGCGGGTGGCCGGGACGGCGGAGGAGGGGTGTGCGGCTCGCATGGGCGGCTCCGATCATGGCGATGATGTGGCGACTCCACATGGAGTACTTCACTTGAAGTGGTCTCAAGGTAGTACTATGCCTGTAGTGCTGTCAATCGATCAAGGAGTCCGGATGCGCCAGAACCCGGAGCGCCGCGCGGCCCTCCTCGACGCCGCCATCGAGGTGCTCGCCCGCGAGGGCGCCCGCGGCCTCACCTTCCGGGCGGTCGACGCCGAGGCCGGCGTCCCCACCGGTACCGCGTCGAACTACTTCGCCAACCGCGACGCCCTGCTCACCCAGATCGGCGGCCGCTTCTACGAGCGGCTGCGCCCCGACGCGGCCGTCGTCGCCGACACCCTGGCGGGGCCGCGCGACCGCGCCAAGCTCACCGAGGTCATGCGCGCCACCGTCGGCCGGGTCGCCGACTTCCGCTCCGGGTTCCTCGCCCTGCTGGAACTGCGCCTGGAGGCCACCCGCCGCCCCGAACTGCGCGAGGTGCTCACCCGGCACATCCGCGCCGACCTCGACGCCAACACCGCCGCGCACACCACGTCCGGCCTCCCCGGCGACACCACCACCGTGGTCGGCCTCTGGCTGGCCCTGAACTGGCTGGTCGCCGAACGGCTCACCCTCCCCGACCTGTTCACCACCGAGGACACCGACCGCCTCGTCGCCGACCTGGTCGACCGCCTCACCACCACCGCCCCCGGAGGCGCCTCCGCCGACTAGCCTCACGCCGGGCTCACCACCACTCCGCACCCCCGCCCCCGAAGTCGGGGACATCTCCACCGGCTGGCCCCGCGTAGCGCTCACCGACGGCCCGGCCGACATGGGCGCCGAAGGCGGAGCCGTCCCCGCCGGTCGGCCCCGTGCCGCGCCGCGCTCACCGTGGAGGGGGCCGGCGCCGGACCCGGACGCGCGGAGGTCCGGCGCGCCGGCGCCCTCGCCCCACGGCCGCCCCGGGGCGCGACGAACCGGTTCGATCGCAGTACTCCCCAGCGGTGGCAGAATGCCGGGCATGTCCGCCACGACCACCCCCCGGGCGTCCCGGCGCCGACGCCGAGTGCTCCGCACCACCGCCGCCGTCCTCGTCCTCGCGGCCGCCGCCGTCTGGGCGGGGAACACCTCGCTGTGGGGGCCCGACCCCGAGGGCGGCCCGGGGGTGCTCGCCCACCGGGGGCTCGGCCAGACCTTCGACGTCGCCGACACCGACGCCGACACCTGCACCGCCGAGATCATCCACGAGCCCGAGCACGACTACCTGGAGAACACCCTGCCGAGCATGCGGGCGGCCTTCGACGCGGGCGCCGACGTGGTCGAACTGGACGTGCACATGACCGCCGACGACCGGTTCGCGGTCTTCCACGACTGGGAGGTCGACTGCCGCACCGACGGCACCGGCACCACCCGCGACCACACGCTCGCCGAACTCCAGCGGCTCGACATCGGCTACGGCTACACGGCCGACGGCGGACGCACCTTCCCGTTCCGGGGCGAGGGCGTCGGGCTGATGCCGTCGCTCGACGACGTGTTCGACGCGTTCCCCGACGAGGAGCTGCTGCTGCACGTCAAGAGTGAGGACCCGGCCGAGGGCGTGCTACTCGCCGACCGGCTGGCCGAACTGCCCGCCGAGCGCCGCGCGGCCGTCACCGTCTACGGCGGCGACGCGCCGATCGACGCGCTGCACGCCCGCCTGCCCGACCTCCGGGTGATGTCCAAGGGGCTCATGGTCGACTGCCTGCTCCGCTACGAGGCCGTCGGCTGGACCGGCCACGTCCCCGACGCCTGCGCCGGCCTCCAATTGCACATCCCCGAGGGGTACGGGCCGTGGCTGTGGGGCTGGCCCGACCGGTTCACCGCGCGCATGGCCGAGGTGGACACCCGGGTCGTCCTCGTCGCCGGATCGGGCGGCGCCTCCGAGGGCTTCGACACCCCCGAGGCCGTCGACCGCGTCCCCACCGGCTTCGACGGCCTCATCTGGACCAACACCGCCCAGGACACCGCCGCCCCCATCCGCGCCCGCTGACCCCCGCCCACCCGTTCCGCCCCGCCGTTTGCCCCATGGGGGCGGGGGTAGTGCCCGGGCGTGGAGGAGATCGAGGGGATGGACGACGTCGTGGTGGTGCCGTGTGAGGACGGGCCGCTGCTGGTGCGCGGGGCGTTCCGGATCCGCACGCAGGACGGTGAGGGCATCGACCCCGGGCGGCGTACCGTGGCGCTATGCCGATGCGGGGCGTCGGCGGTCAAGCCCTTCTGCGACGGAACCCATAAGCGCATCGGGTTCACCGCGCCCAGCGGGCCCGACCCCGTCGCGTGAGTGCTCGGTGGGCCCGACCCCGTCGGGTGAGTGGCCAGGGGGCCCGGTCCCGTCGGGTGGGCGGGTCGTGGGCCCCGTCCCGTTGGTTGGGTGGGGGGATGTGCGTCGGCGCAGGGTTCGCATCGAGTGGGCGGCCGTGCGCAGGCGGGAGCCCGCGTAGGCGACGCCCACCCCGCCGGCCTTCGCGGCGAACGCCGGCCACGCGCACACGGCGCGTTCGGCCACCCAGACCGGGGCCAGCAGCGACGCGGACAGCGGGAACACGGCGGCCCCGCCCGCGCGGCGCCGACCGGTCTCGGCCAGCGCCACCGCCGCGGCCGCCCCGGCCAGCAGCGGCAGCGGGCGGCGGCGCACCGCCGCCGCCACCGCCAGCGGGCCCACCGCCAGGAACAGCGCCATCCGTGCGGGCTGGGCGGTGTCGTCGTAGGCCTGGCGGAGCCGCTGCGACCAGAACCGGCCCGCGGTCGGCGGGGTCCGGCGGACGTACAGGTCGAGCGGGGCGGCCTCGGTGCCGCCGTGCGCCCGGACCGTGCGGATCAGCTCCAGGTTCTCGAACAGCACGTCGCCGTCGTAGCCGCCCATGGCGCGGAACGTCGAGCGGCGGACGCCGAACGTCCCCGGGTAGTCGCGGCCGAACCCCCGGTTGAGCAGGGTGCGCGCGGTGTCCCACCGGGCGTGCCAGGGCAGCGGGGCGAAGTAGTTCTGCGGGCGCACCAGGTCGGCGCCCCCGAGCAGGTCGACCACCCGCTCCAGCCCGGCGCGGTCGTAGCGGACGTCGTCGTCGGCGATGACGACCGCCTCGGTGCGGGCCAGCTCCACCCCGGTGTGCACGCCCTCGACCTTGCCGTTGCGGAACGGGCGCGGCGGGTCCGGCGGGACGTGCCGGACGAAGGACGACCACGCGCGGGCGTGCCGCAGGAAGGCGCCGCGGTCGGAGCCGTCGACCACGACGACGTCCGCGTACTCGGCCACCCCGCGCAGGTAGCCGGTCATCTCGGTCAGGTCGGCGCCGTCGTCCCACCGCAGGGGGACGACGTAGGTCAGCGGCGGCCGGGTCACGCCGGGACCCGGCCGGCGTCGGGGGCGCGCAGGGACGACTCGCCGCTCTCCCACGCCGTTAGCAGGTGCGCGGCGAACCGCCGGTCCAGCTCCAGCCCGGCGGCGGCGCCGAACAGCACAGCGGCGGCCTCCCCGGGGTGCTCCTCGGCGAACGACCCGCACAGGTCGTGCGCCGCGATCTGCTCGTGGACGGCGTCGGCCTGCACGTGCTCGTCGTAGAACCGGCGGGTGGCGGTGTCGCCGCCCAGCCGGCGCAGCCCCAGCGAGTACGCCCGGTTGGGCAGGGACGACGTCATCTCGAACGCGGCGAGCTGGCCCAGCAGCGCGCCGCGCCGCGACCGGTGCAGGCCGAACAGGGACATGGTGGTGCTCGCCGCCAGGGTGATCGCCGGGGCGGCGTCGACGTAGGCCCCGTAGGAGTCGTCCAGGCCGAGGCCGCGCAGCGTGTGCCGGAACAGTTCGCAGTGCATGAACTCGGCGCGCCCGCCGCCGTACTCGTCGGCCTGGATCTCCACGAGCGCCGCCTTGGTGCGGCCCCGCACGCGCGGGATCGCCCAGGTGTGCGGGTCGGCCTCCTTGAGGTGGTAGACCGACCGGTGCGCGGCGAACTCGCGGAACTGCTCCAGGGTGGCGCGGCGCTGGAGGTGGGCGGCGAGCGGGGGGCCGCTGTCGTCGGCGGTCATGCGGGCGAGGGCGCGCGGGACATCGGCGGGCGCCGTGTCGGGCGGCGGGGGGACGGCGTCGGCCAGCGCGGCGGCGTGGACCCGCTCCAGCCCGGCGCGCAGCGCCAGCAGCGACGGCTCCCACTCCCAGTCGGGGTCGACCCCGTCGAACCCGTCGTAGTGCAGTTCGTAGCAGATGAAGAGGGCCGCCTGGAGGTCCTCGTCCTCCAGGGCGTCGGCCGGGGCGGCGTGCGGCGCGGGCGGCATGGGTTCGACGGTGTGGACGGGCCGGGCCAGGTGCTCGACCAGTGCCTCGGTGATCGGACCGCGAGGTCGCGGCAGCTTCATGGGTCCCCCTCATCCGACCGGGCGTCCCCCGCTCCGGTGCGCGGGAGCGGCTACCCCGGGCGGCAGGGCGGAAACTCGCGGCCGGACGGGGCGGGACGGGGGAGAGGGGTGCAGGCCCCGGAGGGTCAGCCGGCGGCGGCGCCGTCGTCGAGCAGCCCGGCGTCGTGGGCCAGCAGCGCGATCTGCACCCGGTTGTTCAGGTCGAGCTTGGTCAGGATGCGCGACACGTGCGTCTTGACGGTCGGCACGCTGAAGTGCAGCTCCGCCCCGATCTCGGCGTTGGACCGGCCCCGGCCGACCGCCACCGCCACGGTCCGCTCCCGGTCGGTCAGCTGCGCCAGGCGCTCGCGCGCCCGCGCCCGCCGCCGGTCGTGGTCGGACTCGGCGACGCGGTCGATGAGCCGCCGGGTGACCGACGGCGACAGCACCGGCCGGCCCTGCGCCACCCGGCGCACCGCGTCCACGATCTCCTCGGGCGGGGTGTCCTTCAGCAGGAACCCGGCGGCGCCCGCGCGCAGCGCCCGCAGCACGTGCCGGTCGGCGTCGAACGTGGTGAGGATGACGACCTCGGGCGCCCCCGGGCGGGCGCGCAGCAGTTCGGTGCCCGCCAGCCCGTCCATGCCGGGCATGCGGATGTCCATGAGCACGACGTCGGGGGAGTGGCGGTCGACCAACTGGGGCACGTCGGCGGCGTCGCCGGCCTCGCCCACCACCCGCAGGTCGGGGGCGCCGCCCAGCATGAGCGCCAGTCCGGCGCGCACCAGCGGGTCGTCGTCGACGATGAGCACGCCGATGGGGGGCCGGTTCGGGGCGGTCGTCATGGCGGCCAGGGTAGCCAGGCCGCGAGCCGCCAGCCACCGGCGGCGGTCGGCCCGTGCTCGACGCGGCCGCCCGCCAGTGCCACCCGTTCGGCCAGCCCCACCAGCCCCTGGCCGGTCGCGGCCAGGGCGTCCGGGGCCTCCGGGGCGGGCACAGCGGGCGGGTCGGGCGGCGCGTTGCCCACCTCCACCGCCAGCCCCCGCCCCGGCCCGCCGGCCACGCGCACCTCGACCTCACCGCCGGGGGCGTGCTTGCGCGCGTTGGTCAGCCCCTCCTGCACGATGCGGTAGGCGGTGCGGCCGGCGGTGTCGGGCACGTCGCCCGCCACGTCGCGGTGGACGTCCACCCGCATGCCGGCGCGGCGCGACTCCTCGACGAGCGCGGACAGGTCGGCGAGCGCCGGGGTCGGCAGTTCGCCCACCGGGGCGCGCAGCACCCCGATGACCTCGCGCAGGTCCTGCAGCGCCCGGTGGGCGCTCTCCCGGATGACCCCGGCGGCGCGGGCCACATCCTCGGCCGGCATGCCGGGGCGGTATTCGAGGGCCCCGGCGTGCACGCTCAGCAGCGACAGCCGGTGGCCGAGCACGTCGTGGATCTCCCGGGCGATCGCGTCGCGCGCCTCGTGCTGCGCGCGTTCGGCGCGCAGCCGCGCCTCGGCCTCGGCGCGCACCGCCCGGTCCTTGAGCGACGCCACGAGGCGGCGGCGGGAGTGCACCACCAGGCCCCACGCGACCGCCGCCGCCTGGAGGACGGCGCCGAGCACCGCCAGCACCCCCGGCGGGACCTCGGGGTCCGGGCGCACCGCGACGTAGACGGCGACGGTCACCACGCTCAGCGCGAGGACGCTCAGCGAGACGCGCGGCGGCCGGTGCACCGCCACCGAGAACAGCGCCACCAGCATCGCGCCGGCCGTCAGATCCGACACCGCCGACACCAGGACCAGCACCACGGCCAGCGCGGTGGGCCACCGCCGGCGCAGCCACAGCGCGGCGCACGCCAGCGCCCCCGCCACCTGGTCGGCGGCGAGGAACCAGGCGGGGACGTATTCGGGCACCATGGTGGCGCGGACGTCGGCGGAGGCCCACACGCCGTAGCCCGCGGCCAGCGCGAACAGCGCCGCGTCCACGCACCAGTCGCGTGCGCCGCGCCGCCCGCCCCATCCCGCCGGTTCCGCCGGTTCCGCCACGCCTCCGAGCGTAAGCCGCGCGGCGGCGCCGCGGGAGCGGCCGGGCGCGGGACGGTACCGAAGTCGCGGCGGACGCGACTTCGGTCGCCCCCGCCGCCCGGAGGCGGCGACCCGCGTCGCCGATGACCGTGCCGACGGCCGACGCGCCGGGCCGGGTGCCGCGCCTAGCGTTGCGCCATGCTCCGAACCGCCCTGTTCATGCTCGGCGGGTTCCTGGTCCTCGCGGGGATCAGCGGAACCGTCGACCACCTCGTCGGCCAGCCCGTCATGGGCGTCCTCCTCAACGTGTTCAACCGCCTCGTGTTCCCCCTCATCGGCCCCCTGGAGGGGTACGAGGTGTACGCCAACCTGTCCGTCGCCGGGGTGGGGCTGGCGGTGCTGTGCGCGGCACCGCTGGCCCCCCGGACGTGACCGCCGGGGCGGGGCGCCGCGCCCGGTGGGCGGGGCGCGGGTGCGCGCTCGGGCTGCTCCTGCTCTCCCCGGTGTGCGCCGAGTACCTGACCGGCTACGACACCACGACCGGCGACCCCGTCGAGCTCGCCTCCGGCCTGCTGTTCTTCGTCCCGCTGTACGGGGCGCCGGCCCTGCTCATCCGCGAGGCGGCCCGCCGGTACGGCGTGCGGTGGCCGGGGGTGCTCGCCCTCGCGGCGGCGTTCGGGATCGTGCAGGCGGGCGTGGTCGACCAGTCCCTGTTCAGCGACTCCTACCGCGACATCCCCTACTGGCAGGACATGTACCTGCCGACCCTCATCGCCCCCATCGGGGTGAGCGCCTACAACGCGCTGACGTTCGTCGGCGGGCACACCATCTGGAGCTTCTCCGCGCCCATCGCCCTGGTCGAGGCGGCGGCCGCACCGGAGACGGCGCGGCGGCCCTGGCTGCGGTGGCCGGGGCTGGTCCTTACCGCGCTCGCCTACGCGGCGGCGGCAGCGGTCATCCTCTCCGACCACCTGCGGACCGAGACCGACCACGCCTCGCCCGCCCAGCTCGCCGGGGCGCTGGCCCTGGCCGGGCTGCTCGCCGGGTTCGCGTTCACCCGGGGGCGCCGCCCCCGGCCGCAGGCCCGACCGGGCCGGGTGCCGCCGCCCCTCGCGGTCGCGGCGGCGGCCCTCGCGGTGGCGTTGGGCGTGCAGTTCGCCCCTTCGACCTGGCCGGGCGTCGCGCTCGCGGTCACCCTCCTCGCGGGCGCGGCCGCCGTGGTGCCGATGGCGGCCCGCCGGCCGGGGTGGGGGCGGCGGCACGTCGCCGCCCTGGCGGCCGGGGCGCTGCTGGCGAACGCGGTCATCGGGTTCCTCGCCGTCCCCCTGGGCGACGTCGACCCGGTGGCCAAGCTCGCCCACAACGCCGTCCTCGGCGCGGGCGCCCTGGCCCTGGCGGCGTGGACCCTCCGAAGAGGCCGGTCCGAAACGGCCCCGGTGCCCCCGGCGCCACCGCCCCGCTGACGCCTGCCGCCCCAGCCGCCCGAAGGTGCGGATTCCCCTGTCCGCGAGGGGATCTTCTGTGAGACTCGGACGTCCCGGTGTGTCTTTGAAAGGGAACCCCCGTGAGCCCCTTCGTCCCTCCGCCCGGCGCCGTCCGGCCCCGCGCCCGCACCCCCTGGCTCCTGTACGCCGCGATCCCCGCCGCCTTCGCCGTGCTCGTGGGGAGCGGCGCACTCGGCTGGGTGCTGTGGTCCCAGCGGCCCGGGGGCGGCGAGACGGTCGTCCTGCAGCTCGGCCTCACCGGTGACACGGCCTCCGCCGAGGAGGTGGACCGGGTGGCCGACATCCTGCGGCGGCGCATCGAGGGCGTGGGGGCGGGGACCCCGGTCCTCACACCGGCGGGGGACACCCTCTCCGTCGAACTGCCGCGCGGCGTGGACCGCCGGGCGGCCGTCGCCCTGATGGTGCGGCCGGGGGCGCTGACACTCCACCCGGTCGTGGGGGTCTCCGGCGGAGCCTTCCCGGCCCCCGAACCGCCCCGGGACCGGAGTGGTGGACCGGGTACCGCCGGAACCGAAGGGGGGATCACCGAGGAGGAACTCCAGGAGCTCCTGGAGGCGGCCGAGGCCGACGCCGCGGAAACCGAGGACGTCGCCCTCGTCCTCCCCGACCCCGATGCCTCCCAGGACCTGCAGTTGGGTCCGGCCCGGATCGGCAACGCGGAGATCGCCACCGCCGAGGCCGCACCCGTCGAGGCGGGCTCCGGGTGGCAGGTGACCCTCACGTTCGACGACGAGGGCGGACCGGAGTGGACCCGGCTGACCGGCGAGGCGGCGTGCCACCCCCAGGGCGACCCCCGGCGCCGTGTCGCGGTGGTGCTCGACGAGGAGATCGCCACCGCGCCGGAGGTCATGGCCGACGTGGCCTGTGACGCCGGTGCCACCGACGCCCGCACGGTCGTCGCCGGCCGGTTCACCGAGGGGGAGGCGCGCACGCTGGCCGTCCTCGTCCAGGCGGAGGCCCTGCCGGTGGAGATCGCGCAGCGGGCCTGAGGCGGTGTGCCGCCAGCGGGGCGCGGGCGACCTTCCGGCGGTTGCCGACCCGTGCCATCCGGGGCACCGGCACGTGACGTCCCGAGGGGCGGGATCGGCGCCGGAGGGACAGGACAGCGGGGCGGTGGTTCTGGGAGAATCGCCCCCCGTCCGCCGACGCAAGGGAGCGCCGTGGCCCCCTCCGCTCCGCCCACCGGATCGGCTCCGCGCCGCTCGCGGTACCCGTGGCTCTACCTGGTCATCGCGGTCGCGGTCGCGGTCGTGCTCGCCGGGCTCGCGGTGACCGGCGCCGTCGTCGCCTGGCGGTCCTGGCCCGAGCGGCCCGGAGGCGGCGAGACGGTCGTGCTGCGGGTCGGCTCCCCGACCGACACGGTCGCTCCCGCGACCCTGGAGGAGGTCGCCGAGATCGCGCGGCACCGCGTCGAGGGCATGGGCGCGGGCGCTCCGGAGGTGTCGGTGGGGGAGGTCGACGTCACTGTCGAGCTGCCGCGCGGCGTGGACGCCGACGCGGCGGGGGAGCTCATGGCGCGCCCCGGCGAACTCACCCTCCGCCCGGTCCTGGGCGTGTCGAGGGAGGACGCCGCAGTGACCGAGTCGCAGACCGGCGACCCCGAGGTCGAACTCCACCTGCCCGACCCCGACAGCGACACGCTCCTCCACCTCGGCCCGACCGCCATCGGCAACGCCGATGTCGCGTCCGCCGAGGCCGCGGCCGGCCCGAACGGCGACTGGCAGGTCGGCCTGGTGTTCCACGACCAGGGCGGCGAGGCGTGGACCCGGATGACCGGCGACGCCGCGTGCCACCCCGTGGGCGACCGCCGGCGGCGCATCGCGATCGTGCTGGACGGTGAGATCCTCAGCGCGCCGGAGGCAGGCCCCGACCTGCGGTGCGATGCCGGGATCACCGAACCGGAGGCCGTCATCGCCGGGGACTTCACCCGGGCGGAGGCGGAGGAGCTGGCGAACCTGGTCCGGCTCGCCCCGCTGCCGATGGAGGTCGCGGTCCGAGAGTGAGGCGCGGCCCGCGGCCCGTGGGTCCGGGGGCGGCGCCGGTTACCCGGGCGGCCGGCCGATCCCGGCCGCCGCCCGAGGTGGCGTCCCGGCCGCGCCGGGCGCCGGGCCGTGCATCGGATGTGCACCTCATCGGCTGCCGAGCGGCAGCTCCACCAGTTCTTCCGGGAGCCGGAAGCCGGACCGCCGCCAGAGAGGGCTGCTCCGCTCCGAGGGCCAGGCGATCAGGGTTTCGAGGCCCGAGCCGCGCGAGTGCCGCGTCAGCGCCTCCAGGAGCGCGGAACCTGCTCCCTTGCCGCGCTGCGCTGGTGCGACATAGAAGTTCGTGACGTAACCGACCGGGGCGTCGTCGGTGTACGGATCGGGCACCCTCTCCACCAGGCAGAGGAAGACATGGCCGCAGATCTCGTCCCGGGTCTCCGCGACCCAGGCCAGCCAACGGCCGTCACTGAGCCGGTCGCGCATCCACTCCTCGGCCCCCTCCAGGGGCCGGGCCGGTGCCGGCGGCTCCCCCTCGTGCTCCTCCTGCTTGAACGCCCAGCGCATAGCGGCCAGGGACCGGGCATCGGTGGGTCGGGCCGGGCGCACGGTGAAGTCTGTGGTCATGAGCCGAGTCTCGCCTCCGCGCCCTGGTGAGACGATTCGATTTCTCCGTACGGGCCACAGGCACGCGCTGACGGCCGCAACGACCGCGCCGGGCGCGAACTGCGGACGGCCGATACCGGACGCGCGGTCACGGCGGGTGCCGCCCCGGTTCCGGTGCGGCAGCGCCGCTTCCGCGCCTCCGGGCGCCCCGGTGGCGGCCGACCCGCCGGGTCGGCCGGTCCACCCCGGGCCCCGTGTCCGGTATAACCGGAGGACCCGGACGCGTCGCACAGCGCCGAACGCCCACCGACCTCGACCGCGTGGAGCACTCCCTGATGGATTCCGAAGGAGCCCGGCTGGCTCCCCTCGCCCTGGACGACCCGGCCGAGATCGGGGCCTTCAAACTGATCGGCCGGCTCGGCGCCGGCGGAATGGGCGTCGTCTACTTCGGCCGCGACCCCTCAGGGCTGTCCGCCGCCGTGAAGACGGTGCGCGCCGAGTACGCCGCCGACCCCGGCTACCGCGCCCGCTTCGCCCGCGAGGTCGACCTCGCCAAGCGGGTGCGCGGCCGCTGCATCGCCCCGCTGCTGGCGGCCGGGCCCGACGACGACCGCCCGTGGCTGGCCGTCGCCTACGTCCCCGGCCCCACCCTGAGCACCCACATCGCCGAGCACGGCCCGCTGCGCGGCGGCGACCTGACCGCGTTCGCGGCCGGGCTCGCCGAGGCGCTCGCCGCCATCCACCGCGAGGGCATCGTCCACCGCGACCTCAAGCCGGACAACGTCATCCTGGCGCCCGACGGCCCCAAGGTCCTGGACTTCGGCATCGCCCAGGCCCTGGACGAGGTGTCGATGACGCGCATGGACGTCGTCGTCGGCACCCCCGGCTGGATCAGCCCCGAGCGCTACGACGGCCACCGCGCCGGCCCCGCCTCCGACATGTTCTGCTGGGGCGGCCTGGTCTCCTTCGCCGCGAGCGGCCGCCCGCCGTTCGGCACCGGCCCCGTCGAGGTCCTGCGGTACCGCACGGTCAACGAGGAGCCGGACTCCGCCGCCGAGCACCTGCCCGCCGCGCTGCACGACGTCGTCCGCCGCGCCCTGGCCCGCGACCCGGACCAGCGGCCCGACGCCGACACCGTGTTCGCCGCCATCACCGGCGAGTCGGTCGACGCCGCCGACACCTCGGCCGCCCAGGAGCACATGACCCGGGTGGCCACCCGCCTCATCGACGCCGACTGGCGCCTCGCGGTCACCGACTCCAGCGCCCTGTTCCCGGCCGAACCGGTGCGCGCCGCGACCGCGCGCCGCCCCATCACCTTCGCCGGGGTCGGCGTCCACGAGCCCGCCGCGCTGGCCGAACTCCTCCTCGCCCACCCGGAGCGCGCCGAACGGTGGCTGCGCGGCGACGGCTCGGGCCGGCTGCGCGAATGGCTGGACGACATCGGCGACGCCGTCTACGACCGCGACTACCTGCGCGGCATCGCCTCCCCCGAGCAGGCGGCGGTCGCCGTCACCGCGTTCGTCGCCGGGTACCTCCGCGACACCCCGCCCGTGTACCGGGGGCAGCGGGTCGACGTCGACGGGCTGCGCGCCCTCGCCGGCGGCGGGCCCCCGCAGCACCTGCTCCTCAGCGAGATCATCCTCAACGAGATCCCGCTCATCGCCGCCGCCCACCGGTGCGGCCATCCCGGGTGCGGTCCGCGCTGCCGCCGGCTGGAACGCATCGGCATGCGCACCCGGCCCGTGGTCGACGCCGTCCTCACCGAGACGGCCCGCATGGGGCTGCGCCCGGCCCCCGCCGAACGCGACCGCGCGGTCGCGCTGGCCGTCGTCACCGTGGACGACACCGAGCGGGGCGACACCGTCCGCGACGTGCGCCGCGCGTGGGCCGCCGTCGCCGTCCCGTGGTGGCGCGACATCGCGCTGCGCGCCCTCCGCGCCGACCCCACCACCGACCAGGGCCTGGTCGACCTCGTCCTCGCCCGGTTCACCGCCCCCTACGCCCGCACCGCCGCCGCCCCCGCCTGGCGCGGCGCCCTGTCGCCGCGCCGGCTGCTGTCGGTCGGCGGGCTGCGCGTGGGGCTGATGGCGTTCCTCATGTGGTGCCTCTTCGCCGCCGCCTGGAACGGCCTGCTGGTGGCCGGCGGCGTCGACGAGCCCCGCCCGCCCTTCACCGACCTGACCCCGGCGGCCCTGGCCGTCGCCTACAGCGCCGTGATGTGGCCCTTCTTCCTCATCATGGCGGTCGGGCTGGCGTTGATGCCGGCGCGGCGCAGAGCGGTCGGGGTGTTCGCCGGATCGGCGATCGCCCTGGTGTACGCGAGCGCGGCCCCGTTCGCGTCCGGCCTTGAGGTGATGGCGCCGGACGCCGTGCTGGTGCCGCTGCTCGACGCGGTCGGCGGCATGGGCGAGGGCGGCGCGGTGCCCCTGGTCGGCGCCGCGCTGGCCACCCCGCTGCTGTTCGTCTGGCTCCTCGCCACGCTGCCCCGCGACCCCGACCCCTACCGGGTGCCGGCGCCGTTCCTGCACCGCGCCGCCGCCCCGTTCCGGATGGCCGCCGCCGTCGTGGGCATCGCCCTGACGGTGTGGCTGCCGACGTGGGGCACCCTGATCACCTTCGCCTCGCTCACGCCCGAGTCGACCGAGCCCGGGTTTCCGGACGAGGTCCGCCAGGTGTTCGGCTCCCTCAGCGGGGCGCTGCTGCCGCTGGCCCTCGTCTTCGCCGTGCTGGCGTACGCCATGTGGCGGCGGATCGGCGGGCACGCCCTGTACCTCGGCGCGATCGCGGCGTTCTTCGGCTACGCCACCCTGGTGGAGCGGGCCATGGACCTCGGCGTCCCCGGCCTCGGCGGGCTGTCGGCGTGGCTGGTGCTGGAGCGGCCGGAGACGGGCGCGTGGGTGGGGCTGCTGACCCTGCCCGCCACCTGCGGGCTCGGCGTGTGGGTGGCGGAGCGCATGCTGCACCGCCGCAGGCCCCCGCGCCCTCTGGCGGGTCCGGGCGGCCACCCGGCCGCCGCTGCGGCCGCCGGGCCGTACGCGACCGGGCCGGTCGGCCACGGCACGGGGCCGACCGGGTTCGGCACGCCGTTCCCGGGCGGCACGCAGCCGGGATACGCCACCCCGTTCCCCGGCGCGGTGGGGGCGGGCTATGTCGCACCGAACGCCCAGGTGTCGGGCTTCCCGCCTGCCGCGCCGATGTCCGCGCGGCCGTCCGGGGCGCCGATGTCCGCGCCGCCTCCGGGCGGGTCGATGGCCACGCCGGTCCCGCCCCCGGTGGCGCCCACGCGCGTCCAGCCCGACCCGACCCGCCTCCAGCAGACCCGCGTCGACGCCGACCCCACCCGCCTCGGCGCCGACCCCACGCGCGTCGACCCGGAGCGCACCCGCATCGGCACCGACGCCACCCGCGTCGACCCGGGCCAGACGCCGCCGTCCTACCCGTCGGGTCCGAACGCGGCCACGCAGGTGGGCCCGGGTCAGTCCCCGCCGCCGTTCCCGGGCTCCCCGGACGCCGCCACGCGGGTGGCGCCGGGCCAGTCCCCGCCGTCCTACCCGTCGGGTCCGAACGCGGCGACGCGAGTGGGCCCGGGTCAGTCCCCGTCCCCGTTCCCGGTGAACCCCGATGCGGCCACCCGTGTCGGTCCGGGCCAGACGCCGCCCTCGTTCCCGGCGTCCCCGGACGCCGCGACGCAGGTGGGCCCGGGACAGATGCCGCCGTCCTATCCGTCGGGTCCGAATGCGGCGACGCAGGTGGGCCCGGGGTGGGGTGCGCCCGGTCAGCCGTCGGGGCCGAACCCGGCGACGCGGTTCGGCCCGGCGCAGCAGACCCCTCCCGCGCACCCGTCGGGGCCGCAGGAGGCGACGCGCGTCCAGCCCTACCCGGGGACCGCCGCGCAGCAGCCGCACACGGGCGCTCATCCCGCCGCCGCGCCGCCGTACCCGGACCCGGGAGCCGGTACCCCGCCGACCGGCGCGGTGCCGCCGTACCCTACGGGGCCCGGCGCGGGCGGTCCTCGCGCCGGGGGTGACGGGACGGCCGTCCCGCCGTACCCGGGGGTCCGCCCGGACACCGCGCAGCCGGACCCGGCGGCCCCACCGCCCTACCGGCCGCCGTCCGAGGAGACCCCGCCCCCGTACCGGCCCGCGAACGGCGAACCGCCGCCGCCCCCGCCCTACCGCCCGGCCGACGACGAGCCGCGCGACCCCCGCTGACCGGCACCGCCCCGGGGCCTCCCAGGCCCCGGGGCGGTGCCGTGTCCCACCCCGTCACACCGGCGCCGACGCACCGGCCACCGGACTCCACCCGACGCGGTAGGAGGCCCGTGCCCTTCCGGCAGCGGCCTCGCGGCGACCGCCGGGAACGGGCGGACGCCCCCCCCGGTTATCCACAGCCGGGGAAAATCCGCTGGCCGGAGGTCCGGGCGAGGGCCATCATGGGCGGGGACGGAGGAGGGGTCATGGACGGCGAGACCGTTGTGCTGTGGCGGCCCACCGGGCCCGAGGAGCTGGAGTCGGTGCGGGCGTCGGGGTGGACCGAGTGGCCGCCGCGCCTGCCCGAGCAGCCCATCTTCTATCCGGTGCTGAACGAGGACTACGCGGTCCGCATCGCCCGCGACTGGAACGTGCCGGCCGGCGGGGTCGGGTACGTGACCCGGTTCCGGGTGCGGCGCGCGTTCCTCGACGACTACGACGTCCAGCAGGCGGGCGGCCGCACCATCCTGGAGTACTGGATTCCGGCCGAGGACCTTCCGGAGCTGAACACGAACATCGTCGGCCGCATCGAGGTCGTCCGCGAGTTCCGCCCCGACGGCGAGGTGCCGTTGCCCTCGGGCGGGTCCGGGAGAGAATCGCGGCATGACTGACGACTGGCGGACCTCCGGCTACAGCAACCAGGCCGGTGGGCACTGTGTCGAGGTGGCTGAGACCCGCGAACGCGTGATGGTCCGCGCCACGGTGAACCGTGGCGCCGGCCACCTGGCCTTCCCCGTCGCGGAGTGGCGGGCGCTGCTCGCCGGCCTCGACCGCATGTGGTCCGGTGCGGTCGGCGCGTTCGCCGGGTGAACACGGCGGCCCGCCGTCTCGACGTGGGCGAGAGGGCGGGCCGCCGCGTTCGGCATGCTCGTCGGAACGTCCTACCGGCAGCGATCCGCGTCCGGACCGCAGAACTCGACCTCGGGATAGCGCGCCGACTGCCGGTCCAGCAAGGGCTGCCGCCGGTCGCGCAGGTGCAGGTCGAAGAACGCCCGGACGTACCTGCGGGTGATGTCCACGGAGCGGGTCCCTTCGAGGTCGCTGCCGTAGTCGAGGCCGATCTGCTGGGTCAGCATGTCGTAGTCGGTGAAGGACGGGTGCACGGCCCCGTTCACCACGAGCATGCGCTTCCACCCGGTCAGGCGCGGCCAGTTGCGGGTCCACGAGTCGTCGCCTTCGGGCACGGCCGCCGCCCCGAAGAGCAGCAACGGCCCCGGCATCCCGCTCTCGGGCAGGTCCTTGAACATCGTGCCGTCGAGGTTGACCCCGGCCAGCACCCTCGGGTCGGTCAGCATGGTCTCACCGACGCTCGAACCGCCGAGGGACATGCCCGCCATGGCGATCCTGGAGGGGTCGATCAGCTCGGCACCCGCCCAGTCCGGTTGCGGGGCGGTCAGCTCGTCGAGCACGAAGGAGACGTCGCGGGCGCGGCTCTCCACGACCTCCCTCTCGAAGTCGGGCGTTCCGGTCCGCTCGCATGCGGCGCAGGTGGCGACCCGCCCGTCGGGGAACGTCGTGGCGTGGTTCTCATAGGTGTGGTCGATCCCGGCCACGACGTAGCCTCGGCTCGCCAGTTCCTCGGCCAGGGAGGACAGTGAGCTGCGGGGCCAGGTGAAGCCGGGGGAGAGCACCACGAGCGGGAGCCGGTGCCTGCCTCCCACCGGTTCGGCGTCGGTGGAGGCGTTGGTCCTCGTCCTGCTCAGCACGTCCGGCGGCACGCCGGTGATCCCGGAACCCTCCAGGAGCAGTTCCGATTCCACGGGCGACACGTACCGCGCCCGCTGCGTGCCAGGTGAGCTCGCCGGATACCACAGGGAGACCATGAGTTCCCGGGTCTGCGCCGAGGGGACCCAGGGGTCCGCCCGCGCGTCGTCGTTCAGGTGCAGCGACGTGGTGCCGACCGGATGGGAACCGGTCGGCTCGGGCAGGTACGGCGCGGCCATGGCATCGGCGCGCTCGGCGGCCACCTCACCCGGGGCGGCGACCGCGACGGCGGCCAGGGCGGCGAACAGGGCGGCGACAGCGGTCAGGCGGCGCGCCCTCGCCGCCGTACGGGTGCCGTACCGCGGGAACGCGGTTGCTGTGTGTGCCGCCGGCTGGAGGTCTCGATGGGGCATGGGGCCATCCTGATGAACCGCCCCGGTGCCGAACATCGGCCTGAAGAACGGATTCCGCGCTTCGCCGCCGTCCTTTCGGCCGGTTGCGCGCGGGGGCGTGCGGCGACTAGCGGTTCATGGCGAGCGGTTGGCGGACTCCCGGCCACGGCGACGCCACGGGTGGCGGTGTGGAGTGCCGGACGCCTGATGGGCGGCGGGTGCAGGTGCGGGACACGGTGAACCGTGGTGCCGGGTACCTGGCCTTCCCCGTCGGGAGTGGCGGGCGCTGCTCGCCGAGCTCGACCGGATGTGAGTCCGGCCGGGGCCCTCCGGGTGGTGGGCCCCGGCGCGGTGTGGGTCAGTCGCCCTGCCAAGCGGGGCGCTGCTTGGTGAGGAAGGCGTCCACACCCCTGTGGAAATCGTTGCTGCCGAACACGCGGTCGACGATGTCGTCGCCCTCCGGGACGTTGGCGCGGCGCAGGCGGCGTACCGCCTCCTTCGCCGCCCACATGGTCAGCGGGGCGTGCCCGAGGAGCCGCCGGACGGTGGCGTCCACGGCCGCGTCCAGGCCGCCGTCCTCCGCCAGTTCCGCGACGAACCCCGCCGCGTGCGCCTCCTCGCCGGTGAGCAGCCGCGCCCGCAGCAGCAGGTCCAGCGCCCGCGCCGGCCCCAGGTGGTGCACCAGCAGCGCGTGGCTGTCCATCGACAGGCAGTTGCCCAGCGTCCGCGCCACCGGCACGCCGAACCGCGCCGTCGGGTCCGCGATGCGCAGATCGCACACCGCCGCCACCAGCAGTCCGCCGCCCACGCACGGCCCGCGCACCGCCGCCACCGTCGGCACGTCGACCGACTCCAGGCGGCGCACCACGCGGCCGATCCGCCGCTCGTAGTCCACCCCGTCCGCCCCCGAGGTGAACCCCGCGAACTGGGCGATGTCGGTGCCCGCGACGAACGCCTCGCCGCCCGCCCCGCTCAGCACCATCACCCGGATGGCGGGATCGGCGTCGGCGCGCTCGCACGCCTCGAACAGCCCCTCGTACATGGCGAACGTCATCGCGTTGCGCACCTGGGGCCGGTTGAAGACCACGCGCAGCACGGGTCCGTCGGCCTCGACCAGCAGTTCGGGTTCGGGTCCGGGATCGGTCATGGGGACCGCCTTTCTGGTTCGTCGCAGTGTCTCGTCCGGGCCGGGCGCCGGGCCCGGCGGGGCGGGGCGGGCGCCCCGGCGGGTCCCGGGGGCCGGGGACGGGGCGGGCCGCCCTCTCCGCCTTCCGCGACCGCTCCCGCCGGGGCCGCCCGGGTCACCCCGCCGCCACGGCGCCGCGCTCCAGCAGGGCGCCGATCTCGGCCTCGGTCCACCCGGCCGCCGCCAGGATCTCCACCGTGTGCTCGCCGAGGGCGGGCCCGGCGGGGCCGCGGCGGGTGCCGCTGTCGGACAGCCGCATGGGCGACCCGATCTGCCGCACCGCCCCCAGGCCGGGGTGCTCGGCGTCCCAGAAGAACCCGCGCGCGTTGAGGGCGTCCTGCTCGAACGCCTCCCCGGTGGAGTTGATCGGGGCGCACGGCACCCCCTCGGCGTCGAGCACCGCCACCAGCTCCGCCGTCGATCGCCGCATGGTGACCCGCTCGATCGCCGGGATCAGCTCGTGCCGCAGCGACCGCCGCTCCTGGGCGTCCGCGAACCGGGGGTCGGCGTAGAGGTCGTCCAGGCCCAGGGCCGTGCAGAAGCCGCGCCAGGTGTTCGGGGTGATCGCGCCGACCGTCACCCACCCGTCGGCGCTGCGCACCGCCTGGTAGGGCGCCGACTTCTGGTGCGCCGACCCGCCGGGCCGCCCGCTCTCGCCGGTCGCCCAGTAGGTGGCGGCCTCCCACACGGCCAGGGAGATGCCCGACTCCAGCAGCGACACGTCCACGAACTGGCCGCGCCCGGTGGCCTCGCGGGCGCGCAGCGCCGCCAGCACCCCCATGGCGGTGTACAGCCCGCACACCAGGTCGCACACCGGGACGCCCAGCTTGACCGGGTCGCCGTCGGGCGTGCCGGTGATGCTCATGAGCCCGGCGCGCGCCTGGGCCATGATGTCGAGCCCCGGCCGGTCGGCCAGCGGGCCGTCCTGGCCCCACCCCGACGCCGACGCGTACACCAGGCGCGGGTGGCTCTCGGCGAGGTCGGCGTAGCCCAGCCCCAGCCGCGCCAGGGCGCCGGGGCGCAGGTTCTCCACGAGCACGTCCGCCCCGTCGATGAGGCGGCGCAGCACGGCCACCCCCTCCTCGGTCTTCAGGTCCACGGCCAGCGACCGCTTGTTCCGGTTGATCCGCAGGAACGGGGAGCTGTGCCCGTCGAGGAACGGGCCGAGCGCGCGCACGGCGTCACCCCCCTTGGGGTGCTCCACCTTCACGACGTCGGCCCCCAGGTCGGCGAGCTGCATGGTGGCGAACGGGCCGGCCATGAAGACCCCGACCTCGATCACGCGGACGCCGGCGAGCGGGAGCTTGGGGTCAACGGGGGTCGGGTGTTCCGGCATGATGGAGCCTCCTGGCGGGACGGGTCCGCGGCGCCGACCGGCGCCGCCGCGGGCGGACTATTGTCGACAATAGAGAGACGTTCGGGGGTGGCCCCGGGGCGCGCACCCGCGCCGCCCGGCCCGCCGTCCGCGACGGCGAACCGAGGAGGGCACATGGCCGTGACCGGCGAGGAGCGCCCCGGCGGCGGGCACCGCATCGTCAAGCCCCCGAGCATGGTGGAGCTGGCGGCGGCGTCGGTGCGGCGGATGATCCTCGGCGGCACGCTCCTGCCCGGGGACCGGGTGATCGAGAACCGGCTCACCGAGGAACTGGGCATCAGCCGCCCCCCGCTGCGCGAGGCGCTGCGGATGCTGGAGCACGAGGGGCTGATCCGGCAGTCCCCGCACCGGGGGGCCGTGGTCACCCCGCTGACCCTGCACGACGTGTACGAGATCGTCACCTTCCGCCGCGAGCTGGAGCGGATGGCCGTCACGCTGGGCATCCCGGTGGTCGAGGAGTCGCGGCTGGACCGCTGCTGGGAGGCCGTCCGGCGCATGGAGCAGGCCGCCGACCGCCGGGACGAGGCCGCGCTGTCGGAGACCAACTTCGACTTCCACCTGGCCGTGGTCGGGCTGGCCGGGCACCAGCGGCTGGAGACCGCCTACCGCTCCCTGCAACTGCAGATGCAGCTCTGCATGGCGTTCAACCGCAACGCGCGCGCCCAGCGCAGGGAGAGCGCCGGCGCCAACGTGCTGCGGCACCGGCGCCTGCTCCGGGTGATCGAGAACGGGGACCCCGACGAGGTCCTGGCCGAGCTGGAACAGCACGGCGACCGCACCTTCCTCGACGACCTGCCCGACACCCTCGACCCCGGCAGCGCCCAGGCGCAGCGGTGGCTGGAGGCCGAGCGGGCGCGCTGACCGCGCGGCGGCGCGGCGCGCACGGCCCGCGCGCGCCGCGCCGCCCGCTGTGCGGGCGCCCCGCCTCCGACCGGCCACCGCCGCCTCCTCCCCGAGGGACGCGCCGCGCCGCCGCGCGGGCGGCGGCGCGGCGGCCCGCGGCCTCCGCTGGGTCGTTCCTCGGATCATCCCGGGCCCGCGGCCGCGCGCCCCTGGGGAGCGCCGCGCCGATCGGCTCGGCCGGCCGGCCGAGGCCGGACCTTGCGGACCGGCCTGCGCGCACTAGCCGCCCCCGCTGCTCCGGCCGGCGAGGCGGGCACAGCGGGAGCGCGGCCGCTCACCGACCCGGAACCCTCCGTAGGACCCCT
>NZ_BCRK01000074.1 GCF_001552555.1 Nocardiopsis trehalosi NBRC 14201 | reverse complement strand
CCCGCCGCGAGCGGGCCGCCCTCCGGCGGCACCACCGGCACGCCCGCGGTCCACGGCTCCGCGCCGACCTCGGGCGGGACCCCGCCCACCCCCTCGGGGGCGGCGCAGCCCGGAACGAGCGCCCCGGCGCCCGCCGCGGGCGGCGGGAACCCGGCCGTGCCGACGCCCTCGGGTGCCGCCACCGCCGCGTCCGGGGCGCCGCCCAGCGGCCCGGCCCCCGCACCCACGGCCGACGGCGCGGCGGGCTCCGACCCGGACCACCTCCCCGACGGCGCGATCTAGACCTTGAGGACGTGACATGACACAGCGGACCTACGGCGGGTGGCGCCGCAAGCGCAGCATCGGCCTGCTCGGACTCGGCTTCACCTCGACCCTCGTCCTCCTGGGCTGCCTGATCGTGCTGATGCTGGTCGCGTTCATCGACCAGCGGTACGCGAGCTACATGGTCCCGCCCCTCGTGGTGGTGTTCGCGCTCGCGCTGATCCCCGTCCAGGGCGGGTCGCTGCTCAGCTTCGTGCTGACGCGCGTGCGCTGGTGGTGGGCGACGGTGCGCGGCCGCACCCGGTACCGCGCGGGCGTCCTGGTGGAGCACCCGCGAGCGTTCCAACTCCCCGGCGTCCTGGCGCCGGTGACCCTGCTGTCGGCGGAGGACGGGCGCGGCGGGCGGTTCGGCATCGCCTGGAACCGGCGGCTGGGCCACATGACGGCGACCATCCTGGTCTCCTCCAACTCGGTGTGGCTGGCCGAGGACGGCGACGTGGACACCTGGGTGGCCAACTGGCACAACTGGCTCGCCGGGTTCGGCTACATGCCGTGGGTGCCGTGGGTGACGGTCACCGTGGAGTCCAGCCCCGACCCCGGGTCGACGCTGCGCGACCAGGTGGAGGCGGCGATCGACCCGTCATCGCCGCTGGCGGCCCGGCGGATCATGGGCGAGCTGGTGTCGCTGGCGCCCGCGGTCAGCGCGCAGATCGAGACCCGCATCGCCATCACCTTCGACCCCCGCCGGTTCCCCACGGCGCCCAAGGGCCGGCTGGAGGCGGCGGCGGAGGTCAACAACTTCCTCAACCAGATCGAGAGCGGGCTGGGCGGCTGCGGGGTGAGCGTCATCGGGCGGGCCACCCCCGAGCAGCTCGTCGCGACCGTGCGCAGCGCCTACGACCCGGGGTCGCGCGGGGTGATGTCGCAGATGACCTCGGCCGCGGCCGACGGCATCGAGACGTCCAACTGGTCGGAGGCCACCCCGGTCGGCGCCGAGGCGCTGCACGACCGCTACCTGCACGACAGCGGGATGAGCGTCGCCTGGATCTGGCAGCAGGCCCCGCGGACCCACGTGACGAGCACGGTGCTGTCGCAGCTCCTCGCCCCCACCCGGTGGACGAAGCGGACGACGCTGATGTTCCGGCCGTGGCCGGCGTCGTCGGCGGCGCGCGCGCTGGAGAGCCAGAACACCGCGGCGCAGTACAAGAGCGAGATGTCCGCCCGGCTGCGGCACCGGATCAGCGCCCGGGACAACCAGGACCTCGCCTACGCGCGCCAGGCCGCCCAGGAGGAGACCATGGGCGCCGGCCTGCTCCAGATGAGCCTCTACGCGTCGGTGACGGTCGAGAACCCCGAGGAGCTCGACCGCGCGGTGTCGCACACCGAGTCGTCGGCGGAGACGTCGCGCATCCGGCTGCGGCGCGCCTGGGGCAGCCAGGACGTCGCGTTCGCCACCACCCTCCCCCTCGGGGTGTGCCCGCCCTTCCTCTCCCAGCGGAACTGACCAGGAGCCCCGCATGGTTGCCACCAGGAACGACGAGACGGCCCCCGGCGCGCCGCGGCGCCGCTCGGCGCGCGCCGAGCGCAAGGAGCGCAAGGAGCTCGCCCGGCGGGAGCGCCGGGCGCAGCGCACCGCCGCCCGGGGCGCCGAGGCCCCGCGCGGCAAGGGCGGCGGCAAGGGCAACGGCAAGGGCGGCCAGGCCGACCCGTTCGGCGCCGACGTCAAGGAGGCGCTGGCCCCGGTGATGGGGTGGGCGCACCGCGACGGCGGGACCTCCGTCAACATCCCCCAGGTGCCCGAGTACCAGGCGACCACCGCGCAGGCGTGCGGGCTGTTCCCGTTCGTCACCAGCAGCAAGCCCCCGTCGGTGGGCACGCCGATCGGCCGCGACCTGCTGTCGGGCGAGGTGGTGTGCCTGGACCCGATGGCGTGGCTGCGCGCGGGCCTGGTCACCAACCCGGGCTGCTTCGTGCTCGGCCAGCCCGGCACCGGCAAGTCGACGCTGGTGAAGCGGCTGGTCACCGGGTCGGTGGCGTTCGGCACGCAGGCGATCATCCTCGGCGACACCAAGCCCGACTACACCAACCTCATCAAGTACCTGGGCGGCCAGGTCGTGCGGATCGGCCGCGGGCTGGACCGCATCAACCCGCTCGACTCGGGGCCGCTGGGGGCGTCGCTGGCGCACCTGAACGCGACCGAGCGCGAGCAGCACCGGTGGGAGGTGCGCTCGCGCCGGCTCTCCCTGCTCATGGCGCTGTGCACGCTGATCCGCGAGGACCGCATCACCAACGCCGAGGAGGTCGTGCTCGGCGCGGCGATCGACCTGCTCGACGAGCGGCTCGGCGACACCCGCCAGCCCACCGTGCCGGACGTGCTGCGGGTCATCGAGGAGGGCCCGGACGGGCTGCGCTCGGTGGCGCGCGCCGGGTCCGCCGACCGCTACGACGAGCGCGTCGACCACCTGGTGTTCACCCTGCGGCTGCTGTGCACGGGGTCGCTGGCCGGGGTGTTCGACGGCCCCACCACCAACCCCATCGACCTGGAGGCGCCCGGGGTCAGCGTCGACATCTCCCGGGTGGGGGCGGCCGGCGACAAGCTGCTGACCGCGGCGATGCTGTGCACCTGGAGCTACGGGTTCGGCATGGTCGACGCGGCGGCGCTGCTGGCCGAGCACGGCGTCATGCGGCCGCGCTCCTACATCGGGGTGATGGACGAGCTGTGGCGGGCCCTGCGCGGCGCCCCCGGCCTGGTGGAGTACGCCGACTCGCTGACGCGGCTGAACCGCAGCAAGGGCATGGCGTCGGTCATGGTCACCCACTCGCTGAGCGACCTGGAGGCGCTGGCCAGCGAGGAGGACCGGGCCAAGGCGCGCGGGTTCGTCGACCGGTCCGCCATCACCATCCTGGCCGGGCTGCCGCCGCGCGAGCTGGCCAGCGTCAACCAGATCACCCCGCTGACGGGGCCGGAGCAGGGGCTGGTGTCGTCCTGGTCATCGCCCGACTCCTGGCAGCCGGGCACCCTGCACCCCGGGCGCGGGCGCTACCTGATCAAGACGGGCGCCGAGCGGCTCGGCATCCCGGTGCAGATGACCCTGACGGGCGACGAGTTCGACCTGTACGACACCGACCAGGCTATCCGGAGGGCGTGAGGGCGATGGCGCTGCAGAGCAACAAGTTCCAGCCCCGCGGCGGGGCCATGGCGGCGGGCACGCCCCCGCTGCTCGTGGTCCTCGCCCTGTGGGGCGTGGTGGCCCTGTTCGGGGTGGTGTGGGTGGCCGCGTGGCTGGCCGCCCTGGTCACCCCGGGCGAGGTCGGGTCGTTCGGCGCCCGGTGGGTGCTGTGGCTGGTCACCGGCGACACCGGGCAGGCGTGGCCGGGCACGCCGACGCTGCTCGTCGTGCTGTTCACCGCGGTCATGGGCGGCGGGCTGGGCTACCTGGGCTACCGGGGCTTCCTGCTGGTGCGCGCCCGGCTCGGCAGCGAGGGCGACCCCGTCACCGCGCTCAACGTGGGCAACTCCGACGTCGCCGAACTCGCCCGGCCCGAGGCGGCCGAAAAGGCGGTCCGGCTGCGCAAGCACAGCCTGCGCGGGTCGCAGGGCGCGTCCCTGGACAACCGGGACGTGGGGCTGACCCTCGGCGACATGAAGCTGCCGCACGGCCGCACCGGCAAGCGCCTCTTCGCCTCGTGGGAGGACACCGTCCTCGCCTACATGGCGCCCCGCGCCGGCAAGACCACGGCGCTGGCCATCCCCTATGTGGTGGACGCGCCCGGCCCCGCGCTGGCGACCAGCAACAAGGGCGACGTGTGGGCGGCGACCGCGAAGCTGCGCGAGGAGCGCACCGGCGAGCGGGTGTGGCTGTTCGACCCGCAGAGCATCACCCACCAGGGGCAGCAGTTCTGGTGGAACCCGCTGCGCAACGTCAAGACCGTCGAGGACGCCTACCGGCTGGCCAGCCACTTCGTGCTCACCATCGACGACGAGGACTCCAAGAAGGACATGTGGGGGCCGGCCGCCAAGGCCCTCATCTCCCAGCTCATGCTCGCCGCCGCGCTGGGCGACGAGCCCATGGAGCGGGTGGCGGAATGGCTGCACGACGCCAAGCAGCCGCGCCCGATCGAGATCCTGTTCGACCACGGCTTCATCGCCTACGCCGAGGCGCTGCGCGAGACGCAGAACATCGTCAGCGAGACCCGCGACGGCATCTACACCACGGCCCGCACGGCCGCCCGCTGCCTGGACGACCCGGAGATCATGCTCTGGGTCAACCCGCCCGAGGACGGGGAGATGGACGAGTTCGACCCGCGCGAGTTCGTCCGCTCCAAGCAGACGCTGCACCTGCTCAGCAAGTCGCGGTCGGCCGCCGCCCCGCTGATCGCGGCCATGACCGACGCGATCTTCATCGCGGGCGAGGAGGCGTCGGAGGGCATGGGCGGGCGGCTGGACCCGCCGCTGGTGGCGGTGCTGGACGAGGCCGCCAACATCTGCAAGATCGCCGACCTGCCCGACCTGTACTCCCACCTCGGTTCGCGCGGCATCGTGCCGGTGACCATCCTGCAGAGCTACCGCCAGGGGGTGCGCGTCTGGACGGAGAACGGCATGGAGGCCATGTGGTCGGCGGCCACCGTGAAGCTCTTCGGCGCCGGCCTGGACGACCACAAGATCGTCGAGGCGCTGGCCAAGCTGATCGGCCAGCACGACGTGTCGACCACGTCGTTCAGCTACGGCGACGGCAAGGGCAACCACTCGGTGCAGCTGCGCCGCCAGGAGATCATGGAGGGCGCCGACATCCGGCGGATCGGCAAGGGCGAGGCCCTGCTGTTCGCCACCGCCGCCCAGGCGACGCTGCTGAAGATGTGCCCCTGGTACACGGGCCGGGACGCGGAGCGGATCGGCACGGCCATCACCGAGGCCGAGAAGTCGGTCACCGAGAACGCGCAGCGCAGGTACGCGCGCACGGACAACCCCTGAACCCGAGGAATCCGACGGCTTCCGCCGTGCCCGGTGGGGGTGCCGGGCCGAGAGAGACGAGAGGGACATGAGCGAAGAACGACGGCCGCCCGAGCGGCCGAGCATCGCCGACCGCGTGGGGCCGGCCGTCGCCGAAGCCGTCAGGTCGTCGGGGCCGGACGCCACCGACCGGCGCGGCAGCCTGGGCGTCGCCGACCAGGTGCAGCAGACCCCCGGGGTCATGGGCGAGGCCATCATGGAGGCGCTGATGGCGTTCCTGCGGGCCAACGCCCGGCACAACCGGCGCGGAGGCCGGCTCGCCGGCAAGGGCATCGGCATGGCGGTCCTCGTCGCCGGGGCCCTGCTCGCACGGGCGTACCGCAACCGCAAGGCGCGCAACGGGCAGGACAACAACCAGGTCACGCACGTCTCCAACCCGCAGGTGGCCAACCCCGTCAACGTCGAGATCGCGCGCGTGGCGCGGAACGGGTCCGGCGACCGGGAGCTGACCGGCACGATCCGCAAGGCGATCGAGAACAACCCCGGCATCCCCGCGGACGTCAAGGCGCACGTCGCCGGGCCGTCCGGGGACGCGGCGATCGACCGGGTCCTGGAGTCGGTGACGCCCCGGCAGGTCGACTCCGCGCTGCGCTTCACCAAGCGGCAGGAGGAGCTGATCGAGCGCGTCTCGGTGGCGTGGAACACCGACCTCGGGTTCAACGGGTCGTTCGAGGACGGGTGGCGGCACGCCCGCGCCAACCCCGCGCTCGCCGGGCCCGGCGACCCCGTGGCGGCCGCCGACGTGCCGGAAGGGTGGCAGGGGTTCGCCGGGTGGGATTCGCGGACCCCGCCGAGCCCCGAGGACCTGGACCGGCTGCACGGAGCCTGGCTCAGCGCCATCGCCTCGGTGGAGCCCGAGGCGGCCGACACCCGGCGGCGGATCGAGGCGCTGGTGGCCAAATGGGACCCCCAGCGGTACGCGGGGTACTCCGAGTGGCTGGTCCGCGAGGGTATGCGGACCGGGAACTACGACATCCACTCGCCGGGGCTGGACCGGATCAGCGCGGCCGAGAACGCCGGGGTGCACGCCGGGGCCGACGCCCCGGTGGCGGCCGACGGCCGCCCCCTGAAGCTCCCGGAGCAGTGGGAGCGCCTGACCGCCGACCCCGACGAACTGCGCCGCATGGACGCCCCCCGCCTCCGCGACCTGGTGGGCGCCTGGACCCTGCACACGGGGGCGGAGAACGGCACCCCCACCCCGCTGGCGGACCCGGCGGCGGCGGCCCTGGAGAACTTCACCCGGCGGCTGGCCGAGGCCAACCCGCAGGCCGGTGCGGAGTACGTCCGGCTCACCGAGGCGGGGCGCACCCCCGCCCAGGCGTACACCGAGGTCTCGCGGCGGGCCTCCGGCCACCCGTTCGCCCCGGACACCCGGATCACTCCGGCGGAGGAGCGGCCGGAGGCGCCGCGGAGGGCGCCGGCGCCGCGGCGCGCGGCGGACACCGCGGAGGCGCTGGTGGGCCTGGTCCAGTTGGGTCGCGAGCTGACCCCGGCGGCCGTGCAGGGCGCCGACGACCCGCTCAACAGCGCGTTCTCCCCCGCGGAGCAGACCGACAAGCTGAGCCGGTACCCGCGCTCCGCGGCCGCCGACAAGCGGCACACGAAGACCCCCGACCGACGCGCCTCCCGGTGACGGCACCGACCGAGGAAAGGACGAGACCATGAGCACGACCTCCGAGGAGCACGGCCCCGTCACGGAGGAGGAGGACGAGGTGCGGCTGGCCGACCTCTACCCGGACTCCGCGACGGACGGGGAGTACGACCCCGAACTGGAGGAGGACGACGGCGGCGCGGCCGACGACGGCGCCGACCGCAAGCCGGTCTTCAAGAACGTCGAGGAGTTCGTCACCTACCGCTTCATCCCGATGTACTCCCGTCCCGAGGGCGGGCAGTTCCGGTGGTGCCGCGAGTGGTGGCGCCACCCCGAGGCGGTGTCCCGCTTCCACGCGCTGTGGCACGCCTGGGAGGTGCTGCGCTGGGAGCCCGGTACGGGCATGGCGGTCTGGTACCGCGACCACCTCGACTACCAGATGACCGTGCTGATGGGCGACACCGGCCCGTTCCGCGAGTGCACGTCGCGCCGCCACCAGGACCCCCGCCCCCTTCCGGCCGACCCGGCCCCCGAGGGGTGGTTCGAGGACGAGTGGTAGCCGGCGCGCCCCCGCGCCGGGCGCGCGGCCCGCCCCGTACGCGGGACGGCGGACGTGCGCCCGGCCCGGCCGGGCCCCTGAGGAACGGACCAAGGTGAGACCCTCCGAATACCTGCATACCGACAACCCCGTGATTCTGGAAAAGGCATTGAAGGAGAAGAAGCAGGAACTGTTGAACGCCGTGAACGAGGCCAACAGGTCCCGCGGCGAAAAGGAGTGGAAGAAGGTCGAGAAGGCGGTCGAGACCTATAACAAGGTCATCACCCGCGCCTCCGCCTTCAACTCCGACTCCGAGCGCAACACGCGCGTACGGAACGTCCCGTCGCGCGTGAACATCAACCAGTTCTCCTCCCTGCGACCGCGGTCCGGGCGCTAGCGCCCGAACCGCCGTGCCCCGAGGCGGTGACCGCGGTCGCGGGAGGAGAAGGCGCGGCAGCAGGCCGGATACCGGCCTGCCGCTCGGCGCCGGACCACTCGCAAGCGACCAGCGGAAAGAGACTCCATGGGAGACATCCACCTGCCACGGCCGATCATGGAAGTGGTGAACCGCGCCAAGAAGGAAGTCGAGGGGAACGCGGTCTCCATCGGTAGGAAGGTCAAGGCCAAGGCCGTCAGCGGCAACAAGGTCAAGGGGTCGTACAAGAGCCTGGACGACATCTTCAAGGACTTCCGCGACGAGATCGAGAAGGAATTCATCAAGTCGTTCAAGAACCAGTGGAAGCGCTACCACCCGCTCGGGGAGGACCCGAAGAAGCCGCCGCTCCGACTGGTGGTGGGGGAGAAGGTCCGCTTCTCCGCCGAGCAGTTGGACGAGTTCCGCAAGCGCGAGGGCGTGAAGCCGACGAAGGCCGGCGGGCTGTTCGGCAAGAGCAAGGCCCAGCGCGAGGCGGAGCGGCGGGAGGTCGAGACCTGGCTCACCCCTCAGCAGGTGTTCAAGGCCGAACGCGAGCGGCAGCGGCGCGAAGGCCCGTCCGGGAACCTGACCTCCGGCACCTACCGGGGGCGCAGGGGCATGGAGGACGCCAAGCGGAAGGCCAAGCACTACAAGAGCATCTGATCCGGCGCGGGCCCGTCGCATGACGGGCCGTGGCCGCCCCGCCCCCCGGCGCGACCGCCGGGGGGCGGTTTCGGTTTTCACTGCGCGAACCGAGGGGAATTTACGGACATTTCTCCCGAATTTCCGGCTCCCGGGCCTTGATTCGCAACGTCCGGCTGGGAGATCGTAAGCGCCGGAGCGGACGGCCGGGTGCCGCCGCGACACGGACGTGAGGGGACGGGGTCCGGCGGGCCGACAGGCCGCCGGTGCGGCGGGGAACGGGGAGGAAGGCGGTCCGGCGTGTTCGAGACCCTGGTCGGGGTGATGACGACGGTGGGCAACGCGCTCTCCAACGGCGACGGGCTCCGGCTGCTCATCTACGGCAACACCGCCGTCCTGCTGGCGATCAACTCGATCGCGGGCCGCAGCACGGCGCGCAAGAAGTTCGAGGCGCTGCGGAACAAGGCATTGACGGCGGGCGGCCCCCTCACCAAGCAGCGGCTCGCGATGGAACAGTGGGCTGAGCACCAGCGGCAGCGGGCGGAGCTCGCCAAGGAGCGCGTCGACGCCCGCGCCGACCGCGCCAAGGCCGCCGAGCAGGTCGCCCGGCACGCGCAGAACGTCGAGCGGAACTCCTACGGCGTGTCCGCCTCCGCGAGAAGCATCGCCTCCATCTTCAAGGAGGCCAACGAGAAGCGCGACAAGGAGGCGGAGAAGACGCCGAAGCTCATCCTGCCCGAGGTGAGCCGGCGGCCCCTGCCGCAGCAGGGCGCGGCGTCCTCCCCCAAGGCGAAGGGCACCCGGTAGGCCGTCGGCCACCGCCATAAGAAAGGGAGGGCATGGACGCACTTCAATGGCAGATGCTCGCCGTCGCCGCGCTCACCACCCTGCTGCTCGTCGCCGACCGCGTACTGCGTCGGCGCCGCAGTGGCGCCGGGACGGCCGCGCCGACCGCCGACGAACTCGAAGCCCTGGCCGCGGCGCGCCGCGACCTGGAGGCTTTGGGCCTTCCGCTGGCCCGGCAGGAGGCCACCGCGGAGAGCCGGGTGGACCTGCTCGCCGAGGCCGTGGAGGACGCCGCCGAGGGCCGGGCGCTCGTCGCGCTGGCCGACGTCGCCCGGCAGGTCCGCGCGACCGACCAGCAGTCCGCCCACGCCGAGCGCAGCGTGGTCGCGGTGATCGGGACGGAGGGTCGGGCCGATGGCGCGTGACCGGATCGGGCGCGACCGCGCGCCCGCGTGCCCGCCGACCGGCGGGCACCGCTTGGAGAAGGGGTGGCGCCCGTGGTAGGCGGGATCGTCCTCGCGGCGTTCGCCGTCATCTACGCCCTGGTGATCCGCAAGGTGAGCGCGGACAACCGGGCGGCGGCGATGGAGCTGGTGTCGTCGCAGAAGGAACTGCGCAACAAGGGCGAGCAGGACTACGTCGCCATTGACAAGGCGCTGACGACCGGCGAGGGCCACCAGCGCTACGTCAACGAGAACTCACTCACCAAGGATGACGCGAGCCGGGCCCAGTACGCCATGGCCGCGGCGCTCATCCGGCAGTCGGCGACGACCATGGAGCGCTACCGCTCCTCGTTCCTCAACGACCTGTCGCCCTACATGGAGGGCGACAACCCCCGCATCGCCTATGCCGGGAAGCGCACCAAGAAGCTGAAGCTGGTCGACGACTCCCACCTCAACGCCGAGCAGAAGGACACCGTCACCCGCATCATCAAGGAGTACAACGACACGCTGGCGGTCAGTCCGCGGCGGTCCTTCCTCGAACGGTTCAACCTGGTCGAACCGGTCGACCTCAATGGGCGGGCCGACGAGCTGCACTACGGGATGCCCCCCGACCAGGACCCGCCCATCCTCGACCCCGCCGCGTTCGACGAGGCGCTGGGGGTGTCGGTGCCGCACGGCATCCGCGCCGTGCTCGGACGGCGCAAGAAGGAAGGCCCCAAGGAGTTCAAGGACTCCAGCCTGTACCAGCGGGCGCGGCATCAGGCCGATAAGGCGCTCGCCCGGCGCGCCGCGCAGAACGGCGGGAAGGGGAAGGGACCAAGTGCGTAAGTCCGTCCGCCCCTGCGCGGGGGCATGGGAGGGGGCGCGGTGACAGGTCCCGAGGTGCTGTTCTCCGTCCTGTTCGTCTACTCCTTCGCCGTGCTGCTGCACGTCCTCCGCTCCTCACTGAACCGGGCGGAGGAGATCCCCGACGTGCTCTTGGCGTTCGACGCCGACAACACGGCCGAGGCGCGCCGGGCCGCCGTCCGGCAGGACGTGCTGCGCCGCCGGATGGAGCTCATCCGCGAGTGCGAGGAACGGGCCTACGGCGCCGAGGTGCGGGAGAAGGAGCCGGCCGACGGCGACCGCTCCGCCGTCGCCGACCCCGAGGAGGGCGCCCGGCTGCTCGCCGGGCTGCGGGCCCGGCTGGCCGAACTCGACGCCGAGCGGGACCGCCGGATCGAGGAGGTCGACCAGGAGGCGGCCGACACGCTGAGCCGGCGCCGGGCCGCAATCGCGGCCACCGCGCCCTACGACCGCGCGCTGCGCGTCGCCGTGTGGGTCGCCCTGGGCTGCCTGGTGCTGCTCGCGCTGCTGTCGGTGGTGCTGTAGAGCGGAACCCCGGCCGCGCGGTGCGCGGCCGGGGGCGCCTCCCTCAGGGGCGGGTCCGCCCGGGGGTCATCTGCCCTTCTTCTTGGGCTTCTTGTCGTCCTTTCGGGCCGACTCGGCCGCCTTCTTCCCGCTCCCGGTGTTGCGGACGGCGCCGAGGATGCCGCTCTCCTTCTTCGGGGTCTGCGGCTTGGCCGCCATCTGGCGCCGGATGCTGCCCATGGTGCCCTTCGGGATCTCCTTGTTGTTCATGGGCACGATCACGACCTGGCCCTCGGGGCCCTTGTACTTGGCGTGGCTGCCCTTCTGGTTCTGGAAGGAGTACCCCTTGGCCAGGAGTTCCGCGGCGACCTCCTTCCCGGTCTTACCCATCCGTACTCACCTCGATGACGGTGAGGGCGGGGTCCTCCAGCGGCTTCGGCGCGGGCTCGCCCTCCAGGTACAGCTCCAGGGCCTCGGTGATCATCGCCTCCGCCTCTTCGCGGGTGTCCCCGAAACTCGACACCTCGACCTCCAGGCACTGCGCCACGTACTGGTCGCCCTCGCGGTGGACGACGACGGTGACTCGGTGTGCTGCCATGCTGCTCTCCTCGATGTGATCGCTGCCTGCTCCCGGGCGGCCGGTCGGTCGGGGCGCCGTGCGCGGTCGGACCCTTCCGGAGCCATCATCAGACGGTCCGCGCGGAGGCCGCGTTCCGCCCCCGGCCCCGCGTCCGGGCCGGTCGGGCGGCCGGGAGCGGACACGGGCGCGGGGAACCGCCGCCGGCCCGGGTGCGTCGGGGCGGACGGAATGCGCGCCGCCATTTGTGGCGGATCATCGCAAAAACGCGAAATCGATCGAAAGGGATATCCGCATTCGGAGCACACCCCCGCTCGGCGGAAATCCCCAGGGCCCGAAAAGGGCCTTGCGGGCGCATCATGACGCTGACTACACTCCGGAATCGGTCGAATCGCCGATGTATTCCTCCGCAGCGCTTGGCCCTATCGAGAGGCAAGCACCATGCCGGTCGAACTCCGGGAACACACCGACATCGATTTCTCGTTCACGCCCACCGAAAACGATCACCTGGTGTCCCGGTTGCGGGAGATCACGGCCAACCCCTACGTCGACTATCCGGCGTTCGACCGCGACGTCGGCCGGGCGCTGGACGACGGCACGGTGCCCGCCCGCTTCGCCGACTTCTGCGCCGAGGCCCGCGCGTGGCCGCGCCACGAGCGCCCGGTCATCACCCTCGCCGGCTGCCCGATCGACCCCCACCTCCCCCTGCTCGACTACAGCGACCCCGTGGCCGACAAGCGGGCCCGCAAGCACACCTACGTCTCCGAGGCGTTCCTGCTGGTCTACGCCCGGCTCATGGGCCAGGAGCCGATCGGCTACATCAACGTCAACGACGGCGACGTCTTCCAGGACATCCACCCCTGGGACCGCATGGCCGACACCCAGTCGCAGAAGGCCCTCCAGGACATCGGCTTCCACAAGGACCTCGCCAACCACTTCGTGCGCCCCGACTGGGTGAACATCATCGGCCTGCGCCAGGCCGCCACCAGCTACGTGTTCACGTCGTTCACCCGCAACATCGACGTGCTCGACGCCCTCACCCCGGCGCAGCGCGAGATCCTGTCGCGGCCCGCCTTCCACACCCCGTTCGACGACCTCAGCGTCGCCGGGGCCAACGCCGAACTCGGCACGGCCGACGTCCATCCGGTGATCGGGGGCGCGTCCGAGTACGACATCCGCGTCTTCGAGAACCGCACGATCGGCCTCACCCCCGAGGCGCAGCAGGCGCTCTACGCGGTCGTCCGGCTGCTGCACCGCAACAAGAGGCGGTTCCGCATCCTGCCCGGCCGGTTCCTCGGCGAGGCCAACAACGAGAGCATCCACTGCAAGGAGGTCGTCCACTACGACGACCCCGCCGACCTCCGCACCCGCTGGCTGCAGAAGACCGTCAACGTCGCCGACCTGTCCCAGCACGCGCGGCACTTCGTCCCCGACCGGGAGCGCACCGTCAATGGCTGAACCCCGCGAGGCCCTGGTCGTCCTGGCGATCGACGGGGCGACCACCCTCGAATGCGGCATCGGGGTCGCCGTGTCCTGCTTCCTCCGCGCGTACGACCAAGTCCGCCGGCTCGCCCCGGGCCCGGCCGGGGCGCGGCCGGCGCTGTACGCCATCGGGCCCGGGGTCGCCGCCGCGTCGCCCGACCACCGCGCCGACCTCGCGGCCGAGGTCGCGGCGGTCTGCGCGGCCGAGGGCGGCCGGCTGCTCACCTACCCGGTGCCCGACGGCTCCTCCCTGCGCGCCGCCTGGGGGCTGGCCGACCCCGCCGCGTGGCGGGACGCCTGCGCCGAGGCCGCCCGGCTCGTACGGGGCATCGCCGACGCCCACTCCCGCACCACCGTCGTCGCGCACGGCGTCATGCTGACCAACCTGCGCTCCTTCCTGGCCGACCGGGCCGACGTCCGGGTGTCCTTCGTCGCCCACAGCCTGGGGATGGCCGGCCGCGACCCCCTCGCCCGGCAGCGGGTCGACTGGGAGACCGCGGGGTTCGCGGCCATGCGGGCGGCGCCGGACGACTCCGTCGCCTACGTCAGCCGGTTCACCCAGGGGCTCCTGCGCGACTCCTACGGGGTTCCGGACGACCGCCTGGTGCCGTTCCTCAACGGCGTCTGGGCCGACGACCCCAAGTTCGCCCGCCGCGGCCCCGCCCCCGAGGTCCTCGACCGGTACGGGGTGCCGCCCGACCGCGACCTCGTGTTCTCGTGGGGGCGGTGCGTCCCCAGCAAGGGCTTCGACCTCATCCTCGACGGCTGGGCGGCGCTCCTCGACCGCGACCCCGGCCGCGACGAGCACCTGGTGCTGCTCATGCCGTCCGCCGTCGCCCCGGCCGACCACGCGGCGGCGCTGCGCGACCGGTGCGCCGCGCTGGGGCCCAAGGCGGTCACGCCGGTCTTCGCCTTCTCCGACGAGCTGCCCGCGGCGGTGCTGACCGCGCCCCGGCTGCGCGCCGTGGTCTTCGCGAGCGAGTTCGAGTCCTACATGCTCACCGCGGCCGAGGCCATCACGCTGGCCGCACCGCACGTCCAGCACGTCTACTACGGCATCCCCCCGGTGCGCGAGCAGTACGCGGGCATGGCGAACGCGCACGAGTTCGGCGAGCGCGCGCCCGGCGCGGTCGCCGACGCGCTGGCGGCCGCGCTCGGCAGCGGAGCCCGGGACACCAAGGCCGCCCCCGACTTCATCCACGAGGCCGCCCGCTACCTCACGGCCCTCCACCCCGACACGACATGACCCACCCCCACCCGCCCCAAGCCAGGTGTGCACCCGCCGCCCGAAGGGCGCCCTCCGAAGGGGTTCCGGACCGATCCGCGACGGCCGGGGCGACGCTCACCCCCCGGCCCGAGGCGGCCGTCCCCGTCCGGCCGTCCGAGCCGACCGGCGCGACGACCGCCGGTCGGGCCGCTGCCGTGCGTACCTGCGGAGCACCCACGGCACGGACGCCAACGCGGGCCCGAAATGACGCGTAGACCACGACCGAAACACGGCCCACCGACCAGACGGGTCGTCCCCCGGCGCGCACTCCACCACCTCGAAACAGCGGCCACCCCACTCGGCACGACCGTGGCGACCACCTGCATGGACCAGCCGCGCATGACACCAAGCACACGACCGAACCACCCCCTACCTACCGGGCGGACCACCCCCGCGCGGACGCTCCGCCAGCTCGAAACGACCGTGACCCCACTCGGCACATCCCCGGCACTCACCGGCATGGACACCAGACCCGCATGACGCGAAGGACAGGACCGAACGGCGGAGCACCGACCAGGCGGACCGACCCCCCACGCGTACTCCGCCACGTCGACGCGGTCGTCTTCACCCTGCTCGGCGCCTCCGTGGCGGTCATCGGCGTCGCCGCCCACGACGCCGGACGCGCGCTGGGCGACCCGGCGGTCTCCGGAACCCTCCTCCAATTCCGCTTCGCGGGCGCTCTGGCCGGATCGCTGCTGCCGGGGGTGCTGGGGCGGCGGCGTCCCGTCTCGGCCCTCCTGGCACCGGCATTGGCGGTGGTCGCGGCGTCGGCGGCCGTGCTCGCCGCCGGTCGGGGGGCCTTCCCCGTTCTGGCGGCGGGCCACCTGCTGCTGGGCGCGGCGACGGCGGCGGTCCTGGTCGTGCTGACCTCGGACGCGCTGCGCGGCGGGCGCTCCACCGTGCTGGTGCAGCAGACCTCGTTCGGCGCCGGGGCGTGCTGCACCCTGACCCTGCTGGCGGCGGGCGCCCCCGCAGGGGCCTCCACTCCGGCGGCCGTCCTGGGCGTCGTGGCCCTCGCCGTGGGCGGTACCGCCGCCGCCACGGCCGCGCTTACACGGCGGTCACCCACCGCGGTGCCCCCCACCGCAGGACCCACCGTCGACCGCGCGCCGGAGGACGGCTCCGCCGCCGCGCCCCCACCACGGACGCCCGACCCAGACACCGCCGCCTCCGCGACCGACCCGCCCGGGAACGGCCCCGCCACCACACCCACCCCACGGGCGCCCGCCCCGGAGACCGCCACCCCCGCGACCGGCCCCACGCCCGTGGCGGCCTCCGCCCCCGGGCCCGCTTCCGAGTCCGCCCGCGCATCCGCCCGCCCCCCGGCACGGGGCGCGGTGGCGCTCCTCCCCCTCTACCTGGCGGTCGTCCTCTACGCCGGGATCGAGAACGGGTGGATCAACTGGCTCTACGCCTGGCTCACGGCCTCCGCGCCCCTGGGGCTCGACCCGGCCGACCGGTGGGGCGTACTCGCCGTGTTCTGGGCGGCCATGACGGCCGGGCGCATCGGGGTGCTGGCGCTCTCCCGGGTCGGCCGCGCGCTGCCGCACGCCGGGGTGCTGGGGGCGGGCGCGGTCGCGGCCGTGTCGTTCGGGCTGGCGGCCGCACCGGGGGCGTACTGGCTGGTGGCGGTCGTGGGCGTGGCGCTGGGGCCGGTCTTCCCGGCCGTGCTGCGTGCCTTCGGCGACCGGTCCGCAGCGGGCTATCTCGCGGTCGCGCTCACATCGGTGGCGAGCGCAGCCGGGTCGGTGCTGCTGGCGGGCAACGCCGGCCGGGTCATGCAGGTGTTCGGCACCGACGCGTTCCCGCTGGCCATGGCCTGCCTGGCCACCGCCCTGCTCCCACTCCTCCTCGCCACCACCCGCCGCCGCCCGCCACCCGCCCCGGACGCCCCCGACCCACCGGCCCGCTGACCCCACCCACCACCCGGCCGACCCGCGCCGGAACCGCCCCGATCACGCCGACCACGTCACCCACCGGCTCCGGCAACGGAGGCGGGCGGGGGCAGTTCGCCCCGCCCCGCTGGTCGCCGCAGAGGCCGCCGCCCCTCCGGGCCGCGCCGGCGCCCCACTCGCCCCACTCGTACCGACATAGGACGACCCCCGCCCCAGGCGCCACCGGGTGGCGTGGGACGATGCGGTGTCCCGCACGGCCACGGTGGAGGTGGAGATGTTCGCGATCCCCCTGGGCGACGGCGCCGAGCTGCGCCCGCTGGAGCCCTGGCAGGCCGAGGAGTTCCTCGCCCACATGGATCGCGGCCGCGAGTTCGTCGGCCGCCACATCGGCCTCGCCGACGTCACGTCCGACCTCGACTCCGCGCGGGCCTGGCTCCAGTCCTACGCCGACAAGGCCGCCGCCGACGCGGGCCGCCTGTACGGCATCTGGCTCGACGGCACCCTCGTCGGCGGGGTCCTGTTCCGGGTGTTCGACGCCGTCCACGGCACCTGCGAGGCCGGCTGCTGGCTGGAGCCGTCGGCGGCGGGCCGCGGCCTGGTCACCCGCGCGGCGCGCACGATCATCGACTGGGCGTTCCGGGAGCGCGGCATGCACCGCGTGGAGTGGCACGCCTCCAGCGAGAACACGGCGAGCATCCGCGTCGCCCAGCGGCTCGGCATGCGCCGCGACGGCGTCCTCCGCGCGAGCCACCCCTACCGGGGCACCCGCCAGGACATCGAGGTGTGGTCCGTCCTCGCCCCGGAATGGCCCCCGCCCGCCTGACCTCCCGGCCGCGTCAGACCTTTCCGGTCCCGCGGCACCCCGAACACGGCCGCGTCTCCTGGCGGCCGTCGTGGTTCACGGTCACGGTCCCCGTTCCTCCGCACATCGAGCGGTCGACACCGCCGTGCTTGCCCATGAGATCCCTCCGATCCGGTGGTCCGGCCGGTCCAGCCAGACGTGGTGGCCCTCGCGGTCGACGGTGAGGCCGAACCGCTCCCGGCCCGGCTCGCCCCAGCCGACCCAGGTGAAGTACGCGTCCCGCGCCTCCGACCACAGGTCGCGCGGGCCTCGTTCGGACACCGCGGCGTCGCCCCCGTCGGCGTGGCGGACCACCAGGGCGTGCGACTCCCCGGCGGTGTCGCGCAGAGCGAGCCGGTGGGTGCCGTCGGGCGCGTCGCCCGCGTTGACGTGGACGTCGGGCAGCAGACCCGCCAAGGCGACGGCGCAGCCGCGTCCCGACCCGGTGAGGCGCCGCGGATCGAGTCGGGTGGTGGATTCCCGGGGCTCTCCGCGCAGCGGGCGGACGACGTGGCGGTGGGCGCGCAGGAGCATGAAGGAGCCGTCCCCGTGCAGGCGCCCGACGGCGCCGTCGCCCGTGGCGGTCAGGCGGACCCGGTGGCCGCCTCCCTGCACGCGCGGCATCCACGGGGCGACGATCACCCCGCCCTGCCGCGTCTGCTCCACCCACGCCCACGGCACCTCGGTGACGCCGCAGGTGGCGTGGACGCGGTCGTAGGGGGCGCCGGCCGGGTGCCCGTACCCCCCGTCGCCGACGACCAGGGCGGGCTGGTGGCCGGTGCGCCGCAGGTTGGCCTCGGCGGTGCGGGCGACCTGGGGGTCCACCTCCACGGTGGTGACGCGGTCGCCGCCGAGGCGGTGGGACAGCAGGGCCGCCGTCCAGCCGGTCCCCGTGCCGATCTCCAGGACGCGGTCGCCGGGCGCGGGGTCCAGCAGGTCGAGGAAGGCCGCCACGAGGCTGGGCGCGGTGGCGGACGACGAGGGCAGCACGCTCGCGGCGGCGCTCTCCTCGGTCAGCGGGGTGGCGCCGTCGTCGACCTGGGTGAGGATCGTGGCGTCGCCGCGCACGGCCGCCCGCCAGGCGTCCGGGTCGGCGTCGCGGTCGATCCAGCGGCCGGGGCCGCCGTCCATGGGGGTGGCCCACGCCCGGGTCGGCACGAAGCCGGCGCGGTCGACCGCGCGGAAGGCGTCGCGCCACGCCGGGCCCGCGAAAGCGGCCGTCCCGGTCCCGTCATCGTCCATATCCGCAGCGTAGGAACCTGGTGCCGGTCCGCGCGGGCGATGGCCGGGTGCGGCCGCCGGGCGGCTGGAGGGCGCCGCGCGCGGGCGTCCGGGTCACGCGGGCCCGAAGGCCGGCGCGGGGCACGGCCGGGCGGTGGCGGGGAGGAGGGTGCGGGTGATGTGGGCCAGGGGGGCGGGGGTGGAGAAGTTGACGGCGTGGGCGGCGCCGGGGATCTCCACGAGGTGGCCGCGCGGGAGGAGGCGGGCGGCCTCGGCGGCCCAGGCGTGCGGGACGACCGGGTCGCGGGCGCCGCGCACCACCACGGCGGGGACCGCGACGTTCGGCAGCTTGCGCTCGATCGGGTCGGCCAGGGCGTGGCGGAGGGTGGCGGCCAGGCGGCCCGGTCCGCACCGGAGGTAGTCGCGGGCGACGACCGGGACGAGGGCGGGCGGTTCGCGGATGGTGTCGCGCGCCATCCGGGCGAGTTGGCGGACGGCCGACCGGGCGGCGGGGTCGACCGTGGGGCTGTTCAGCACGAGCGGTCCGGCGACGTCGGGGGCGTGCACGGCGAGGTCCACGACGACCTGGCAGCCCATCGAGTTGGCGACCAGGGGCAGGCCCGTACGGCCGGTGGCGCGCAGCCAGTCGGCGAGCGCGGCGGCCAGCCCGCGGATGTCCAGGGCCGCCGCCGGTCCGGGGCTGCGCCCGAAGCCGGGGAGGTCGACGGCGGTCACCCGCACCTCGGGGGCGAGCGCGCGGGCGAACGGGGCGAAGTAGCGGTGCGAGCAGCCGAGGCCGGGCACGCACACGACCTCGTACGGCGCGTCGGGCGGTCCCGTGACCCGGGCGTGCAGGCGCGGGGCCGCCGGCGCGGCCGGGCGCGGCACGGGGACCGGCGGGGGTGCGGCGCGGGGCAGGCCGGACAGCAGAGCGGTGGCACGCGGCGGGTCGGCGGCGCTGCGGCGGAACCGGCCGGGCCCGGCCGCGGCCGGCCCTGCGGCGGCGCGGTTGCCGAGGCGCATGGCGATCGCCCCTTCGATCCGGATGTGGACCACGGCCGCTACCCCTTGCGAGGTAAGGGAAACCGGGCGGTGCGCCGACCTCGGCGAACCCCGGGGCGAGGGCGGCGCCTGTCGGGGGCCGGACGGCTCTCCCCGTGGGCGCGGCGCGCATGCGGCGACGCCGGACGGACGCCCATTCCGCGCACGAACGCCACCAGGACGGGACCGGCGCACGCCCCTTCCCAACGGGTGCCGCGCGGACGGCACCGGACGGGCGCCGTCCGCACGGACCACACGAGAGCAGGACCAGCGCCCACCCCTACCGGCAGACGGCGCGTGGACGGCAGCGGACGGGCGCCCCGTGCCGCTCGGTTCGCGCTGGAACGTTGCCGGAGAAGGTCATTCCAGCATCGCGCGGAGGCGGGACCGGGGGTGACGCGCGCGAGCGGAATCGGCCGACCGCCTCTCCCCCACCGGCGGGCATCGGCGCTCGGCCGGGTCGTCGGAGCGCGCCGAGGCGGTCCGGCTGCGCGCCGGGCGCGCCCGGGTCGACTTCCTTCCCGCTCGGGCGGCGCGGACATACGGCTCTGCGGGCGTCCCCACACACGGATGGCACGAGGCGGGACCGAACGGACGCCCTCGTCGTCGTGCTGGGGGGCCGGCGAACAGACTTCGTAGGCGAGAGGAAGACCCGACGCCCTCCCCCGCACGGGCGAGGCCGACGTGCTGTCCGCCCTGGCCGAGCGTGCGGGAGCGGACGGCACGAGGGCAGGTCAGGACGGGCGCCCTCCTTCGGCTCGGTTCGCGCTGATGCGACACCAGGGGAGGCCCTACAGGCGTCGCGTCGAATCCGGACCGGGGGCGACGCGCGCGAGCGGAGCCGGCCGTCCGCCTCCGCCTCACGGGCGGGCGCCCGCGCGCGCCCGGGGCGGCGCCCCCGTACGAGCGGCCCGGACGTACGGCCCTAGCCGACGCCCTCACCCGCACGGGCGAGGTCGGCGCGGGCGACCCGCTGCACCGACCGAAGGAGGGGTGCCCTCACCCGCACCGGCGAGGTCGGCGCGCTGTCCGCCCTGTCCTCGGGTGCGGAAGCGGACGGCCGCCCTCACCCGCAGGGGCCGCGGTACGGTCGGCGCCAACCCGGTTGGTATTGGTATACCGGTGGCGGTAGGGTGGTATTTATATACCGGACCTGGAGGGGAACCTGTGATCGAGGTGAAGTCGGCCGCGGAGGTCGAACGGATGGCCGTCGCCGGGGCGTTCGTGGCGGAGATTCTGACCGAGTTGCGCGGAATCGCCGCCGTCGGGGTCAACCTGCTCGACCTGGAGCGGCACGCGCGCGAGATGATCCGCAAGCGGGGGGCCGTGTCCTGCTACTGGGACTACTCCCCCTCGTTCGGCCGGGGCCCGTTCCGCAACGTCATCTGCCTGTCGGTGAACGACGCCGTCCTGCACGGCCTCCCGTTCGACTACGTGCTGCGCGACGGTGACGTGCTGACCATGGACATCGCCGTGAGCGTCGACGGCTGGGTGGCCGACTCCGCGGTGACCGTCATCGTCGGCACCGCCGACCCCGAGGACGTCCGGTTGGTGCGGGCGACCGAGGAGGCGCTGGAGGCGGCCATCGCGGCCGCGCGCCCCGGCAACCGGCTGGGCGACATCTCCGCCGCGATCGGCGCGGTGGCCCGGTCCCACGGATACCCGGTCAACACCGAGTTCGGCGGGCACGGGCTGGGCCGGACCATGCACGAGGAGCCGCACGTCGCGAACAAGGGCAAGGCCGGGCACGGGCTGCGGCTGCGCCCCGGCCTGACCCTGGCGCTGGAGCCCTGGTTCTGCCGCACCACGGACCGCATCGTGTTCGACCCCGACGGCTGGACCATCCGGTCCGCCGACGGTTCGCGCACCGCCCACTCCGAGCACACCATCGCCATCACCGAGGACGGCTGCCGGGTCCTGACCCTTCCCGCCGCCTGAGGACCGGCGAGCGCCGCCCTCCCCGTCGCCCCCACCCACCGACCGCGAGGCGGCACCTCGGAAGGCTCAGCAGCCCGGGGCAGAGGAGCATTCCCTTCTGCCCCGGGCACCACGTCCCGGTGCGCACCTCGTCGCCTTGGGACGCCGCATAAAAACGACGCCCTGTGGCGCACGACGGTTGCTCGCCATGCCGGCCTGCCGCCCTCTTCTTCCTTGGTTCACGGGGCACCAGGCAGCAGCCTACGCGGACTCTTCTGCACTGAAATCTCATGGTGTAGGTACGGACCGCTCTCTTACATGGCCATGGCACTCCCCTTAGCCTGACGGTGCAACCTGATCAGGAAGGGACAGGGCCCATGCCCCACGATGGTTCTCCGCCAGTTCCGTCCGGCTTCGGGAAGCGTGTGCAGCACTACCGCAGACGCAACGGACAAACTCGCGCGGTTCTGGGTGGTCTGGTCGGACGCTCGGCTGAGTGGGTCAAGGCGGTGGAGACCGGCCGTCTGAGCGTTCCCCGTCTCCCCCTATTGCTCCGACTCGCTGAGGTCCTTCGGGTCAACGACTTGGCCGAACTCACGGGGGAAGAGCGGCTGTCAGCGACGACGGTCACACGGGATGCCCACAACGCGTTGCCGGAAGTTCGCGCGGCCTTGACGACATACCGCTTGACGACGTCCGACGTGGAGCCGTTGACGCCTCAGCAGGCCGCTGATCGTGTACGGCTTGCGTGGCAGCTCTGGCACGACAACCCGGACCACCGGACAAAGGTCGCAAAGGTCATTCCGAGGTTGCTGACCGACCTTCAACGGACGGCGCGTCAGGTCGAAGGCAACGAGCGGCGTCAGATACTCGCCTCACTCGCCCAGGTCTACCACCTCGCCCAGCTCTACTTAAGCTTCCAGCCCGCCCAGGAACTCGTGACTCTGACGGGGGACCGGGCGATGGCCGCCGCCCAGGATGCGGACGACCCTCATGCGATGGCCGTTGCTGCTTGGTACATGAATCACGTGTTCCGCGATGTCGGCGAACGCCATGAGGCGCGCGTCGACCTGGCGATGAGTGCGGCCGAACTCGTACGACCCGACGAGGGACCGGAGAGCCTGGCCCGCTGGGGGCTACTGCAACTGGCTGCCGCGCTCTCCTACGCCAAGATCGGTCGATCCGGTGATGCGTGGCGTTATTGGGATCGCGCTGACAGAGCTGCACAGCGCCTTGGAGACAAGTACGCGCACCCCTACCTCATCTTCGGACGAGGGATGGTGGACGCTTACGCGATCACGATGAACGTTGACCTGTTGAAGGGAGCTTCAGCCGTCCGCGCGGCGAGCAGCATCAACCTCGCGTCCATGCCGTCGGCCACTCGTCGAAGCTTCCACATGATCGAGTCCGCGCGTGCGCACAAGCTTCAGGGTGAAGACATCGCGGTCGTGCATCTCCTCGTAAAGGCACACAAGGAATCTCCTGAAACAGTACGTTTCAATCGATTTGCACGATCTTCCATTATCAACCTTCTCGGAGATTCCCGGAACGGGATCATCCGCGACGACGTGCAAAATCTCGCGCGAAATATCGGTGTCGAGTTCACGTAGCCGCAACAGGGGGTACAGAAGGTACCCTTAGACGAGGGGGTAGCAGAGCTACCCCCTTTGCCATTTCGATCGCCATAAATTGGGGATGCCAGGCCCGAGTGTTCCGGTGGGGATACTCTCGGGCACAGCCAAAGCTGCAATGGAGCGCTGACATGAGCGGGCCCGACTTTCATCGCAGGGCACATCTCAACACCGCCCTCGCATCCGAATAACGGGGAACACGGCCTCCCTGCGAACGCTCGTCGCGCTCGTGCTCGTCTCCCCGCTCCCTGCCCGCGGCCGAAGGCGATTCTCGGAGGGACCTCCAGTCCCGTTCACAACAGGAGCCGCCATGCTCGAAGACTTCGAGCGCAATCGCATCTCCAGCTACTTCTCCCGTGTCGTCGACCACAAGGCTCGCGACACCCGGATCTCGACCGTCGTCATCACCCACCTGCTGGCCGACAGGCCCCTCTTCCTTCGCGCGATCGCGTCCATCTCACACCTGCGTGCCGTACTGCCGAAGCCCAAAAGTATCGATCCTGACGCCCTGACCGAATCGTCATCCCTTTGGCAGGTCGACAAGCTTGATCGGCGCTCGCTCGCTACCGCCGATGAAGCACTTTCCTACCTCGAATCGCGCGCGGCCGGAGAACGGATCGTACTTCTCGATGTCGGCGGATACTTCGCACCAGCTCTGCCTCAGCTGTGCGACCGATTCTCGGGCGAGATCGTCGGCGTCGTCGAGGACACCGAAAACGGCCATCGACGGTATCTCATGTATGGCAAGCCGCCGTGTCCGGTCTATTCGGTCGCTCGTTCGCCCTTGAAGGCCCCCGAGGACTACCTTGTCGGCCAGTCCGTGGTGTTCTCGACCGAGGCCCTGATCCGGGCTCGCGGCGACATTCTGTACGGGCGCGCAGCCGCCGTGTTGGGCTTCGGCAAGCTCGGTTCATCCGTGGCGCGGATGCTGCACGGGCGCGGCGTTCAGGTCACGGTCTACGACATCGACCCCGTGAAGCGCACCCAGGCGCTCGCGCAAGGCTTCGCGACCTCGGCGACCCTGGGACGAGCACTCGCCGGATCGGGGATCGTGGTGTGCGCCACCGGAAACCTCGCACTCCGGGCCGACGACTTCGCGCGGGTGGCCAACGGCGCGTACATCGCCTCGGTGACCTCCTCCGACGACGAACTCGAACTCGACGCGCTCGACCCTCTCTACGCCCGGGAGAGTGTCGGCGAGGCGATCACCCGATACGCCCACACCGGCCACTTCTTCTATGTGCTCAACGACGGCAACGCCGTGAACTTCCTGCACGGTGCGAGCGTGGGTGCCTTCATCTTCCTCGTGCAGGCGGAGATCATCGCCGCGGCGGCGCGGCTCATGCACGCGCCCCACGAGTGTGCGCACTACGAGTTGCCGCCCGAAGTCCGAGAACGGGTCGCGGCGACATGGCTCGACTACTTCAATGGGGCAGCATGACGATCGCCGAATCCGAGATCCGCTACGCGCTTTCCACGTACCTCGACCGCCACCCCGGCGAGGCCGTCGGTATGGCGCTCCTCCTGCACGCGCTCGACGAGAAGCACGACATCACCTCACGGAAGGAATTTCGCATCGGGCACGCCACCGCAGGCGCGGCGGTCGTCGACCCCCACGGCCGCGTGCTGATGATCCGGCACAAAGCCCTCGGCACGTGGCTGCTCCCCGGCGGGCACATCGAACCCGAGGATACGAGCCTGCTCGGCGCGAGCCTGCGCGAACTCGAAGAAGAGACGGGTATCCCCTGGCAGCAGGTGACTTCTCCCCCCGCCCTCGGTGTCATTCCCGTCGACATCGACATTCACCGTATCCCCGCCAATCCGGAGAAGGGTGAACCAGAGCACTATCACTTCGATTTCCGATATGCCCACCTGGTCGACAGCGCCGACGTGCGGCTTCAGCTCGAAGAGGTCACCGGCTTCGCTTGGCGTGCCCTGTCGGACCTGCCTGTCGGGTTGGCCGGCAGGCTCGCCCCGGTTGCTGGGGCGGGACGCTGACGGGGTCGCGCGGGCGCGGTCGAGCCGGTTGCCGGAGACGGCGGGCATCGCCGCCCCGAGAACCGGGGTGGAGGCGTCGTCGTGTGGGCCGGCCGACCCGAGGCCGCTCGCGCGCGGCTTCGGCCGCGCGGGCGGTCAGTCGGGGGTGCGGCCGGCGCGGCGGTCCACGGCGCGGCCGGCGGGCAGGCCCGACACGAACGACCGGAGGAACCCCGTGACCGGGGCGAGGTCGTGCCCCGCCGCGGCGGCGTCGATCCGGCGGTGGACGTCCTCCTCGACGGCGGCGACCGCGTCGGCGCGCGACCGGCCCTCGTCGGTCAGCGACAGCTCGATGTGGCGGCGGTCGTGCGCGGGGACGTCGCGCCGGACCAGGCCCGCGACGACCAGGCGGTCGACGAGGCGGCTGGGGCTGCCGCCGCTCTCGCACACCAGCAGTTCCCCGAGGCCGTTGAGGGTCAGGCCGGGGCGGTCGCGGAGGAGCCGCAGCACCTCGGCCTGCGAGGGCGTGAGCCCGAGGCGGCGCAGGTCCCGCGCGAGCATGCGGTTGCCCTCGCGCTGCGCCGCGAGGATGAGGTAGCGCAGTTCCTCAGCCGCGCGCATCGGCCACCCGCCTCCGGTCGACGTGCTGAGCGGTGAATTCGTCCACCGCACGAGCGTAGGCGGACGGGTGGGTGAACCGGAACATGTGCCCCGTGCGGGGGAGCACGGTCTCGCGCGCGTCGGGGATGCCGTCGAGCAGGACCCGGGCGGCCCCGGCGCCGATGAGGACGTCGTGGGCGGGGGTCAGGACCAGGGTGGGGACATCGACGCGGCCGAGGTGCGCGGTGTAGTCGGCGGAGAGCGCCGCGGTGACCCGGGCGCCGAAGGAGGTGGCGGGCGTGTTGTCGAGGAACAGCCGCCGGCTGCGGGCGGTGCTCCACGGCACCTCGCCGTCGGTGTCGTAGGGCGACGCGAGCCGGGCGGCGTGCGCGCGGAGCACCAGTGAGCGGTAGAGGGGGCCGCGGGCGCGGCCCATCAGCCGCATGGCGGCCCGGTGCAGCGGCGAGGGCAGCGGGTCGGCGGCGAACCCGCCCGAGAGGACGAGGCCGCGCAGCCCGTCGGGGCGGCGGACGGCCAGGGCGAGGGCGACCACCGCACCGAAGGAGTCGCCCACCAGGACGTAGGAGTCGAGGTCGGCCACGGTATCGGCGATCGCGTCGGCGTAGCCCTCGACGTCGGTGAGGCCGTCGGGCAGGCGCGGGGCGCGCATCGGGCGGTGGGCGAGGGGGGTCAACGGGGCGGTGTCCCAGGCCGCGCCGGAGAAGCACGGGACGAGGACGAGGGTGGGGGCGATGTCGGAGTCCATGCGATTAGATTACACGACATATATGTCGCGTCAATTAGTTGCCTGCCATCCCGACTCCCGGGAATACCGCTCGACATTTCGTACGTTGTACGTTACGTTGTACGAAGAGCGCGCCGGGCGGCGCGTGGCGAGGAGGCGGACGACCATGGCGATGACGATGGAGACGGCGGCACGGGCCGCCGAGCTGACGGGATACACCGCGACCCCCGAGGACGAGCGGAGCCTGACGGACTGGTTCGCCCGATACGACGCGCTGGCCGAGCGGGCGGACGTCGAGGCGCTGGCCGACATGGCCGTGTTCCCGATGAACACGGTCACCGACGACGGCGCCGGGAACGGGTCGGCCGCGCAGTCCGACCGCGCGGCCTACGTCCGTTCGATGGCCGAGGTCATGGGGCCCATAGCGGGGAAGGTGCGGTTCACGTCGACCCGGACGCCGTTCTTCCTGAGCGGCGCGGTCGTCGTGGTGTTCACCCGGTCCGCGGCCGAGGTCGACGGCGCCACCACCGAGATGCACTACGTGGACGTCCTGGTGAAGGCCGACGGCGAATGGCGGTTCCAGACCATGGTGCAGGCCGGGTGGGGCTCCGAAGCGATGGGCTGAGGGCCTGCGCCGGACCCCGACACCACACGGCGGGGCGGGGCGGGCGGGAGCGGGCCCGCCCGCCCC
>NZ_BCRK01000073.1 GCF_001552555.1 Nocardiopsis trehalosi NBRC 14201 | reverse complement strand
GGACGGGCGGCGCGGGCCGCCCGCCCGGGGCGCGGGGCCGCTACTGCGCGGCCTCGTACTCCCAGTGCCAGGGCTCATAGGGGCTGGAGTACGCCCACTGCGGGTGGAACCAGCCCCACTCCCGCGAGTTCGCCTCCAGCCAGCTGAACTCCGGGGTGCCCTCGGTCTGCACGCCGCCGCACAGGTCGACCGCCAGCCCCCAGCCGTGGTTGCTGGTGCCGGGGACCGCCGCGTTGCCCGGGGGCTGCTCGACGTAGACCCGCTGCTGGTTGGCCAGGTCGCGGTAGGAGCTGGTGACGCACATCGGCTTGCCGAAGTGCTCGGTGAACGCCTGGTTCATCGCCAGGAAGTCCACGGCCGCGTCGGCGCGCAGGAACTCGCCGCCCTGGTGCAGCTCGCACAGCGACTCCGACGGGATCAGCCCGTTGGGGTAGCCGTCGGCGGCCGCGCCGGCCTCGGGGTCGCACTCGACCCCGGCCATGTAGGCGTCGACGTCGAGCCCGCGGTCCTCCAGCTCCTGCATGAGGGCGTTGGTGCTCTCCTCGGACTGGGCGCGCAGCGCGTCGAGGTCGTCCTGCAGTTCGACGGCCTCCAACTGCGTCTGCGCCTGGAGGTCCTGCGCCTGCGAGGTGAGGTCGCCCTGCTCCTCGCGCAGCGCGTTGGCCTCGTCCAGCAGCGCCTCCTTGTCGTCGGACAGCTTGACGACGTGCGACTCCACCTGGAGGTCCTGGTCGAGCGAGCCCGAGGTCACCAGGGCGAGGGTGCCGCTGTCGGGCTGCTGGTAGAGGGTGCTGGCGAGCTGGGCGAGGGGTTCGCGCATCTCGGCGAGTTCGAGCTCGGTCTGCTGGAGGTCGTGCAGCGTGCCGATCAGCTCGTCCTGCGCGTCTTCGAGCGCCTCCTCCTTCTCGGTGTACTCCTCGGTCGCGGCCTCGAGGTCGTCCTTGGCCTGGTCGGCCTGCTCCTTGAGCGTGTCCAGGTCGGCGTCGGCGTGCGCCGGGGAGGCGGCCGGCGCGAGGGCCGCGTCGGCGCCGGGCACCAGGAAGAAGGCGACCACCAGGACGAAGACGGCGCTCTGCGCGCGGCGCCGTGCCCACGGCCGCCGCATCGGACCGGAGGAGGCCCGGTCGCGCGGGGAACGCGAGCCCCGCCGCGTCGAATCGCCAATCAACGGCACGAGAATCCTCCGGCTGCCTGTCTCGATCGTGCGCGTGGCCGCAACGCAAGGTACTACATGTCCACAACCGGACGTGTTGGGCTGATCGGCCCAGCGTCACGGTGGCCGCGTCCCGCCCGCCGCCGACGACGCGGCCGGGCCGGTATCGCGTACGGACGTCCTGATCACGGGGTGGTCCCCACGCGACCGCACGCCGGGCGGCGGGTCACCGCCCCACCCGGCTGTGATCAGGGTCACGGGCCGTCCATGGCAACCCCGATGCCCCCAGCGTACTCAACTCCCCGCCGCCCCGCTGCCCACACCCCGCTCCCCCGGCCCACCACCACCCCCCGCACCCCCGGTCTCCGCTACCCTGGTCCCGTACCGGCCTCATAGCTCAGGGGACAGAGCACCGCTCTCCTAAAGCGGGTGCCGCAGGTTCGAATCCTGCTGGGGCCACCGCCTGGCCTGCGGGAACACCCGTCCTGCGGCGGCCGCCCGGGACACCGGGTTGCGATTGGGGTTGCAGTTCACCGCTCGCGCGATGCCCGTTGATCTTGACGTCGTCGAGGCATGGGAGCGCTTCCATTCCCCGGCGGCGTCAAGATCGACGCAGGGCGGTCGGGGCCGCCCGGCTCAGCCGTTCGGGGGTGGGGCCAGGGCCGATCGGAGGTCGGCGCCCGTTTCCCGTTCGGCGGCGGCGACCACCTCCTCGACGGCCGCCCGGTCGCCCGTCCGATCCAGCGCCAAGGCCAGCCAGTAGGACTCGTGGGCGCCGGGGTCGGCGTCGATCGCCGCCCGCAGGGTGGGCACTGCCTCGGCGACGTCGGACGTGAGCTGCGACCGGCCCCGCAGGTACAGCAGCCCGGGGTGGTGCGGCGCCGCGCGCAGGCCCCGCTCGGTGGCATCCAGCACCGCCGCGTGGTCGCGGCGCTCGCCGTGGCAGTAGGCCTCCAGGTACTCGAACACGAACGGGCTGCGCGGCCACCGGCCGCAGCCCGCGCGGGCCAGCGCCGCCGCCTCGTCCAGCCGCCCGAGGTCGGCCAGCGCGTACACGGCCACCGCATGGGTGTCGGCGCTGTCGTGGTCACCCTCGACCAGGGGGCCGACCAGTTCCCAGGCGCCTTCGGCGTCGCCGTCCGTGTCGTAGCGGAGCGCCGCCAGGGCGGTCCGCACGCGCGGGTGCCCGGGGTTGTCGGCGTACAGGGCGGTGAGGATCGGGCGGGCCGCCTCGGGGCGGCCGGCCTCCTCCACCAGCAGCTCCGCCGCCGACAGCTGCCACGCGATCAGGTCCGCGTCGGTTCCGGCGGCGTGCGGGACCGTGGGGTCGGGGCGGCCGAGCGCCGCGCACACCTGGGCGAACAGCCCGCGCAGCTCGTCGGGCAGGCCGGCTTCCAGCAGCACCACGGCGGTGGTCTCCAGCTGGTCGCGTGTCGGCCGCTGCCGCAGGGTCGACAGGAAGGCTCCGTCCGCCTCGGTGAGGCGGCCGAGGTTGAGCAGCGCCTCCCCCAGCCGGAACCGGGCGCGCGGGTCGGCGGGCCGCGCGTCGACCACGGCCTGGGCGGCCGCGCGGGCCGCCTCCCAGTCGCCGAGTCGGGTGAAGACGCCGCGCGCGAGGTCCTGGGCGACCGGGTCGGCGGGGTCCAGGCGCAGCATCTCGGCCGCAGCGGCGCGGGCCTCGTCCGCGCAGCCGGCCACGGCGGAGGCCACGCGCGCCAGCACGCCGAGTTCCACGGCCGACCCCGGGTTCAGCCGCACCGCCTCGCGGGCGTGCGGCAGCGCCTCGGTGAAGCGGGCGGCGTCGCCGAGCAGGCCCGCGTACCAGGAGTGGCCGACGGCGGACCCGGGGCGGACGGCCACGAGCCGCCCGGCCGCGCCGAGGGCGCCCTCCTCGTCGCCCCGGCGCTGGAGGACGCGCGAAAGGGTCAGCAGGGCGGCCGGGGCGTCGGGGTCGGCGGCCACCGCCCGGCGCGCGGTCTCCTCGGCCTGCTCCAGGCGGCCCATCTCGACCAGCGCCCGGGCGCGCCGCACCAGGTCCTCGGCCGGGCTCGGCTGGGAGCCGGTCACCGTGCCGTCCGGCCGTTCAGGTAGGCGACCAGTTCGTCGTAGGCGCCGGCCTGGTTGCCGAACATCGCCACGCCGCGCGCGGTCTCCAGCCAGGTGTCGGTGGAGGGGCGGATGTCGGCGAGGGCGGCCTCGAAGTCGCCCATCCGCATCATCCGGACCTCGCCGCTGGCGGCGGAGTCGAGCAGGGCGCGCTCGGCGGCGGAGTCGCACACGTGGGCGAGGTCGGCGCCGGAGAAGCCCTCGGTGGCGGCGACGAGGGTGTCCACCTCGATGTTCTCAATGGGGCGGTCGCGCAGGTGGTAGCGGAGGATCGCGTCGCGGGCCGAAGCGTCGGGCGGCACCACCAGGACGGTGCGGTCGAACCGGCCGGGGCGGCGCAGAGCGGGGTCGACCTCCCACGGCTGGTTGGTGGCGGCGAGGACGAAGACCCCGTCGTTGTCGGCGGCGTGGACACCGTCCAGCTCCAGGAGGAGCTGGTGGACGACCGACGCGCCCCCGCCCCCGCTGTGGTCGCGGCGGCGGCCGATGGCGTCGACCTCGTCGAAGAACACCACGCACGGCGCCCGGCGGCGGGCCTGCGCGAAGACGGCGCCGATGTTGCGCTCGGACTGGCCCAGGTACATGTCCAGCACGTCGGCGATGCCCACGGCGAGGAAGTCGGCGCCCAGTTCGCCCGCGAGCGCGCGGGCGATGAACGTCTTGCCGCAGCCGGGCGGGCCGTAGAGCAGCAGGCCGCCGCGCAGGCTCTTGCCGTAGAGGCGCTGGAGTTCGGGGTTGCGCATGGGCGCGAGGAACGCGGCGTGCAGCCGCTCCTTGACGGCCTCCATGCCGCCGACGTCCGCCAGCGTCACCTCGGGTGCGGCCGGGGCGGTCGGGGGCGGCGGGTAGCCGTGGCCGAGGCCCTGCGGGTCGGCGGCCACGTAGGCGGGGCCGACGATGCCTTGGATCTCCTGCTCCGCGGCCGACCAGTCGAAGGCGTCCACGTCGGCGGGCGGCGCGGCGTCGGTGGACCCGCTGTGCGGGGGGAACGGGGTGGGATCGGCGTCGGGGCCGTCGTGCGCGCCGGGCCCGTCGGCGCCCTCGGCCGACCCCTCGTCGCCGTTTCCGGCGGGTGGCGGGACGTCGGCGGACTCCGTGGGCGTGGCGGACTCGGCATCGGGGCGGTTGCCGCCGGCGGGCGCGCCCTGCGGTCCCGCGTCGGTGGGCGCCGAGGACGGGGCGGACTCGACGCGCGGCGCCGGCGCGTCCTCCGGCACGGGCACGGTCAGCGGGGTCAGCGGGGTTGACTGGGTCGCGTCATCGTACGGAGCGTCCGAGGTCGGCTCGCCCGGCCCTGCGGCCGGAATCGGCTGGCCCGCGGCCGGGGTCGGCTGGCCCGGCGGTGCGGGCACGGCCGAGCCGGTCGGCGGGGCCGCGTCACCACGCGGAGCGACCGAGGCCGACTCCCCCGGCCCTGCGGCCGGGGCGTGTTCCGCCGGTCCCCCGGACGCTGCGGGCGGCCCGTCCTCCGCCGACCCCTCAGTCGGTAGGGGCGCGGCGATCGCCCGGATCATCAGCTCGCGCGCCTGCGGCGACGTGGGGTCGGCGTGCAGCGCGCGGCCCGCCTCCGCGACCGCCCCGGTGGCGTCGCCGGAGGAGAGCAGCAGTTCCGCGAGGTGCAGCCGCAGCGCCACATCGTCGGGCGCGGCGGCCACCGCCGCGCGGAGACTGCTGATGAGTGCCGGGCTGACGTCCACGCGCGCTTCCTCCCACGGATGATCAACGACCACGGCACCCTATGACGCACCCACCCGCACCCGCGTTCCTCCCCTCCCCCGGACGTGACGGCCGGCCCTCGGCGCGGCCCGGAGCCCGGAGCCCGGGGCGGGTGCGGGGGGCGGGGGCGGGTGCGGGTGCGGGTGCGGGGAAGCGTGCCCCCGGTCACCGAGCGCACCGCGCCATCCCCGAGGCTGTGGACATGCGCATGGATTTGGCGGCGGGCGGCTGGTAAGGGTCGGCACCGGGCAGTTGGTCTCCCTGGTGACGGACACCGGGTACGAGATCACCGTCGAGACGGACACCGTCCTGGCGGACGCCGACGGCGGCGGTCGGACGCTCACGCCCGGCCTCGGCGGATCCGGTGCGCGGCACCTCGCGCGCCTGGCCGGCCGGGAGATCACCCGCGCGGAGGCCGACGACGACGGAACCCTGACGGTCGCGTTCGGCGACGGTTCGGCGCTGACCGTGGCGCCCCATCCGGATGACGAGGCGTGGGGCCTCATCGGTCCGCGTGGAGAGCGGGCCGTGTGCCTGCCAGGGGGCGGGCTTGCGATCTGGGGACCGTCCGATGCCGGATAGGGGGACTCGCGGACATCGGGCCGCGCCGGCATCCGGCCCCCCGTCCGCCGTAGTCGGCACGGACTAAGTCAGACCTCGTCCGGACCGAACGGGGGGAGGTGGATGTCGTCGGTGCGGGTGGTGCGGACGCGCGGTGTGTCGGCGGGGGACGGGGCCGCGTCGGCCTCGGCGTAGAGGGTGAGGGTGGCGAGGCCGGGGAGGGGCGGCAGGGGGCCGAGGGCGGTGTGGGCCAGGGTGAGGGATTCCAGGCCCGGGATGGCGCGCAGGGCCGACACGTCGTCCACGTCCACGACGGACAGGACGAGTCGGCGCACGGGGGTGCCCGCCAGTTGCGCGAGGTCGACCCGGGCGGGGCCGCCCAGCAGGAGGAGGTCCCACGGGCGGCCCGCCAGCGGGCCCAGGTCCATGCCGTTGTCGTCCCACAGCAGCGCCTCGGTGACGGCGGGCAGCCACCGGACCGGCTCGAACGTGCCCACCCACGCGAGGTCGGTGGTGAGGCGGCGGCGCCGCAGGATCGGCCGAGCGGGCGGCGGGTCCGGAGTGTCGGAACCGCAGAGCACCCGCCGCCAGACCGGCGACAGGTTGGCCCAGAGGTCGCCCCACTCCGCTTCGACGGCGGCGATACGGTCCTCCACGGTCATCGCTCCCCCTTCGGCGACCGAAGGCGCCACTCCCGGCCGCGTCCCCGCCGAAGGCCCGGTCGAGTGCGGGCGAGGCGCCCAAGCGGGGCACCCCCTCCCCCGCGACGGACGGGCCCGGCCGCGCGTTCCCCCGTGGACACGCGCGGCCGGGAGCATGGCGTCCCCGGCGCGGCCGCCCGCTCGGTGGGTCGGCCGGAGCCACCGGACCGGCGCCGGGGGCGGACCGTCCCGGGTCTGCGGTGCGCCGACCGGCCGCTCAGGCGGGTCAACCCGGAACGGCGACGGGCCGCCGACCGGCCGCTCAGGCGGGACAGCTCGAACGGCGGCAGGCCGCCCATCCGCGCCGTTCGCTCCGGTCAGCCGGTGACGAAGGGGATCAGGGCGCGGTTGACCTCGGCGGCGTGGGAGCGCAGGAGGCCGTGCGGGGCGCCGTCGATCTCGACGTACTCGGCCTCGGGCAGCGCCGCGTGGAAGGGGCGGCCGGTGGCGTCGATCGGCAGGATGCGGTCGGCCGTGCCGTGCAGGATCAGCGTGGGCTTCCCGGCCGCGCGGACCGCCTCGACGTCGCGGCGGAAGTCCTCGATCCAGGCGGAGACGACGGCGTAGGCGGCTACCGGCGCGCTACTCACGGCCGTGTTCCAGTTGGCGTCCACGACCTGCCGGCTGACCCGGGAGTCGAGGTTCTCGTCCAGGTTGTAGAAGTCCGCGAAGAACTGCGTGTACCAGGCGTAGCGGTCCTCGCGGGCGGCCGCCTCGATGCCGTCGAAGACCGCGCGCGGCACGCCGGTGGGGTTGTCGTCGGCCTGGACCAGGTAGGGCTCCAGCGAGGCGAGGAACGCCAGCTTGGCGACGCGGTCGGCGCCGTGGCGGCTGACGTAGCGGGCGAGTTCGCCGGTTCCCATCGAGAACCCGACGAGGGTGACGTCGGTCAGGTCGAGCGTCTCCAGGACCGTCTTCAGGTCGTCGGCGAAGGTGTCGTAGTCGTAGCCGGTGCCGGCCTTGCTGGACCGGCCGAAGCCGCGCCGGTCGTAGGTGATGACGCGGTGGCCGGCGTCGAGCAGCTCGCGCGCCTGCAGCTCCCAGGAGGAGCCGTCGAGCGGGTAGCCGTGGATGAGCACGACCGGGCGACCGCTGCCGTGGTCCTCGTAGTACAGCTCGATGGGGCCGGAGTTCTCCTGGCCCACGGTGATGAACGGCATGGTGGCCTCCTTGGCCGACAGCGGAGAACGATCGTTCTCCGATCTGTCCGCTAGAGTAGAGAACGATCGTTCTCAAGGCAAGGGGCACGGATGGACGACGAGCGTGACGTGCGTCGCCGCGTGATCGAGGCGGCCGACCGCCTCTTCTACGCGCAGGGCATCCAGGCGGTGGGCATGGACGCGATCCGCAGCGAGGCGCGGGTGTCGCTGAAGCGCCTGTACTCGCTGTTCGCGTCGAAGGACGACCTGGTCGCGGCGGTCCTGGCCGACCGTTCCCGCCAGTGGGACGCCGGCATAAGCGCCGCCGCCGCGTCGGCCGAGGGTCCGCGCGAACGGCTGCTGGCGATCTACGACTTCCTCGGCACCTGGTTCCGCGAGGACGGGTTCCGGGGGTGCGCCTTCATCAACTCGTTCGGCGAACTCGGCGGGGTGTCACCGCAGGTGGCGGAGGCCGTCCGCGAGCAGAAGGCGTCCTTCCGGCGGTACGTGGACGACCTGGTCGCCGAGGCCGGCGGCCCGCCCGCGCTCGGCGCCCAACTGGCCATCCTCGCCGAGGGCGCCCAGACCACCGCCGCCATCTCCGGCGACACCACCGCCGCCGCCGACGCCCGCACCGCCGCCGAAACCCTGATCACCACGGCCCTCGCAACCTCCGGCTGAGCGCCTCCGCACGGCGATCACGCGGTTCCAGTACGGGGCCGAAGCCTCCTCAGGGCTGGCTAGAGTTGCCTTGTGACTCAGCTCTACCGCAATGAGCAGGCACCGCTGTTCGGTGCGTCGTCGGCCGGGGACGCGGAGCTGGAGCGAGTCTTCGATGTGCTCCTCGCCGCCGACCCCACAGGGACGCGCTTCGCCAGCGCCCTCCGCAGGACGTTCGACATGCTGCTCGACGGCCAGCACACCGGCCGGTACCGGTGGGACCAGCTGATGAAGACGGAGAAGACCCACGCCGGGACCGTGGTCGAGATCAACCTCCAGCGCGAGTTCAAGTTCGCCGGCGGGGACAAGCTCGACTACCGCATCGGCGGCGTGGACGTCGACTGCAAGTACAGCCAGAAGCTGGGCTCGTGGATGATTCCGCCGGAGGCGGTCGGCCGACTCTGCCTCCTGGTGTGGGCGAGCGACCAGGAGTCGCGCTGGTGCGCCGGGCTGGTCCGCGCGGACGAGGCGCTGCTGAACACCGGTGCGAACCGCGACGGCAAGCGGTCGCTCAACTCCGCCGGGCGCACGGCCATCCGATGGCTGTTCTCCGATGCCCCCCTGATGCCCAACGTCCTGCTGCACCTGCCACAGCACGACATCGATGCGATCTTCAGCCACAACGCCGGCACGAAGCGGCTCGATGAGCTATTCCGCCGGGCACTGAAACGGCGGATAGGCCGCGCCGCAGTCGCTACTGTCGCGCAGCAGGAGGACTATATGCGCCGTGCACGCGCCAACGGCGGATCTCGCACAAGCCTCGGGGCGGAGGGGATCGTCGTCTTCGGCCAATACCAGAACCACGCCGAACTAGCGGAGCGCTTGGGGCTCCCTGTGCCGCAAGCGGGGGAGTTCGTCAGCGCCCGGCTCGCGAAGCGGGCGGACCGCCACGGCAGTGCACCCGCCGCGGAGATCGACGGCTCGGTCTGGGTGGTAGCTGGACCTGAGGACCCCGTGGAACCGGCTCCTCAACTCCCAAAACCCGAGAGGCAGAGGAAGGGGAGTAGGTGAGCGAAGAGACATCGACGCAGAAGGAGTGGGCGGCGCCCGAGGGGTCGTGGGCGTCCTCGCCCGGCAACCGGCGGAGCATGCTGGGCAACCGCAACCGCGACACCAAGCCCGAGTTGCTGCTGCGCCGACTGGTGCACGCCTCCGGTCTGCGCTACAGGGTGGCGGCCAAGCCCTTGGCTGACATGCGGCGGACGGCCGACCTGGTGTTCCGGCCGACCCGGGTAGCGGTGTTCGTCGACGGCTGCTTCTGGCACGGCTGCCCCGAGCACTTCGTGCCGCCCAAGACGAACCCCGGCTACTGGCGCGAGAAGATCGGCCGGAACGTCCAGCGCGACCGCGACACCGACGCCCGGTTGGCGGAGGAGGGCTGGCTGGTGCTCCGCTTCTGGGAGCACCAGGAGCCCGCCGAGTGCGCGGAGGAAGTGCGGAGCGCCGTGTCAGCCCGTAAGCGTAAGCTGCTCGGACTCTGACTTCTTCTTCGGTTTCGCGGCCTTGGCGCGGCGCTTCGCCCGGGGGGCGGGCGCTTCCTCTTCCGGCTTCCGTACGGGAACGTCGTCACCGCGGTCAGCTGCCTGCAACGCCGCGATGATCTGCTTTCCGACCGCCTCGGCCACCGGCGGAGGGAACGCATTGCCCACCTGGCGGTAGCGGGCGGTCTTGCCCCCCTCGAAGACCCATTCCGGCGGGAAGCCCTGGATGAGGGCGGCCTGCTGGACCGTGAGCTTGGGGCCGCGCGGACCCAGCAGGTCGCGCTCGGGTGACTTGATGATCTCGGCGGGATCCTCAGCAACACCGTGCGCGTCGATGCCCAGCTCCTCCCAGGCGCGCTTGGCCCGGGTGGGGCCGAGGTCGGCTCCGCCGTGCTTCTTGGAACCGCCGACGAGGGTTGGGGCGACCGTTCCCCGCGCCTTCGCCTTCTTCAGCCAGGCGCGGTAGAGGTCGAGCCGGTCGATGGCCTTGAAGCGGGCCCGCATGCTCTTCTTGAGTGCGTCCGCGACGGTCGTGTCATCGAAGTCCGCGGGCTCCGGCCAGGTGAAGTACTGCGCCTCGTCCTTCTTCATCGCGACGAGGATCGCGCGCGGCCGCAACTGGGGGACGCCGTAGTCGCGCGCCTCAAGGACCTTCCACCCGAGGATTTCGTAGTCCATCGCCCGGAGCTGGTCGAGGATCTGCTCCCGGTAGTCCTGGAACTTGTGGAACGGCTCCAGGAGCCCGCGGACGTTCTCGATCATGACCGCGCGGGGCTGGAGGAGGTTGACCATCTCCAGCATGTTCGGGAACAGGTCGCGCTCGTCCTCGGCGCCGAGCTGCCTGCCGGCGAGGGAGAACGGCGGGCAAGGAACTCCGCCGGCCAGGAGGTCGAGCTTGCCTTCACCGATGGCGAGTTCCCGGGCGTCGAACTCCTTGAGGTCGCGCTCCCAGACTTCGCAGTCCTTCCACTTCAACCGGGCGACGTTGGTGCGCAGGGTCTGGCAGGCCTGCGGATCGATCTCGATGAGCGCCCGGTGCGCGAAGCCGGCGTTGTGGAGGCCGACGGCCTGCCCGCCGGCGCCGGCGCAGATCTCCACCGACGTGTACTGGCGCTCCGGATCGAGCCCTGCGTCCATCGACTACCTCCCCGCGCCCGCCCTGCGGGACGCCCTGCTGCGACCGTCGGCGGGACCGCCGGCGGCGACTGATCGAACATACGATCGACCACCGTGTACCCGACGATGGTGCCAACCCTTTCCCCCGCAGTCCAGCACTGTCGCGAGTCGATTCCGGGCGCAATCCGGGGGGCCGCACTGGAGTCTACCGGCGGCATCCCCTTGCACAGGAGCCGACGGGCGCACCTGTGGATAAGGGGCCCCACCGAGCGCAACCGCCAAGGGATGGGGGATAGAGCAAAACGAGAGTGCGCAGGCGCGCGACGCACCTGCGCACAGCATCCTGACCTATGCCGACGCGAACCGCCCAGGAACGGGAGCGCCTAGACCGTCATTCCTTGCCTCCCCTGCCGCGCCAACGACCGCGACGCCCGGGAAGCAGGGAGCCGGGAAGCGACAGGGGAAAACCTGCCGCGGGCGGGCCATCGACCTCCTCAGGGGCGGCGTCCACCCCGTCCCCTCTGGACGGCGGGGTCTTCGCCGCAAGGTAGGACTGCCACAGCGCTACCACGACGACTCCCGCCGCCGCAATGTGCTCTGCGTCGATTCCCGTGACATCCACAACGACTTCCTTTCTAGCAAGTGCGCCAGTCAAGCGGAGGCTTGAATACACCCGACTCGTGAGCGCATTGACATCTCCTGCCGCAGATTCAACCACTAGCGGAGCATGTCCGATGCAGATATCAGCCGCATAGAAGATAGCGGAATCAAGTGGAGCGGCAGAGCAAGCGAGAGGGAATGATCGAATGCCGGTTCTCTATAGATCCGGTCGAATTAGCTCCAGGCCGCCCCATGGGAATCAGGTACGCATAGAACCGCCGGTCCTGGAAGCGGCAATAAATTGCAAGCAACCGGGAGCACCAGAGCAGAGGCCGCCCCCTCGACGCCCGCGTGGAAAGCAGGCGCTTCGCGCCCTCCGATAGATCATCGGCAGTCTTCCTGCTCACCATGGCAGGCCGGCCCGCCTGACGATCACCCGAAGGAAAACAGACGCCTAGATGGCTCCTGAACTGGGTCGATGCCCTCGCACCCAGTCCAGGTCGGAGATCAACAGGCCCCCGCGCCAGCGCTGCGCCCGCGCACCCGGCGGCGGCCTCGGCGCCGCGCTTCGGCACCTGCTTGCCGGTCCCTCGGCGCGGCAAGGAAAAGAAATAAAGAGGGATTCCCGAGTTCAGGGCAGTGCGGACCACCAGCAAGCCCTCCCGGGGCTTGATCCCGTACATAAACCCATGCAAAGATCCCGTGCCAAGAACGGAGCACCCCACCGTAGGGCCGCGTCCTCCAATGCGCCTGGCATTCGGATCGGCTCCGAACAAGGCCGCGCATTCGAGGGTTAGATGCGTTCGGAACGTCCGCCAATCTCATACGATAGATGTCTCGAGTCGAGGACCGCATGCCTAAGCCTGCCCCCAGCGCCGCCGACGATCCGAACCCTTCTGCGGCCGAATTCCTGCGCCGGTTGATCGAGAAGAACGGGTACCCGCAGAAGACGATCGTGGCGGAGATGCGTCGCGTCGTCGGAGAGTACAAGGAGAGGGAGCCGAAGGACGGGGATCAGTTCACGTGCGTAGGCGCATCGGCTCTGTCCAGGCTCGTCTCGGGAAAGCGAGCGTTCACCGACCGCAGAATCTTCAACGCCGTGGTGCTCACGGCCCTCCACTTGTCGTGGGAGGGATCCGCTCGCCAGGGAGACCCGCCCGGCCTCGCCGAGGTCGCGAAGGAATGGGATGCCCTGCAGTCCATGATTGATGGCGGCGGCACTGTTACCCCCCAGCAGAGCGAGGTTGCGCCCGCTACTGCCACCGCACCCCGGGCGGCTGAAGATGCCGGTTCCGCCGTCTCCAGCACGATCGATACAGAGCACGCGCAGATCCACAGCGCTTACGGTGCCGCGGGGATCGATCTTCTCGACGCTGCACGCAGCGGTGACGCGCAGGCGGCGTCCGAGCTCGGAGTTCTGCGTACGTTGGACCTCCACTTCTCTGAAGGCGAGAAGTGGCTGCGGAAAGCACAAGCCGGCGGGAGCTCCCGGGTAGCCAGACTGCTGGCGGAAGCGGATCTGCGCGAACGCCGAATCGTAGCAGCAGACGTCGCTCTTGCGTCGGCGAACCTGCACGCCCGACCAGCTCTGTCGGCCGGCACCGCTTCGGCACGGGATCTCTTGCTGGTGGAGGCGGCCGCCAACGCGGGGCATCGCAAGGCGGCTGCGCTGCTCGCCAAGCACTTCGAACACGTCGGTGAAGCGGGGTCTGCGGAACGCTGGCAGCGGCTCGCGGACCGAGACGAATAGCGGCGGCCGAACACACCCCACCCTTGAGGGATTGAGGAGAATGTCATGCGACCCGTGTGGAACGACCCGACCCTGAAGGCCGGCACACGCATCAGGATCGCCCTTTGGCTGCTGGACGAGGTGGGTGAGGGCAGCACCTTCACCAAGGCGCAGCTCCGCGACGCCTTCCCCAACGTCGAGCAGGTCGACCGGCGGATGCGCGACCTGCGGACCAACGGCTGGGTCATCGACACCAACCGCGAGGACGCGGGCCTCGCCCCGAACACCCTCCGCTTCGTCAAGGCCGGCGACGAGGTGTGGCGGCCCGGCGCTTCCCGGGGGCCGTCGACGCTCAGCAGCAAGGAGCGCACCGCCATCATGGCTGCCGACGACTTCATGTGCACGGTGTGCGGCATCGCCGGCGGCGAGCCCTACCCCGACTCTCGCGCCGGAGAGACCGCTCAGCTCTCGGTGAGCGATCGACGGGGCGGCGGTGGCGGCGACGAGGCCGCGTTCCGCTTCGCGACCGAGTGCAAGCGGTGCAAGGCCGGCGGCGCAGCCGCGCCCGCCCTAGACGGCGTCCTCACCACGGTCGACGTCCTCGACCCGGCCGAACGCGAGGAGCTGGCGCGGTGGATCCGGCGCGGACGCCGCCAGCCGCGCCGTGTCGAGCAGCTCTGGACGGAATACCGCCGACTGCCCGTCGGAGCCCGGGAGGCCGTGGCCGAGCGGCTCCGCTCCCGCGCCTGATCCAGACTGGCCTTTGCTCCCCTACCTCAGCCCATCCATGTGACCACCGGAAGAGGTCGATCAAACCCAATGGACGAACCTACTCTCACGACCCGCACGCCACGGGGCGAGGAGATCCGCGCCACCGTCGAAGCGCGGCTGAGTGAGGCGCGCAAGGCAACCGCGACGCCGGAGACCGTCCGGGTCGAGTGGCGCGGGCAGCCCGCCCACCTCGACGTCATCACCATGCCGGTGGACGACCTCTACTACAACCCGGAGACCCACCGGGTGCGTGCCCAGCGCGCGCACAACCCGGCCCGGGATACCACCCTGGCCACGCACCCCTGGTCTAAGGAGAGCCAGGAATACCTGCACGACCTCCTGACCGCGAAGCCGGACGCACCGGACACTCCCGACCCAGCCTTCGCGAAGCTCAAGGAGGACCTTGCACAGTTCGGGCAGAACGATCCGGGCATCATCACGCACGAGGGCATCCTCGTCAACGGCAACACCCGCCGCGCCGCGCTCAAAGAGCTGGGCAAGACCGACATCCGCGTCGCGGTCCTGCCCGCCGACGCGACGTTCACCGACATCGCCGCGGTCGAGCTTGAACTCCAGCTCCGCGAGGACCATCGGCGCGAGTACTCCTACATCAACCGGCTCATCGCGGTCCACGAGCAGGTCAGCAGCGGACGCCACAGGGACGACATCAAACGTGCCTTCCGTACGACCGCGGCTTCCATCGACCGGGACCTGTGGATCTACAACTTCATCACCGACGCGGTCGCGCGCAGCAGAACGAAACTCGCCGACGGCACCACGGCGAGCCTCCGACTCATGGATTTCGAGGGTCACCAGGAGAGCCTCCGCGAGCTGTACCGGGCGTGCAAGGACGCCTCCGCAGAGGAGGCGCAGATCATGCGCGAGAGCCGACTCCTCGCCCTCGTCATGGACACCGCTAAGACGAAGCTGCGGTATATCCGGGAGGACTTCCACCACAAGTACCTCGCGCCCAAGCTCGACGAGCGCTTCTCCCCCGCTGCGGCGATGGATGACGGGGCCGAAGCCGAGGAGGTTGAGGACGACACCGGCCTGCCCGGTCTCGACCTCGGCCCGGATCTCGAACTCGATGCGGAACCCGACGAGGTCGTCGAGGCGCGAGCCGCCACGGACGCCGTCCTCAAGGCCAAGGTCCGCCAGACGTTCTCCGCTTCCCTGACCGTCGAGGAGAGCAGCGCTACGCGCGACCTCCTCAATACCGTCCGCGAGGCCCTGGACCGCGGTGTGGCCACCTCCGAAGCCGACATCCGGCGGAGCCAGCGCAAGATGGCGGCGGCGGAAACCCTGGACGACGCGGCGCGGCTGGTCCGCGAGACCACCCAGCAGCTTGCCCAGGCGCGCAGCCAGGACCTGCTGCAGCACGACGCACTCGATGAATCGCTGCTGCAGCTCGCCGCGGCCTTGAAGCAGCTCTCCCGGCACGCATCCCGGGGCGTGGATTCGCCCGGGCCGGGCCTCACCTGGCTGCAGGACGCGGTCGCCGACCTCTGAAGGGAACCTTCCGCATGCCCAGCCTCCGCCTCGAACTCGTCCCCGCCGGCACCGCCGTCCGGCTGTCGACGGACAGCGGGCACACCGCCGAACTCGGCCGCCTCGCCTCACGGTTCCCCACCAGTGCGCACCAGTCGCCGCAGGCCGTGGTGGTGGCGGTGGACGACTTCCTCGCGAACACCGGTGCACTTCGGACGCACTGGCCACGGCGAAGCGCGGCGGATGTCCAGTGGCAGGACGAACTCGCCACCCTCGTCAAGGACTCCCTCCGCGACGCCAAGGAGGCAAAGGCCCAGCTCTCCGGCGACGCCAGCCCGTCCGCTGTCAGCCCCGACGACGTGCCGGACCTCCTGGGGCCGGAGTGGATCGGCGACCTCACCCCCTTCCAGCGGCGGGACATCGCCAAGATGCTGTCCCTGCGGCACGCGGCGAACTTCAGTGTCCCGGGCGCCGGCAAGACGCGCGTCGCCCTCGCCGACTTCCAGGCGAAGCGCGGCCAGGGCGAGGTGAAGCGGATGCTGGTCGTCGCGCCGAAGTCCGCGCACGAGAGCTGGAAGGAGGAGGCGCGCCTCTGCTTCGCCCAGCCGCCCGTGATCGGGACGGTCGGCCGCCAGTTCGACCCCCTCGCCGAGATCATCGTCGTCAACTACGAGCGCCTGCCCAGTACCCAGGTGGCACTGCACCGCTGGCTCAGCGCCGAGCCGTCCATGCTCGTGCTCGACGAGGCGCACCGGATGAAGCGGGGGTCGGCCGGCGTCTACGGTGCGGCGTGCCTGGCCCTGGGTCCGGTCGCCCGGCGGCGCCTGGCGCTGACGGGGACCCCCGCCCCGAACGGGGTGAAGGACCTGCAGAGCGTCTTCGGTTTCGTGTGGCCGGGCCAGGGCGGCCGCACCGTGGAACGCGCCACCGCCGACCGGACCCTCCGGGACGCGAGCACCATCCTCAAGCCGTTCTTCTCGCGCACCACCAAGCGCGAACTCGGTCTGCCGCCCCTCACGACGCGCGCCGTCCGCGTCCCCCTCCAGGGGCTGCACAAGGAGATCTACACGGCGATCCGGGGCGATGCCGCCCTCCGCGCGGCGGGCCGTGGCAGCGACGAGCTGGAGAGGTACGGGAAGGCGGCGATGTACCTCATCATGGCCGCGACCAGCCCGGCCCTGCTCACCCAGGGCACGGACAAGTACGACCCGCTTCCATACGCCATGCCCACTCTGCCCGTGCCGCAGGGCCGGACGCTCGCGCAGCTCATGGAGGACCTCCCCCGCTATGAGGACTCGCCCAAGTACCGGGCGGCGTGCGGCATCGTCGCCGACAACGCCGCACGCGGGCGGAAGACGATCGTCTGGTCCACCTTCGTGCGCAGCCTGACGACCCTGGAGCGGATGCTGGCCCGCTACGCCCCCGCTGTCGTCCACGGCGGGACCGCCGACCGCAGCGACCAGCTCGCCCGGTTCCGCACCGACCCCGGGTGCATGGTCCTGCTGTCGAACCCCGCCACCCTGGGCGAGGGCATCAGCCTGCACCAGGTGTGCCATGAGGCGGTGTACGTGGACCGCGACTTCACCGCGGGGCGGTTCCTGCAGAGCCTGGACCGCATCCACCGTCTCGGCCTGCCCCCGGACACAGAGACGAACGTCCGGGTGCTGGTCGCGGACGGGACCATCGACGAGGCCGTCGAGGCACGCCTCGCCGACAAGCTCCGCTTCATGGGGACCGTACTGGACGATCCCGAGGTGGAGCAGCTCGCCGACCTCGCCGACGAGCCCGACGTTCCGGCCGGCCTGGAGCGTTCGGATCTGCAGGCGGTCCGCGAGCACCTCGGGTAGTCGCGGCCGCTGGAAGACGGGATGCGGAAGCCCGTTGTCGGGCGAGGGTGGATGGAGGAGACTGCGGGTATGCCGAAGCAGCGGAGGCGCCGGGAGGCGCGGGAGCGCGGGGCGCGGATGGTGGAGGCGGCCGGGCCGGGCCGGTGGCACCAGGTGTTCGCGACGACCGACCCGGCGCGGATGCGGGCCTTCCGGGAGCGCGCCGCCGAGCGCCTGCGGGGTGTCCCGCCCGAGCTGATCCGACTGGACACCCTCTGCTTCGGTCCGCCGCCGACGGCCGAGTACCGGCTGAGCGTCTTCGTCCCCGAGGGCCGACCGGCGCCCGACCTCAGGGACGCCGAGCCCGCAGGGGAGCCGCGCCGCCCCCGTTGATGTCGACGCGCCGTCCCGGACGGGCCGCGCCGCGCGGGCCGGGCGTCCGGCGCGTGCGGCACCAGTGTGCCCGCCTCACGCGTCGGGGGCGGTGGGTGGGGTCGGGCCTGCGGCGGGAGGGGTGGCGGGTGACGTGGCGGGTGACGTGTCGGCTGCCGGGCCAGGCTCGACGGCCGGGGCGGCTTCGGCGGCCGGGGTGGGCTCGGTGGTGGGTGAGGACGGGGCGGGGGTGGGGACGAGGAAGGGGGTGAGGAGGCCGGGGGAGGAGGCGGTGGCGAAGGCGAGGGCGTCGGGGGTGGCCATGTCGGGGGCCTCGTAGCCGCCCTCGCCCGCCGCGGTGCTGACGGCGACCGTGGCCAGGCCGAGCCGGCGCTGCAGGATGGACTGGCGGACGGAGACCCCGCTGACCGCGCGGCGCTGCAGCGCCGAGGTGGCCCGCGCCACCAGGCCCGAGCGCACGACCAGGTACTCGTCGACCAGCGCGTGGCCCAGCGACCGGTACGCGGCGACCGCGAGCAGCAGCCCCAGCGGCCACACCACCGCCCCCGTGATCCACCACGCGTCCGGCCCGACCTCCGCGGTGGTCGCCCCCGCCCAGGCGACGCCCCCGGTGACGACGGCCGCGAACACGGTGCCCCACAGCAGCCGGCGGCGGAGCGCCCCGCCCGGGTGGCGGGCGAGGTCGGTGTCGAGCGGGCTCGGGGTGCGGCCGAGGACGCGGGCGACGACGGGCCGCGCCACCCGCACCGGGCCGCGCGGCAGGATGACGGGCGCCTCGCTCCAGATGGACAGCCCGGTGGTGAGGACGGACGTCTCGGCCATGCCCATCCACCGCCACAGCAGCGGTTCGCGGATCTGCGCCCCGCGCAGGCGGGCGTCGTCCCGGTTGATCTCGCGGGTGCGCAGCAGCCCCTGCCGGGTGCGCAGCGCGGTGCCGCCGTCGGTCGCGACCCGGCTGAGGGTGAAGTCCCAGAAGCCGGTGACGAAGGTGACGGCGAGCCCGGCGACGCCGATCGCCCCGGTGACCGCCAGCACGAGCAGGGTGAACGCGGGCCACCCCATCGCCTCGCGGTCGACGACCCGGTCGATCAGCTCCCACGGGTCGATGCCGAACGTGGTGACGAACATGTAGGCGCTGAACAGCAGGCTGACGGCGGCCACGTAGGCCCACACGTTGAAGATGTTGTAGACGATCCACCCGTACCGGACGCGGGCGAGCACGTCGCCGTCGGGTTCGTCGCCCTCGGCGGTGGCGCTGTCGTCGCCGATCAGCTCGCGCCGCAGCCGCTCGGCCGTCTCGCGGGAGACGGCGTTGAGCGCGAGCGCCTTCTCGCGGGCGGTGTTCTCCTGGCCCGCGCCGAACGTGACGACGCGCAGCCCGGCGATGCGCAGCTTGAGCGTGGCCTGGCTGTCGACGCTGCGGATGCGGTCGCGCCGCACCCGCCGGTACTTGCGCACGAGGAACCCGGTGCGGCGCTCGACGTACTCGTCGGTGACCCGGTACCGGGTCTTGATCCAGCGGGCGATGCCGTTGACGGTGCTGACGACGCCGAACACGGCGATGACGGCCACCGGCCAGATCTCGCCCGGGGTCAGCGGCACGTCGAACACCTGGACGGCGACGATGGTCGGGATCTGCGCGAGGACGAGCTGGACCAGGTCGACGGCGATCATCCGCCGGTCGAGGCGGAGCCACGGCTGCTCGGCGGAGCCGTCGGCGCCGGTACCGGCGTCGCGGGTGTCGTCGGCGGGCAGGGCGGCGCTGGTCACGTCTGGTCCCCGGGGGTCTGCTGGGTGATGCGGGTGAGCCGCTTGGCCTCCGTCTCCGCGACGGCCGCGTCCAGGCCGCCGATGCGGACCGCGCCCCGCGCCGACGCGGTGGTGACGACGAGCGTGGCCAGCCCCAGCATCTGGGCGAACGGCCCGCGCAGCGTGTCGACGGTCTGGATGCGGGAGATCGGCGCGGCCCGCCATTCGCGCACCCACCACCCGGTGCGGGAGTAGACGGCCTCGTCGGTGGTCTCCCAGCGGTGCACGGAGTAGCGCACCCAGGGGGTGACGGCGGTGTAGGCGGCGCCGGCGGCCAGGACGGCGGTGATCGGCGCCCCCAGCCAGGGGCGGGCGGGTTCGACGAAGGCGTAGAGCGCGCCGAGGAGGCCGGCGGCGACGGCCACCTGCACGCCGGCGCGCAGCGCCCACCAGCCGATGGCGCGCCGTTCGACGCGGTTCGCCGGGGGGCGGAGCCGGACCGCGCCGGCGCCCGGGTCTTCGGGGCTGGCGTACCTGCGCGGCCGCGCCGCCGCGTCCTGGACCTCGGCCATGTGGGGGTTCCCTCGCTCTTCCACGTCAGCGGAGCACGAACGATACGGGCGGCACTGCGGCCGTGCAATCACGCGCCGTTTCCGGGGGCCGTTCCGGCACGTCGCGGCGGGGTGGCCGGTTCGGGCCGGTGGTCACATGCGCGCGTACATCCGGGAAATGGCGTGGAAGGATTTCTTGGGTTCGCGGAATCCGGCGGAGTAGGGCCGTTCGGCGTCCTCGCCGCGGACGCGGACGATTCCGTATCCGGCGCGGTCGAGGTCGTAGCGGGAATCGTCGTCATAGGCGTGGACGGGTTCGATGTACTGGAACACGAACGCGCCGTGGACGCCTTCCTCTGCGTAGATCTCCAGCAGTTCGGTGATGTAGGCGGCCTGCTCGTCCTCGTCGCGCCGCAGCTCCTTGGCGAGGCGGGGCCGCGACGACCGCCAGTCGATGACCTCGTGCCCGTTGGGGCCCACCCGGGACGCCCCGGCGTAGGACCCGCAGCCGAACTCGGTGATGACGACGGGCTTGTCGTGCCGGACGTGGTTGCGCAGGACGGAGACGTAGACGTCCTGGTTCTCGGCGATGCGGTACTGGTTCAGCCCGACGATGTCGAAGGGCGCCCAGTCGATCCACTCCCACAGCCCGGCCCCGTAGGTGAGGTCGCCGCCGAAGTGCCGGCGGGCGCGCTCGGCGGCGGTGGCGAGCAGCGCGCTGAGGCGCCGGTTGGAGCGGGGCAGCAGCAGACGGCCGATGCCCCAGCCGAGGAGTTCGCTGCGGACGGTGAACGTGCGGCCGGGCAGCATGCCGCGGATGAGCAGCGACATCTCGCACCCGACGTTGAGCACCACCCGCCCGCCGGCGGCGCGCAGGTCCTCGGCGACGCGGGCGACGCGGTCGAGGTGGTCGAGGTAGCGGCGGGGGGTGGCGTCGATGAGGCGCGGCTGGATCCACGCCGCGAGGCCGAGGTCGAGTGCGGTCTCGGCGGCCTCGCGGAGCCGTTCGGGGTCGGTGCCGTAGAGGGTGACGGCGTTGCAGTGCAGGTCCTCGGCGATGCTGCGGAGTTCGGCGCGGACGAGGTCGGGGCGCCACACCATGCGGGTGGGCACCCCCGGCTCGTACTCCGTGCCGACGTCGTAGTTGATGCCCTTCACCGCGAGTCCCTCGGAGTCGCCCCCTGCCATGCCCGCCCCTTTCCAGTTGTCGGCCGGTGGTCGGCCGTGCGTGTCGACCCGGTCGTCCTCCGTAACGCTCGGGGCGCCGGGCCGGTTCCGCGCGGGCGCCGCGGCGGTCAGCCGGTGCGGCGGGCGATCCAGAGTCCGCCGGCGAACGGGCCGCCGGTGACGTGCTCGGCGGCGCACCCGGCGCGGGCGAACGCGTCGGCGTAGTGCTCGGGCCGGAACAGGCTCATGCGGGTGGTCTCCTCGCCGGAGCGCAGGCCGGCGGCGGGATCGGCGACGGCGTAGTGCACGCGCATGCGCATCCGGTCGGCGCGGCCGCCGTCGAGCACGGAGTGGGAGAGCCGGGTGACGGTGCGCCCGCCGTCCTCGACCAGGTCGGCGGAGACGTAGCCGGGGGTGAACTCCTCGGGCGCCAGCCAGGGTTCGACGACGATGACGCCGCCGGGCGCGAGGTGGTCGGCGAACCGGCCGATGACGTCGGCCAGCTCCTCGGGGGTCTCCAGGTGGGAGATGGCGAACAGGCAGACGACGGCGTCGAACCGGGCGTCGACCTTCATCTCGCGGATGTCGGAGACCCAGGTGGGGGCGTGCGGCACCCGGGCGCGGGCGAGGGAGAGCATGGCCGCGGAGCCGTCGAGCCCGGCGGGTTCGGGGAAGTGCTCGGCGAAGTGGCGCAGGTGCAGCCCGGTGCCGCAGCAGACGTCGAGCAGCGACGCGGCCTCGGGGGCGCGGGCCCGGATGAGCGCGGCCACGTGCGCGGCCTCGGCCGCGTAGTCCTTGCTCCGGTTCCGCATCACCAGGTCGTAGATCTCGTGGTAGTCGTCGTGGTACACGCGCGCCCCCTTCGTGGCCCGTGCGGTGAATGGCGGAATCGGCGCGGCGCCGGCCGCGCGCGTTTTCCCGCGGTGCGCGGTGCCGGCGGGAGTTCCGCGGCGGGGCCGGCGGAATTCGCGGCCCCCGCGTTTCGGTAATCATTCGTATACTCCCGGGAACCTCGCACGCAAGGGACCTTTCCCGCGTGCCTGACTCCCCTGCCCGTGCTCTGTTCACCGATCGAGGAGTAGGTGGTTCTCCGTATGTCAAGGCCGATCCGGAAAGGGCGGTCCCTAACGTGGTAGACCTCGCCAGAATCAGTCTGGGAAATCGTGTCCTCGCCGCTCTTCTGGCGTTCATGGTGGTGGTCTTCGGAATCGTCGCGGGCACGTCCATCCGCACCGAGTTCTTTCCGCCGACCGCGACCTCGCAGGCGCTGATCACCGTCTCCCACCCCGGGGCCTCGCCGGAGGTGATGGAGCAGGAGGTCGCCGTCCCGGTCGAGACGGCGGTGGGTTCGCTGCCGGGGCTCGACACGGTCGAGTCGACGTCGGCGAACGGGTTCGCCACGGTCATCGCCACCTTCGACGTCGACACCGACCCCGAGGCGGCGCTGGACGAGGTGCGCCAGGCCGTCAACACGGTCCGCTCCGACCTGCCCGACGGCAGCGAGGTGGAGGTCGCCGACACCAACGACGAGGAGGGCGTCGACTACGTCCTGTCGCTGGCCGCGATGTCCGCCGAGGACCCGGCGGAGCTGTCGGAGCGGGTCGCCGAGGACGTCCTGCCCGAACTGGAAGGCATCGAGGGCGTCCGCCGGGTCGACATGTTCGGCCAGCGTGAGGAGTACGTCGAGATCGTCCCCGACCGCGAGGAGATGGAGGACGCCGACCTCACCCCCTACGACCTCGCGGAGTCCCTGCGGCAGGGCGGTCTTGTCCTGCCCGGCGGGACGATGAGCGACGAGGAGCGGTCCGTCTCGGTCAACGTCGACGGCGAGTACGACTCGCTGGAGGCGATCGAGGACCGCTACGTGATGCCGGCCGTCCCGCCGGAGGCGGCGTTCCTGCCCGGCGCCGAGGAGCCCGACCCGGTCCGCCTGGGCGAGGTCGCCGAGGTGCGCTGGGCCGAGGAGGAGCCGCGCACGATCAGCCGCGGCAACGCGTCCGAGACGATCAGCCTGATCGTCTACAAGGAGCGCGACGCCAACCTGGTCGAGGTGTCCAACGCGGTGCAGGCGGAGCTGCCCGGGCTCGCCGACCGCCTGGGCGAGGGCGGCGACGTCTTCACCACCATCGACTCCGCCCCGTTCATCGAGGAGTCGATCGACGGCCTGGTGGAGAAGGGCCTGATCGGCCTGGCCGCCGTGGTGCTGCTGATCCTGCTGTTCCTGATGTCGGTGCGGACGACGATCGTCACCGCGCTGTCGGTCCCGCTGTCGCTGCTGATCACCCTCATCGTGCTCTGGCAGGCCGACTACACGCTCAACATGCTCACCCTGGCGGGGCTGACCGTGGCCATCGGCCGCGTCGTGGACGACGCGATCGTGGTGCTGGAGAACATCAAGCGCCACCTGTCCTACGGCGGCGACCGCACCCGCGCGGTGATCGACGGCACCCGCGAGGTGTCGGCGGCGATCGTGTCGTCCACCCTGGCCGGGGCGGCGGTGTTCCTGCCGGTGGCGTTCCTCGGCGGGTCGGTCGGCGTGTTCTTCCGCCCGTTCGCGGTGACCGTGGCGGTGGCGCTGCTCGCGTCGCTGCTGGTGGCGCTGACGATCATCCCCGTCCTGGCGTACTGGTTCGTGCGCGCGCCCGCCGTCGCCCCGGAGGACCGGGAGCGGATCATGGCCGAGGCGCAGGAGCGCGAACGGCGCGGCTGGCTCCAGCGCGCCTACATCCCGGTGCTGGGCGCGGTGACGCGGCGCGGCCGGCGCGGGTGGCGGACCGGGCGCCGGTGGGCGGTCCTGGCGGCCGGGTTCCTGGTGCTGCTGGGCACCCTCGCCATGTCGACCGGGCTGCGGTTCGTGTTCATGGAGGAGGACGGGCAGAACCAGCTCAGCGTCTCCCAGGAGCTGCCGCCCGGCACGGCGCTGGAGGCCACGGACGCGGCGGCGGCCGAGGTCGAGGAGGTGCTGAGCGGTGTCGACGGCGTGGTGTCGTTCGAGACCACGGTGGGCGGCGACGGGTTCTCCTCGGCGTCCAACCTGGCGTCCTACTGGGTGACCGTGGACCCGGAGGCCGACGTCGACGCGGTGCGCGGCGACATCCAGGACCGCCTCGACGGCCTGGAGGACGCGGGCGAGCTGCGGGTCACCGGCCTGTTCGGCGGGACCGGCGGCGGCGACGACACGACCGCGTCGGTCACCCTGCTGTCCGACGACACCGCGGCGCTGCGCGACGCCGAGGAGCGGGTGGCGGAGGTGATGGCCGACGTCGACGGGGTCACCCGCACGGCGAGCGACCTCACCGAGGAGGAGCCGGTCATCCGGATCACCCCCGACTCCGAGGAGATGGCCGAGCGCGGCATCACCGAGGAGCAGCTGGCCGCCGCGTCGGAGTCGGCCCTGGGCGGCCTGGCGGTGGGCACGCTGCTGGTCGGCGGCGCCGAGGACCGGGTGGTCATCGACACCGGGTCGCCGCCCGACACGGTCGGCGAGCTGCGGGACCACGAGATCGAGGGGCCCGCCGGGTCGGTCGACCTGGGTGACGTGGCCGAGGTCGAGGAGGTCGAGGAGCCGACGCAGATCGTGCGCAGCGACGGCGAGCGCAGCGTCACCGTGCACGCCGCGGTGTCGGGCGACGCCGACCTGAACGCGGTCAGCACCGAGGTCATGGACCGGGTCGCCGACCTGGACCTGCCCGCGCAGGTGACGCCCGTCCTCGGCGGCACCGCCGAGGAGCTGCAGGAGGTCGAGTCGGACATGGGCGTCGCCCTGCTCGCCTCGATCGCGATCTCGTTCGTGGTCATGGTGGCGACGTTCCGCAGCCTGGGCCAGCCGGTGATCCTCATGGTGTCGGTGCCGTTCGCCGCCACGGGGACGGTCGCGGCCCTGCTGCTGACGGACACGCCGATGAGCCTGTCGGCGATGATCGGCCTGCTGATGCTGGTGGGCATCGTGGTCACGAACGCCATCGTGCTGATCGACCTCATCAACCAGTACCGGCGGGCGGGCATGCCGCTGCAGGAGGCGGTGGTCGAGGGCGGCCGGCAGCGGCTCCGGCCGATCCTGATGACGGCGCTCGCCACCGTCGGGGCGCTGGTGCCCATGGCGATCGGCTGGGGCACGGGCAGCATGTTCATCGCCCAGTCGCTGGCGATCGTGGTGATCGGCGGGCTGGTCAGCTCGACGATCCTGTCCCTGCTGATCATCCCCACGCTGTACGTGATGCTGGAGGAGACCAAGGAGCGGGCGGCCGAACGCCGCCGGCGCCGCAGGGAGCGGCGCCGGGCCCGCGCGGCGGCTCCGGCGGCCGCGGGCGCGTCCACCGGTACGGACGGCGGCGCCCCCGGTGGCGGGGACGCCCCGCCCGGCGGCGGTACCCCCGGTGACGGGGACGGCGGCGGCCGGCCCCCGGCCTGACGACGGTGCGCGGCCCGGCCGCCGGGCCGGGCCGCGCACCGCGCCGCCGACCGCCGCGCGGGGGACCCGCGGCGGCCGGGGTCTTTCGCTCAGCCGGCGGCGTCGCGGACCCGGTCGACCAGCCCGGCCAGCGCCAGGACGGCCTCGGGGTCGCCGCCGCGGCCGGTGCGCACGGCGGCGGCGAACGCCTCCAGGGTGTTGCGGAACTGGTGGTCGGCGGCGCACTCCACCGCGTCGGCGGTCCCGTCCTGGCGCTGCACGTGCACGACGGGGCGCAGGTCCTCGGGCGGGGTGAAGGCGCGGTCCAGCCGCAGCGACCCGTCGCTCCCCCAGTGCGTGTAGGTGTTGCGGTAGTGCAGCCCGAAGCCGAAGCCGAGCTGGACCACCGCCCCCGCGCCGGTGTCGAGCAGCACCCCGCCGCCGACGTCGACCCCGGTGGCCGGGTCGCGGTGCAGCACCGCGCCCCGCACCCGCAGGGCGTCGCCGAAGAAGTACTGGGCGATGCGCAGCGGGTAGACGCCGACGTCCAGCAGGGCGCCGCCGCCCAGGGCGGGGTCGACCCGGATGTCGCCGGGGTCGCGCTCGGGCACGCCGAACTCGCTCATGAACGCGCGGACGCGGCCCACCGCGCCGTCGGCGATCAGTTCGCGCACCCGGGCGTGCTGGGCGTGGTGGGGGAAGGTGAAGTTCTCCATCAGCACGACCCCGCGCCGGGCGGCGAGGGCGACCAGCTCCGCGGCGTGGTCGCGCGTGGTGGTCAGCGGCTTCTCGGCGAGGACGTGCCGACCGGTGCGCAGGGCGCGGCCGACCCAGTCGCGACGCAGCCCCACGGGCAGCGGGACGTAGACCGCGTCGACGTCGTCGCGGTCCAGCAGCCGGTCGTAGCCGTAGACGGCGGCGCAGCCGAACCGGGCGGCGAACGCGTCGGCCTTATCGGGGGCGCGGCTGGCGACGGCGGCCAGCCGGACCGAGGGCGCCGCGGCGATCGCGGGCAGGGTGCGCCGCCAGGCGATGTCGGCGCAGCCGAGCACGCCGAGCCGCAGCGGGGTGGGGTGGTCGGGGCCGCCGGCAGCCATCACACTCCTCCGTTGGGTCGCGGCGGCCGGCGCGCGCCTGCGGTCACCGCGCGCCCGCCAGGTCCGCCAGGGGCTCGACGATCTCACAGGGGGGCGGCATCGCGCCGATCTCGGCGCGCAGCCGGGCGCCGTTCGCGCCGAACGACGGCTCCGCCAGCAGTCGGCGGGTGGCGGCGGCCACGGCGGCGGCGTCGGCGCCCTGGTCCAGGGCGACGGCGGCGCCCTGCTCGGCGAGCCGCCGGCCGACGAGGGGGTTGTCGAACCAGGTGGGCACGACGACCTGCGGGGCGCCGGCGGTGAGGGCGGTGAGCACGGTGCCCCACCCGCCGTGGTCGATGACGGCGGCGCAGGTGGGGGCGAGGGCGTGCAGCGGGACCCGGTCGACCAGGCGCACGTTGGCCGGTACCGGGCCCAGGTCGCGGCGCCGGTCGGCGGGCAGGGTGGCGACCACCTCGGCGTCGAGGTCGGCGAGGGCGTCGACCAGGTCGCGGGCGGAGGCCCCGTGGCCGCCGCCGGCGCGCTCGTCGGCGGTGGTGCCGAA
>NZ_BCRK01000072.1 GCF_001552555.1 Nocardiopsis trehalosi NBRC 14201 | reverse complement strand
CCCCCCCCCCCCCGCCTCCAGCAGCTCCTCGGGGCGGCCGGGGACGTCGCGCAGCGGGGTGCCCGGGACGGCGGCCTCCAGCAGCAGGGCGAACCCGTCGGCGGAGGACCGCAGCAGCCGCACCGCGCCGTCCCCGGCCCAGAACCGCAGCGCCGCCGCCTCGCCGCGCGCCTCGTCGTGCGGATAGCCGACCTTGAGGACCGCGGCCGTCCCGTCGGCGGTCCGCACCGGGCCCGCCCACGAGCAGCTGCCGCCGTCGAACGGGGCACCCGGCTCCACCGCCCAGTCCGCGCGCAGCGCGGCGAGCCGCCCGGGCAGCCCGGCCAGCCACGCGCCGCCGCCCGGCAGCCGGCGGACGTTCTCGGCCACCGCCTCCGGCAGCGGGGCGGGGCCGGGCGCGGCGGCGGACACGGGTCAGCCCTCCTGGAGGAACAGTTCGCGGGTGAGGAAGGCGTGCCGCGAGTGGTCGGTGAACACTCCGTCGACCCCGGCGGCGAAGAACGCGTCGTACTCGGCGGCGAACCCGCCGTAGGCGGTGGGGTCGTCGCCGGAGCGCAGCGCCTCGGGCAGGAAGTGGTTCTCGCTGCGGAACGTGTAGGGGTGCACCAGCAGCCCGGCGGCGTGCGCGTCGGCGACCAGGGAGGTGGGCGCGCCCAGCCCGTCCTCGGCGGCGGGGTCGCGCGGCATCACCTGGTCCTTGGCCGGGCCGATGGCGTGCGCGTAGGACGCCACCTCGGCCAGGCCGTCGGGCGTGGTCAGCGGGGCCCAGTGCGCCTCGGTGCCCATGAGCTGCACCAGCGGCAGGCCGGTCGCGGCCAGCTCCTCCAGGCTCGCCCGCTCGAACGACTGGAGGAACACCGGCACCTCCGGCTCGGGCCCGGCCAGGCCGGCGCCGCGCAGCGCGTCGATGAGCGGCGGCTCCAGGGCCAGCCCGGCCGCCGCGTGGTAGGCGGGGTGCTTGGTCTCGGGGTAGACGCCGACCGGGCGCCCCAGCTCCGCGGTCAGGCGCTTGGCCAGGTCGATGATCTCGGCGAACGTGGGGATGGCGTAGTCGCCGTTGTGTGCGGTGTTGGCCGGCCGCACCTCGGGCAGGCGCTCGGTGGCGCGCAGGGTGCGCAGCTCGGCGAGGGTGAAGTCGTGCGCGAACCAGCCGGTGGTCGCGCGGCCGTCGACCGTGCGCGTGGTGCGCCGGTCGGCGAACTCCGGGTGGTCGGCCACGTCGGTGGTGCCGCCGATCTCCGGCTCGTGCCGCGCCACCAGGTGGCCGTCGGCGGTCGCCACGAGGTCCACCTCGATGAAGTCGCCGCCGTAGCGGGCGCCCAGCTCATAGGAGCCCAGCGTGTGCTCCGGGCGGTGCCCCGACGCCCCCCGGTGGGAGATGATCTTGATGGGGGAGTCCTGCTTGTTCCTGCGCACTGCGGTCCCGTCGTCACGGCCCCGGCCGTTCCCGGGACCCGCCTACCCGAACGAAGGGCCGGCCCGCACCGCGGACCGGCCCGGTCACCGTCGCCGGTGTCAGCCCAGCCGGTCGACCACGTGGTCGACGCAGGCCGTGAGCGCCCGCACGTCGTCCGGCTCCACCGCCGGGAACATGCCGATGCGCAGCTGGTTGCGGCCGAGCTTGCGGTACGGCTCGGTGTCGACCACCCCGTTGGCGCGCAGCACCTTGGCGACCGCCGCCGCGTCGACCGTTTCGGCGAAGTCGATCGTGCCCACCACCTGGGAGCGCTGCGCCGGGTCGGCCACGAACGGGGACGCGAACGGCGACTTCTCGGCCCAGGTGTAGAGCACCGAGGACGACTCGGCGGTGCGCGACACCGCCCAGTCGAGCCCGCCCCGGCCGTTGATCCACTCGATCTGGTCGGCGAGCAGCGCCAGCGTCGCGACCGCCGGGGTGTTGTAGGTCTGGTCCTTGCGGGAGTTGTCGACGGCGGTCGGCAGCGAGAAGAACTCGGGCACGTAGCGCCCGCTGTCCGCGATCTCGGCGACGCGCTCCAGCGCCCGCGGCGACATGACGGCCACCCACAGGCCGCCGTCGGCGGCGAACGACTTCTGCGGGGCGAAGTAGTAGACGTCGGTCTCGGCGATGTCGACCGGCAGTCCGCCCGCGCCGCTGGTGGCGTCGACCAGCACGAGCGCGTCGGCGTCGGCGCCGGGCACGCGGCGGATCGGCGCCGCCACACCGGTGGAGGTCTCGTTGTGGGTGAGGGCGTAGGCGTCGATCCCGGCCTCGGCGCGGGCCTCGCCGTGCGTGCCGGGGTCGGTGGCGATGACGGAGGGGTCGGCCAGCCACGGCGCGCCCTTGGTGACCTTGGCGAACTTGGACGAGAACTCGCCGAACGTGAGGTGCTGGGACCGCTCGCGGATCAGGCCGTGCGCGGCGATGTCCCAGAAGGCGGTGGTGCCGCCGTTGCCCAGCACGACCTCGTAGCCCTCGGGCAGCGAGAACAGGTCGGCCAGGCCGGACCGCACGCGGCCGACGAGCGACTTCACCGGCTTCTGCCGGTGCGAGGTGCCCATGAACGCGGAGCCGGACGAGGCGAGGGCGCCCAGTTGCTCGGGACGGACCTTGGACGGGCCGCACCCGAAACGGCCGTCGGCGGGCAGCAGGTTCGCGGGAATCTGAATCTCGGTCACCTGCGCAATCGTAGTGGCAGCACGGCACCCCGCGTCGGCCGGACCCCGAGGCCCGTTCCCGCCCGTTTCCCGTACGGCGCCGCCGATTCCGGCCGAACCGTCGACAGCGGCGGATCGGCGGTGTGGAATGGACACCGCGTCGAACACGCGCGAACGACGGGCCGGAAAGGGGCCCACCCCGGACCGCCGCGCCCCGTCCCCCGCGCCGGTCCCACCCCCGTGGAGAGCGCATGACCCTCGCTTCTCAGGGATCGGTCGACGGCGCCGCCGGCACCCCGGCGCCGCCCTCGGACGTGTCCGCCGTCCTCGGCGGCCTGCGTGCCCGGCCGCCGCGCGCCGAGATCCGGCGGGAGCGTCGCGCGGAACGGCGGGCCGACCGGCGGTTCCGGTACCGGTTCCCCGGCCGGCACGAGCGCGGCGACACGCTCGACCCGCCGCCGGTGCTCGACCTGGTCGTGGACGGCCCGGCCGCCGTCGCGGACGCCGCCGCCGCGGTCGCCGCCGACTGCGGCCCGCACCCGCACTGGATCGCGGGCCCCGCTGCGGGCCCCGGCGCGGACGGCGCGGGGGACGGCGCAGCGGACGCCCTCGCCCTCTACGCGCGCCTGCGCGCCATGGCCGAGGAGTTCGCCCGCCCGCACGGCGCGCGCCCCGGCGCGGACGGCCCCGAGGGCGGCGCGGCCGGCCCGTGGTGGCGCCGCAGGCCCGCGTGGTGGTGGCGCGACCCCCGGCCGCTCCGGCTGCGCCGCGTCGAATCGCTGCTGCTCCTCACCGACCGGGTCAGCGTGCGGCGCGTCCACAACCGCCTGCCCACCGAGGAGGGCGGCGAGACCGGCGGCCTGCGCACCCTGGCGCGGGGGCGGCGGACCGAGGTCCTCGTCATGGACGACCTGCGCACCGGGGGCGACCCCCGGCCGGCGGCGACGGCCACCGGGCGGCGGCTGCGCGACACCGCCACCGACGTCCTCCAGGCGTGGGCGCGGTTCGTCGGGTTCTTCGCCGAGTCCGGGCTGTTCGGGTGGATCGACAACCGGCTGATCACGCCGCTGTCGTTCGTCATGGCCGCCGTGGTCACCGTCGGCGCCCCGTCCTTCCTGGTCGGGTCGCTCACCGCCTTCAACACCGCGGTGACCTACGGCGTGACCGTGGTCCTCGCCGCCTTCAACGTCTCCCTGTTCGCCGCCCTCTTCCTGCCCTGGCGGCGGTTCGCCTGGCTGGGTCGGCACCGCTACCTGCGCGAGTTCTGCCCGCCGGACGCCGCCGGCGGCACGCCCTTCGACCCCAACGCCCCCGACCAGCCGACCCACCGCGACCTCGGTATCGGCGCCATCAACGCCTACCACTTGGCCCGGCACGCGGGGGAGGCCGCCGACGCCGCCGAGGGGGAGGACGCGGCCCGCGCCGCCGACGCGATCGCCCGCGTCGCCGTCAACGCGTTCCTCGACGATCTCGACGCCGCCTACGGCAGCACCCGGTGGGAGCACCGGTGGCTGCCCCGCCGCCACCGCTCGGAGCGGCCGGTCCTCGTCCTGCGCGGCGACGCCGACGCCACCGGCCGCGCCCTCGTCCGGCGCATCGAGCGGGAGCGCTTCGACCGGCGCCTGCCCGACCCGCTGCTCATCGTCCGCGTCGGAACCCGGGAGGGCCCTGCGGCGCTGCCGCCCCCGCTCGACCCCGAGGGGTGGGCGGCCGCCGCTGTCGCCGCCGACGGGACCGACGGGCCGGACGAGGCGCACGGGGAGGACAGCGGGGAGGCGCCGCGCGCGGTCCAGGTGTGGCGGCGCGCCCGGCACGCGGCCGGCCGGCTGGGGGTGCGCCGGGCCATCGCCCTGGACGCGTCCGGCCTCGGCCCCCCGTCCGCGCCGGCACAGGAGGCGCCGCCGCCCCGCGTCCGCAGCGGGGCGGCCCTCGCCGTGAACGCCCTCGCGGGCGTGGCCGTCGGCACGGCGGTGGGACTGGTCCTGGTGCTGGTGGCGGGCCCCGTCGTCGCGCGCGCCGTCAACCCGTGCGTCGCCAAGGGCGCGCTCACCCCGGTCGACGGCGTCTTCCGCCAAGGGGAGCACTGCGTCGGCTGGACCTACGGCTCCTTCGCCTTCGACGACCGGCTGGAGTCGGTGCAGGACCGCATCGCCGAGCAGAACGCCGACGTCGCCAAGTCCGACAAGCCCCACGTCACCGTGGCCTACGTCGGCGAGTTGTCGGTCGCCGACGCCGAGGCCGACCGCGACCGCCTGGCCGGGGTGCACGGCGAACTCGCCGGGCTGGCCATCCGCCAGGCCGCGCACAACGCCGAGTCCGACGGCGGCACGTCCTTCCCGCAGATCCGGCTCATGCTGGTGAACGCCGGACCCCGGTGGTCGGCGGCGGTCGACGCGGCCCGCCGGGTCACCGCGCACGCCCGCGACGACGACACGCTGCTCGCCGCCGTCGGCTTCGGCACCAGCGTGGAGGCCAACACCGCCGCCATCCGGGAGTTCACCCGCGCCGGCATCCCCATGATCGGCAGCACCGCCACCTACGACGCCGTCGCCGAGGTCGACGGCCGGCCCAGCCCGTTCTTCTTCCCCATCGCGCCCTCCAACACCCGCATCGCCCGCCAGGCCGCCTACTGGGCGTTCTACGGGGCCGAGCGCACCGACGACGAGGGCGTCCGGCGCGGCCTGGAGCCCGCGGCGACGGCCATGGCGATCGCCGACGACTCCGCGGGCGAGACCTACGGCATGGACCTCGCGGCGACCTTCATGGCCGAGTTCGCCCGGCTGGCGGGCGGCGACCCGGCCGAGGGCGTCGTCCCCTACGACGCCGACGCCGCCACCTCCCTGCGCGACGCCGTCGCCGAGGTCTGCGCCGACCCGCCGGAGCTGGTCTACTTCGCCGGGCGCTCCGACGACTTCCGGCACTTCTACGGACGGCTCCAGAGCGAGGGGGCGTGCGCCGAGGGCGTCGCCGTCCTCGGCTCCGACGACATCGCCAAGTACGTCACCGACCACGTGCGCGACCTCGGCAGGTACACCGACGCCCACCCCGTCTACTACACCCCGCTGGCCGCGAGCGGCACGTGGGGCCTCACCGGCGGGCTGGACGAGCGCGGGTTCTACGCCGAGCTGGACGACCTCTCCGCCGACCTCGACCTGGACGAGGAGCAGGCCGGGGACCGCCCGTCGGCCGCGCACGCCGCCATCGGCCACGACACGCTCACCGTCGTCGCCGAGGCCATCGGCGACGCGCAGGCCGAGCAGTACGGCGACAGCGACCGGTGGGGCGCCCCCGCCAGCCTGGAGGCGGAGATCCGGGCGACCGCCGGGGTGGTCGGGGTCAGCGGGCTCATCTCCTTCTCCGAGGGCGACGGCCACTGGTACGACGACAAGCTGATCCAGCTCGCGCTCGCCGGCCCGGAGGAGCGCCAGCACGTGGTCGGGGCGTGCGGGTGGATCACCCCGCGCCAGCGCGGCGACCTCCCCGAGTCCAACTGCCGCCCCTGACCGGCGGCGGACGGCGGCCCCGCCCCCGGGGCCGCCGCGGGCACCGGTCGCCCGGCGGGTGGCGCGCCCCGGGGGAACGTGTGAGGATGCACGACTGTGAACCCCTGTGACCCGGCTGAGCTGCGCGAACCCTACGAAGGCGCGCCCCTTTCCCGCGCCGACCTGGCCGCGCACCCCATGGACCAGTTCCACGCCTGGTTCGCCGACGCGCGCGCCTCGGGGCTGGCCGAGCCGAACGCGATGGTGCTCGCCACGGTCGAACCCTCCGGGGTGCCCCGGGCGCGCACCGTGCTGCTGAAGGGCTACGACCGCTCCGGGCTGCGCTTCTTCACCAACTACCGCTCCCGCAAGGGGCGCGCGCTGGCCGAGCGGCCGTCGGCGTCGGTGGTGTTCCCGTGGCACCCGCTGCGCCGCCAGGTGCTGGTCGCGGGCCGGGTGGAGCGCCTCACCGACGCCGAGAACGACGCCTACTTCCGCACCCGGCCGCGCGGGTCGCGCCTGGGCGCGTGGGCGAGCGAGCGGCAGTCGTCGCCCGTCTCCGGGCGGGAGGACCTGGACGGGCTGTACGCCCGGTACGCGGCGCTGTGGCCCGAGGGGGAGGAGATCCCGCGCCCGCCCTATTGGGGCGGGTTTCGGGTCGTGCCCGCCGAGGTGGAGTTCTGGCAGGGCCGCACCGACCGCATGCACGACCGGTTCCAGTACGTACTGGTCGCGGGCGGACCGGAGGCGGGGGAGTGGCGGATCGACCGCCTCGCCCCCTGAGAGCACCCGTGCGCCCCACTTTTCGGGTCGGCGGGAGGGATGTGTCACACGCCACATTGCGCGGAAGTGGGGTGTCGGTCGCCGCGCTATGATGAAGGCCATCGGTGGCCGCTCCCGCGGCCAGCGCGCGCCGCCCGGTCCGGCACCTCCCGCCCGCCGGCCCCCCGGGAATCGCGCGCCGCTGGCCAGTGTTGAGGGTCCTGCCGTTGACACTCTCAGCGGGCCCACGAGGGGAGGGGGAGCCTTGACCGCACACGGGCTTATCGACACCACGGAGATGTACCTCCGCACGATCTTCGAGCTGGAGGAAGAGGGGATCGTACCGCTCCGGGCGCGCATCGCCGAGCGCCTTCAGCAGAGCGGTCCCACCGTCAGCCAGACCGTCGCCCGCATGGAGCGCGACGGCCTCCTGCGGGTCGAGAACGACCGCCACCTCGTCATGACCGGCGAGGGCCGCCGGCTCGCCACGCACGTCATGCGCAAGCACCGGCTCGCCGAACGCCTGCTGGTCGACGTCATCGGCCTGCCCTGGGAGGACGTGCACGTCGAGGCGTGCCGCTGGGAGCACGTCATCTCCGAGGCCGTCGAGGAGCGCCTGGTCCGGCTGCTCAACGCGCCCTCCGTCTGCCCCCACGGCAACCCGATCCCCGGGCTCGACGAACTCGGCCTCGACGACTACGCCCCCGAGCCGTTCTCCGACGACTCCATCGTGCCGATGATCGAGGTCGCCAACGGCACCGCGACCACGGTCACCGTCCGGCGCATCAGCGAGCAGCTGCAGAGCGACGTCGATGTGATGCTCGCGCTCAAGCGGGCAGGGGTACAACCGGAGCAGGATGTGACACTCCTCGCGAGCGACGACGGCGTCCAGGTGATTGGTGGTAGCGGCAAGGATGGCGAGCCCGGCGAACTGTCCCGGCAGATCGCGAGCCATATTTTCGTCGCCAAGCCCTGATCCGGCCATGGGGCGGTCCGGCGTTTTGCGGACTCGGCATAATGCCGCTTTACTCTGCGGATACGCCCCGGGTCGGGCTATGCTCTGCCCATGGCGCGCGCGGGCCGGTGCCACCGGTCCCGCCGCGCGGGGGCGAATCGGATCCTGCGGGTCGGCGTCATGACCTCGGTCCATGACGGCAAGGTGGCGGCTGTATGAAGCGGTGGGGGGAAGCCTTCTACGACGACGACGCCCTGACCGGGGCCGACGTCGTCGAGCAGGCGCAGATCGCCGTCGTCGTGGCCGACCGGTTCAGCCACCTCCGCTACTGGAACTCCTTCGCCCGCGAACTGTTCGGCTTCGCCGACGGCAGCGACCACACCGGCATGTCGCTGCTCGACCTCGGCATCCACGAGTCCGACCGCGAGCACGCCGCCCAGCTCGCCCGCCGCGTCCTGCGCGGCGGCACCTGGGAGGGCACGTTCGCGGTCATCCGCGGCGACGCCGCGTGGATCCACGTCCGCGCCCAGGCCGTCCCGCTCAAGGACGCCTCCGGCGCCGTCGACGGCATCGTCATGTTCGCCAACGAGGCCATGCGCAGCGGCCGGGTCGAGGAGCAGTACGGCCTCCTCGAACGCGTCGGCGACCGCCTCGCCGGCTCGCTGGAGCTCGACTCCACCATGCGGGCCGTCGCCGAGATCCTCGTGCCGCAGTTCGCCGACCACTGCTTCATCGACCTCTTCGACCACGAGCGCCTGGTGCGCCGCATCTCCGTGCACTCCGAGGGGTGGACCCCGCCTCCGGGCACCTGGTTCGACGTCGGCGAGGAGGTCCGCTACCCCGACCGGCACTTCGTGTACACCGCCATGCGCCGCGTCGAGACCGTCCTGGTCAGCGACTACGCCTACGCCGACAACGCCCCCAGTGAGCGCTCAGCCCGCGTCTCCGAGCAGGTCGGGCTCAGCTCGGCCATCGCCGCGCCGCTGCGCGCCCGCGGCGAGCTGCTGGGCGTGCTCACCCTCGCGCTGTCCCGGCTCACCCCCCGGCAGAAGACCCACTACAGCGGGTTCGACCGCGACCTCGTCGGCGCCATCGCGTCCCGGGTCGCGCTGGCCATCGACAACGCCCGGCTGTTCGAGGAGGAGCGCAGCACCGCCCTCGCCTTCCAGAACAGCCTGCTGCCCAGCTCGTTCCCGCAGTTCGACGGCCTGTCCATCGCCCACCGCTACGTCCCCGCCAAGCCGCTCGAGACCCACGGGCACGGCATCCAGACCCAGGTCGGCGGCGACTTCTACGACGTCATCCCGCTGTCGGCGGGCCGGGTGGGCATCGTCGTGGGCGACGTCGAGGGGCGCGGCCCGCACGCCGCGGCCGTCATGGGCCAGCTCCGCGCCGCGCTGCGCGCGTTCGCCCAGGCCGACCGCGAACCCGCCGACATCCTCCGCGAACTCGACGAATGGGTGCGCCGCCTCGGCCGCCCCGACGGCGAGGGCGGCATGTGGGTGCCGAGCGTGAGCTGCCTCTACCTGGTGTACGACGCCTGGTCGCACGAGCTCTCCTACGCCAACGCCGGGCACCAGGCGCCGCTGCTCATCCACGACGGCGACGTCGAGGAACTCGCCCTGGAGGTCTCCGACACCCTGCTCGGCGTCCGCATCAAGGGCGTCCCCTCGGACGACGCCATCTACCACCAGGCCGACGTCACCCTGCCGCCCGGCGCCACCCTCCTGCTCTACACCGACGGCCTGGTCGACCGCCGCCCGCTCGGCGGCGCCGTCGACATCGAACGCTCCCTCCAGCGGCTGTTCGCGCGCGTCCGCGAGGTCGCCGACAAGGACGTCGAGCAGATCGCCGAGGCCGCGGTCACCGCCGTGCCCGGCGAGATCGACGACGACACCGCGCTGCTCGTCGTGCGCGCCCACCCCGGCGAACTCGCCATGGAGGAGGGCTTCTTCGTCGCCGAGGCCCCCACCGTGGGCGAGGCCCGCCACCTCGCCGCCAGCACGTTCAAGAACTGGGGCATGGACCGCGACCAGGCCGAACTCGCCTGCCTGCTGGTGTCCGAGATCGTCACGAACGTGGTCATCCACGCCACCCCGCACCCCGTGCGGCGCGAGTTCACCCCCGAGGGCGTCAAGGACTCCGCGGTCTCCTTCGACACCGGGGGGCTCGGCGGCGCCGACGACTTCGACGAGGACTGGTCGGACCTGCTCGAAGAGGCCGGCCAGGAGCCCGAACCCGTCACCGGCACCGAGTTCCTGCTCCGGCTGCGGCGGGGCGCGTCGTCGGTGTGGGTCGAGGTCTTCGACAACGACCTGCGGCTGCCGCGCATCCGCAGCGCCGGCGCCGACGACGAGGGCGGCCGCGGCCTCTACCTGGTCGACCAGCTCGCCACCCGGTGGGGGTCGCGCCCCACCCCCGACGGCAAGGCCGTGTGGTTCGAGGTACCGCTCAAGGGCGAGTGACGCCCGCCGGGCGCGCCGCGGCCCCCTCGCGGACGAGGGGGCCGGGCGCCGGGTTCACCGGTTGGACCACGCCCACAGCATGAGCACGATGAAGATGAAGAAGACCACGATGCCGCCGGTCGTCCAGGGGATGTGCACGCGCGGCCGCAGCCGACGCACGCCCAGCACCAGGAGCAGGACCAGCAGGCCGAGGACGATCAGGCCGTCCCAGGCGCCGCTCATAAGGTGAGACCCTTTCGCCGTTCCCGTCGGGGGTGTGGCTACAGGCCCAGCGAGCGGCCCACGATCTCCTTCATGATCTCGGTGGTGCCACCGAAGATCGACTGGATACGCGCGTCCTGCCACGCCTTCGCCACGGGGTACTCCATCATGTACCCATACCCGCCGTGCAGCTGCAAGCACCGGTCCATCACCCGGTTGCACAGCTCGGTCGTCCACCACTTGGCCTTGGCGGCGTCCTCCACGCTCAGGTCGCCCCGGTTGAGCAGCACGATCGCCCGGTCCACGTAGGTGCGGGCGATGTCGATCTCGGTGGCCATCTCGGCCAGCGCGAACCGGGTGTTCTGGAACCTGCCGATCGGCCGGCCGAACGCCGTGCGGTCCCGGCAGTAGGCCACCGTCTCGGCGAACATGTACTCGGCCCCGGCCACCGCCGCCACCGCGATCGACAGCCGCTCCTGCGGCAGGTTCGTCATGAGGTGCACGAACCCCTGGCCGGGCTCGCCGAGGACGTTCTCGGCGGGCACCCGGGCGTCGCTGAAGAACAGCTCGGCGGTGTCCTGGGCCTTGAGGCCGATCTTGTCCAGGTTGCGGCCGCGCTCGAATCCGGGGGTGCCCCGCTCGACCGCGATCAGCGAGATCCCGCGCGCGCCCGCGTCGGGGTCGGTGCGGGCGACCACGATCACCAGGTCGGCGTTGATGCCGTTGGTGATGAACGTCTTCTGCCCGTTGAGGACGTAGTCGCCGCCGTCGCGGACCGCGGTGGTGCGGATGCCCTGGAGGTCGCTGCCGGCGCCCGGCTCGGTCATGGCGATGGCGGTGATCAGCTCGCCGGAGGCGAACCGGGGCAGCCAGCGGCGTTTCTGCTCCTCGGTGGTGAGGCCGACGAGGTACGGTGCGATCACGTCGTTCTGGAGGGTGAACCCGAGGCCGCTCGCCCGGACGCGGCAGATCTCCTCGCCGACGACCGCGTTGAACCGGAAGTCGTCGGTGCCCGACCCGCCCAGGTCCTCCGGGACCCCCAGCCCCAGCAGCCCGGCCTCCCCCGCTCTGGCCCACACCTCGCGGGGGACGATCCCCTCCTTCTCCCACGCGTCGTGGTGCGGCACGACCTCGCGCTTGAGGAACGCGGCGACCGACTCGCGGTACAGGTCGTGGTCGGTCTCGAAGAGCTCCCGCTGCATGGACGACTCCTTCTCTCGCGCCGCCTCCCGCCGGGGACCGCGAGCGGGGCGGATCTGTGGGGACCACCGTAACCGAATAGCGTTCGGTTCGGCACGGGTGAAACTTCTGTAAAGTGCCGGACCGGCCAGCGCGGCCCTCCGGAACCCCACCCGCCCCCCGCCTACGCTGCTGCAACGAGTGCCCGGCAGCGCGGGAGCGGGCACCGACCGGGGACGGGGAGGAGGCGCCCATGGCCAGGCACGCCGCCGGCCGGGACGAGCCGCACGTCCTCGTCATCATCGGCGCCCTGCTGCTCGCCGTCCTCGTCGCCGCGCTCAACCAGACCGTGGTCTCCACCGCCATGCCGCGCATCGCCTCCGAACTCGGCGGGCTGAGCCACATCTCCTGGGTCGTCACCTCCTACCTGCTCGCCGTCACCGCCACCACCCCGCTGTGGGGCAAGCTCGGCGACCAGTTCGGCCGCAAGTGGGTCCTGCTGACCTGCCTCGTGCTGTTCCTCGCCGGGTCCGCGCTGTGCGGGACCGCGTCGACCTTCGGCACCCTCATCGCCTACCGCGCCGTCCAGGGCATCGGCGGCGGCGGGCTCATGGTCCTCGCCCAGGCGGTCATCGGCGACGTCGTCCCGCCCCGCGACCGCGGCCGCTACCAGGGGCTGTTCGGCGCGGTGTTCGGGGTCGCCAGCGTGGCCGGGCCGCTCATCGGCGGGTTCATCGTGGACAACCTCTCCTGGCGGTGGGTCTTCTACGTCAACGTCCCGCTGGGCGTGATCGCCTTCGCCACCCTCCTGCTGGTGCTGCCCCGCACATCGGGGCGCGACCGGCAGACCGTCGACTACGCCGGCATCACCCTCATCGCCGCCGCGTCGGTCTGCCTGGTGCTCGTCACCTCGTGGGGCGGGACCACCTACGACTGGGTGTCGCCGCAGATCGCCGCGCTCGCGGGGGCCGCCGTCGTCCTGGCCGCCCTGTGGTGGGTCAGCGCCCGCCGCGCCGCCGACCCCGTGCTGCCGCTCACGCTGTTCCGCAACCGGGTCATCGTCGTCGGCATGCTCGTCAGCTTCGCGGTCGGCTTCGCCATGATGGGCGCGATGGCCTACCTGCCGCTGTTCCTGCAGATCGTGCACGGGTACTCGGCGACGGCCTCCGGCCTGCACATGCTGCCCATGGTCCTCGGCATGCTGCTGTGCTCGATCGGCTCCGGCCAGCTCGTCAGCCGCACCGGGCACTACAAGGCGTACCCGATCGTCGGCACCGCCCTGGTCACGGTGGCGCTGCTGCTGCTGTCCACGCTCGACCCCGACACCCCGTTCGCCGTGATGAGCGTGTACTTCTTCCTCCTCGGCTCCGGGCTGGGGCTGACCATGCAGGTCGTCGTGGTCGTCGTGCAGAACGCCGCCGACTACCGCGACCTCGGCGCCGCCACCTCCGCCGCCACGTTCTTCCGGTCCATCGGCGGCTCCGTGGGCACGTCGATCTTCGGCGCGGTGTTCGCCGGGCACCTCAGCGCCGACATCGCCGCGCGCGCCGACGGCCTCGACCTGCCGCCGGGCGTGCGCCCCGAGCAGCTCCAGAACAACCCCGGCCTGCTCGACCGGCTCCCGCCGGAGGCCGCCCGCGCGTTCCTGGAGTCCTACTCCGGCGCCGTCGACACGGTGTTCCTCGCCGCCACCCCCGTCGCGGCGGCCGGGTTCGTGTTCGCGCTGTTCCTCAAGCAGATCCCGCTGCGCACCACCATCGGCTCCGACGACCTCGACGCGTCCATCGCACCCGTCCCGGCCTCCCGCGCCACCCTCGCCATGGTCGAGCGCTCCATCTACCGCCTCTTCGGGCACGAAGGCGCGCTGCACGTCTACACCCGCCTGTCGGCGGCCGCCGGGGTCGACCTGTCCCCGGCCGCCTGCTGGGTGGCCACCCACCTCGCCGTGTCCGGGCCCATCCCCGGCGACCGGCTCGCCGAACTGGCGCGCGTCCCCGAGGAGCGGCTCGACCCCGTCCACGGCGAGCTGATGCGCACCGGCATGCTCACCGGCGGCCCCGGCGACTGGACGCTCACCGCCGCCGGCACCGACGTCGCCCGCCGCCTGTTCGACGCCCAGGAGGCCGCCCTGCGCGCCCTCATGCGCGACTACTCGCCCGAGCGCCACCCCGACCTCGTCGCGCTGCTGCACCGGCTCTCCAAGGAGACCCTCGGCGACGACCACGACGCCGCCCTCCTCGCCGGCCCCGCCGACGGCCGGACGCGCTGACGGCTGGACCCGGCCCGCCGGCGTGGCCACCCGGACGCACCCGCCCGCGCGCGTCCGACCGGGCGCTGACGGGGATGGGGGACGGACCGCCGCGCGCGCCGCGCGCTCATCCGCCGGTCCCGCCGCGCTCGCGCCGACCCCCTCCGGGTTGGTCACGCGGTGCCCGACTCGCGGTCGTTCCCTGCCCAGCACCCGCGCATCGCACCTGGTGAGAGCGGCCTCCGCGTCGATGATCGAGCCGTCGCCGCCGTGGCGACGACACGGACACCGCGTCCCCCCACCCGCCCGGCTACCGCCTGACCGGGACGAACCGGCCCGTGCCGGCACCACCGTCCGCGCGGACGCCCTCCGCCACCCGGGGAACCGCTGACCTGACCCCGGGGCCGGTCCGCCACCCGGACCGGAGACCCTGATCCGCAGCGGACCACCGCGGCCGGACCCCACCCGGGGCCCGGCCGCACCCGTGTCCCGCCGCCCCGCTCCGCGCTCGGCCGGCGGCGCCTCAGACCGCGTCGGCGGTGAAGTCCTCGGTTCCGATGACGCGGAGGAGGCGCAGCGCCTCGTGGGAGGGGGTGCCGGGCTCGGCCGAGTGGAGGACGACCCGCTGACCCCGCTCGGGCAGCTCCAGGATCTCGCAGTCCAGGACGAGCGCCCCCACCAACGGGTGCTGGAACCGCTTCCGGGCCGGGCGGGGCGCGGCGACGTCGTTGCGCTCCCACAGGTCCGCGAACCACCGGCTGCCGTCCCGCAGCATGCCCAGGAGTTCGCGCAGCCGCGGGTGGCCGGGGTAGCGGGCCGCGGCGCCGCGCAGCCCCGCGACGTGGGCGCCGGCCGCGCCGGGGGCGGCGGCGGGGTCGATCCGGGACCGGCCGTCGGCCGTGCAGAAGAACAGCCACGCCAGGTTCCGCTCGCGCTCGGGCACCCGGCCGAAGTCGATCGCCAGCGCGGCCGCGACCGGGTTCCAGGCGAGCACGTCGCCGAACGCGTCCAGGACCATGCCCGGGGTCGCGTCCAGGCGGTCCAGCAGCCGCAGGACACCCGGTGACACCGTCCGCTCCGGGGCGTCCAGCGGGGGCGCCTCGTCGGCCAGTCGGAACAGGTGGCCGGTCTCCGCCGCGCCCAGCAGCAGGGCCCGCGCCAGGGCGCCGAGGACCTGGCGCGAGGGGCGCGGGCCGCGCGCCTGCTCCAGCCGCGTGTAGTAGTCGACGGAGATGCCCGCGAGCGCGGCCACCTCCTCCCGGCGCAGGCCCGGGGTGCGGCGGCGGGTGCCGGTCGGCAGGTGGAGGTCGCCGGGGCGCAGGGCTTCGCGGCGGGCCCGGACGAACCGGGAGAACTCGGTGCGATCCACCCGCCCAGCATGGACCCCTCCGGACCGCCGAGCCAGGGACCGCCGGACCCCCGTTCCACCGACCCTGGCGGCGGCCCCGTGGCCCGGCCACGCTGAGCCGCATGACCCCACCCCCGCGTTCGCTGCGCGACCTCGCCGGATTCGCCGTGTCCCCCGTCGGATTCGGCATCATGCCCTTCGCCGGCGCCTACGGCCCCGCCGACCTCGACGCCCTCGCGCCCGCCGTCCACCGCGTCCTCGACGCCGGCCCGGTCCTCATCGACACCGCCGACTTCTACGGGACCGAACCCAACGTCCTCAACGCCGCCCTCGGCCGGGCGCTCGCCGGGCGCACCGGCGAGGCCGTGCTGTCGGTGAAGACCGGTCTGCGGTGGCGGCCGCCCTCCGGCGCCGTCCACTCCGGCCGCCCCGACGACCTGCGGCGGGCCTGCGACGCCGCCCTCGCCGCGCTCGGCACCGAGCGCATCGACCTCTTCGTCCTGGGGCGGGTCGACCCCGACGTGCCCGTGGAGGAGAGCGTCGGCGCGATCGGGGACCTGGCGGCGGCGGGCAAGGTCGGCGGCGTCGGCCTGTCCGAGGTCGGCCCGAGGACTCTGCGCCGCGCCCACGCCGCGCATCCGGTGGCGGTGCTCCAGACGGAGTACTCGCTGTGGGAGCGGGGGGTCGAGGCCGAGATCCTGCCCACCGCCCGCGAACTCGGGGTCGGGTTCGTGGCCTCCAGCCCGCTGGGCCGGGGGTTCCTCGCCGGTGCGCTCTCCTCGCCGGACGACCTGGCCGAGGGCGACGGGCGCCGCGGCTTCCCCCGCTGGCAGGGCGGCGACTTCGCGCACAACCGGGAGCTGGTGCGCGGCGCCGCCGCCCTCGCCGCCGAGATCGGGGCGACGCCGCCGCAGGTCGCCCTCGCCTGGCTGCTGGCGCGCGGCGCCGACGTGGTGCCCATCCCCGGCACCCGCTCCCCGGAGCGGGCCGCCGAGAACCTGGCGGCCGCCGACCTGCGGCTGACGGAGGCCCAGGCCGCGGAGCTGGACCGGCTGTTCCCGCCGGGTGCGGCGGCGGGCGACCGCTACCCGGCGGCCGCGATGGCCACGATCGCCGCCGACTGACCGCCGAGCGGCGGGGCCGCCGGGCGGGGTATGCCGTCCGCCGCGCGGCGGCCACCGGACCGGTCCTACGGGGCGCCGCGCGCGGCCCGCTGCCGGTCATCAGGTGGCCCCACGCCAGGGAGGCGGCCCCGGCGCCACATACGCCACCCGGCATACGCCCCCGCACGGCCGGCGGCCCCGGGGGCGGGGCGCGGCGGGTCGCCCGCGGCGGCCGTCGGCGGAAAAGGGATGGCCGGTGGGGCGGGGGCGGGGGAGCATGGGGGGATGAGTGAGCGGCCGGCGATCAGTGTCCTGACCCTGCGGCACCGCATCCCCGACGACTGGGCGGCCGACCCCTGGGCCGAGGTACGGCCGCTCATCGACGGGGTCGACGTGCTCCAGGAGGTCCACCCCGAAGGGCTGGCGCCGAGCCGCCGCCACTGGGCGGGCCCGCCCGCGACCTGGCCGCTGGCGGCGGCCGAGGAACCCCGCCGCGTCATGATCACCGAACCGGTCTGCACGGCCGGGTGCTGCGGCGCCCTGTACGTCACCCTGCGGCGCGCGGGCGACCGGGTCGTCTGGGACTCCTGGGAGAACACCAGCGGCGGCACCGCCGTCCCCCCGGCCGTCCACTTCGACGCCGCCCGGTACGACGCCGAACTCGCCCGTGCGGCCGCCGACCACAGCTGGGAGGGACCGGTCGACACCATCGCGCGGCTCCTGGAGCGCACCCTCACCGAGAGCGGGTGGTTCGAGCGGTGGGACTGCGTCCTCCTGGACGTCTCCCCCCGGCGGGCCGAACCCGACCTCCCCGAGGAGGTCGCCGACACCGAGGGGGTCGACGTGTGGTTCCGCGAGGGCGCGGGCGGCGGGCCGGGCCTCTACGGGTACCGGCTGACCACCGCCCCCGACCGCCCCGCCGACCGGCAGGCCCGGTGGTTCGCCGAACGCATCCTGGCCGACGACCCCCGCCGCACCGCCGACGTCCGCGAGGGCTGAGGGCGCCGGGGTGTCCTCAGCCCCGCCCGCGCCGGGTCAGACCCGTTCGATGATGGTGACGTTGGCCTGGCCGCCGCCCTCGCACATGGTCTGGAGGCCGTAGCGGCCGCCGGTGCGGTGGAGTTCGTGGACCAGCTTGGTCATCAGCACGGCGCCGGTCGCGCCGAGCGGGTGGCCGAGGGCGATCGCGCCGCCGTTGGGGTTGACCGTCGCCGGGTCGGCCCCCAGCTCCTGGATCCAGGCGAGCGGCACCGGCGCGAACGCCTCGTTGATCTCGGTGACGTCGATGTCGCCGATGCCGAGCCCCGCCTTCTCCAGCGCGACGCGGGTGGCCGGGATCGGCGCGGTCAGCATGTACACCGGGTCGTCGCCCACCAGGGAGAGCTGGACGATGCGCGCCAGCGGGGTGAGCCCGTGCCGCTCGACGGCCCGCTCGGAGGCGACCATCACGGCCCCGGCGCCGACCGAGATCTGGCTGGCGACGGCCGCGGTGATCGCCCACCCGTCGCGGAGCGGCTTCAGCTCGGCCATCTTCTCCAGGGTGGTGTCGGGGCGCACGCCCTCGTCGCGGTCGACGCCCGCCAGCGGGGCGGTCTCCTTGGTGAAGTACCCGGCGTCGCGGGCGGCCGCCGCCCGCCGGTGGCTCTCCAGGGCGTAGCGCTCCAGGTCCTCGCGCGACAGGCCCCACTTCTCGGCCATCAGCTGGGCGCCGCGGAACTGGGAGATCTCCTGCGTGCCGTAGCGCTCGACCCAGCCCTCGCCGAACAGCGGCAGGCCCTCGTCCAGCGCGAACTTGACGTTGGAGCCCATCGGCACCATGCCCATGTTCTCCACGCCGGAGGCCACCACGATGTCCTGGGTGCCCGACATGACGCCCTGGGCGGCGAAGTGCACGGCCTGCTGCGAGGAGCCGCACTGCCGGTCGATGGTCACCCCGGCCGTGGTCTCGGGCAGCCCGGCCGACAGCCACGCCGTGCGGGCGAGGTCGAGCGCCTGGGGGCCCACCTGGCTCACGCAGCCCATGATGACGTCCTCGACGGCCGCCGGGTCGACCCCGGTGCGCTGCACGACCTCCTTCAGGACGTGGGCGCCCAGGTCGGCGGGGTGGACGCCCGCGAGCGCGCCCTTCCTCGTCCCGACCGGGGTGCGAACCGCCCCGACGATGAATGCCTCAGCCACGGTGTCCTCCTGGAGGGGTCCGGTACTCGCGTCCTTGACCGAACCATATTCGGTTTGCGGCCGGAGGCAAGACATCGGGGCCCGCCGTCCGGCACAATCGGCGGCATGCTGATGGCGAATGTGGGCAAGCGCTACGACCGGTCCGGCCCGTGGGTCCTGCGCGGGGTCGACCTCGACCTCCCGCCCTCCTCGGTCGTCCGGATCGAGGGCGTCAACGGGCGCGGCAAGTCCACCCTGCTCCGGGTCCTCGCCGGGATCACCCGCCCCACCACCGGGCGCGTCACCGGCCGCCCCGCCACCGGGTACGTGCCCGAGCGGTTCCCGCCCGACCTGCCGTTCTCCGCCGCCCGCTACCTCCGGCACATGGGCCGCGTCCACGGTCTGTCCCGGGCCGACGCCGCGCGCCGCGCGGACCGGTGGATCGGCCACCTCGGCCTCGCCGACCACGCCCACGTCCCGCTGCGCCGCCTGTCCAAGGGCACCTCGCAGAAGGTCGCCGTCGCCCAGGCGCTCCTCGCCGACCCCGGCCTCCTCGTCCTGGACGAGGCGTGGACCGGCCTCGACGGCGCCTCCCGCGCCCTCCTGGACGGCGCGGCGCTCGACGCCGCCCGGCGCGGCGCCCGCGTCGTCTTCATCGACCACGACCCCGCCCGCCTGGCCGGCCGGACCACCGCCGCCTACCGGCTGGACGACGGCCGCCTCCACCCCGCCGCGACCGCCGCCCCGGACCCCGCCGCCGCCCCCGCCGTGCTCATCGAGGCCGACGACCCCCGCGGCGCGGGGGCGCCCACCGGGCTCCCCGGCGCGCCCCGCGTCGACACCCCCGCCCCCGGCACGGTCCGCGTCACCACCGACGCCCGCCACTCCGACGCCGTCCTGCGCGCCCTGCTCGACGCCCCGCACCCCCTGCACATCCGCTCGGTGTCCCGCCCCGGGGCGGACGCCCCCGGCGTGCCCGCCGCCCCCGCCCCGCGCGAAGGAGACCGCTGATGCCCGCCCTGACCGCCTACCGCCTCGGCCTGCTGTTCCGGTCGGCGCGCTGGCTGCCCCCGTTCCTGCTGTGGGCGGCCATCGTCGCGATCGGCAGCACCCCGGGCCAGCCCTTCGCCGAGGTCATCGCCTACAACTGCATGGCGCTCGTCCCCGCCTCGGCGTGGACCGCCCGCGTCGTCCTGCTCGCCGAACCCGACGCCTCGCGCGCCGTCCTGGTCGCCGCCCGCGGCCCGGTGCGCGTGCACCTCGCGTCCATCGCGGCGGCGGCCCTGGTCGGCACCGGGCTCGCCGTGCTCGGCATCGGCGCCGCGGGCGCCACCGTCGGCTTCGCCGACCCCGCCCTGGCCACCGCCGCCGGCTGGGGCACCATGCTCGCGGCCGGGCTGGCCGCCGGGGTGGCCTGCGTCCTCGTCGGGGTGGCGATCGGCGCCGCGTGCACCACCCCGCTGGAGCGCCGCCCCGGCATCGCCATCCCCGCGACCGGCATCCTCGCCGTGGCCGCGCTGGTCGCCGCCGGGTCGCCGGCCCAGGCCGCCGTCACCGGCGTCGCCGACGCGCCCGGCCCCGAGGCGAACGCCGCCCTCCTCGCGGCCCTGGCCTCCGCGGTGCTCGTCGCCTCGGTGGCGGCGGCGGGCACCGCCTGGTGGTCGCGCGCCCGCTCCTGACCCACCCGCCGGGGTGGTGGCCGCTTGCGGCCGGGGCGCCGATCCGCGCGTTCCGCCCGCGCGGCGGCGGCCGCACTGGTTGACTCTGTGGAGTCACGCCGTCGCGGTAGGAGAGGAAGGGTGGCAGGGTGACGAACATTCCGGAGGACCTGCGCTACACCAGCGACCACGAATGGGTGAGGGACCTCGGCAAGGGGCGGGTGGCGGTCGGCCTCACCGAGTTCGCCACCCGCCAGCTCGGCGACATCGTGTTCCTCGAACTGCCCGCCGTGGGCGACCGCCTGGAGGCGTCCGAGGCGTTCGGGTCGGTCGAGTCCGTCAAGGCGGTGGCCGAGGTCTACGCGCCGGTGACGGGTGAGGTCACCGCCGCCAACACGGCCGTCGTCGAGGACCCGGAGCTGTGCAACACCGACCCCTACGGCGACGGCTGGCTGGTCGAGATCGCCGCCGACGACCCCGGCCACGCCGACACCCTGATGTCGGCCGTCGACTACCGCGCCTATTGCGAGGCCGAAGAGGGATGAGCCGCCGGGCGGCGCCGGTGCCGGCGGGGCCCGCACCGGCGCCGCCCCGCGCGTCCTCAGCGGAAGTCGGCGGCGTGGTCGCGCGCCCACGCGGCGAACGACCGGGCCGGCCGGCCCGTCAGCCGCTCCACCGTCCCGGTGGGCGGCACCAGGCCGGGCGGCGCCACCGACGCCGCCTGGACCGCCACCAGCCCGTCCACCAGGTCGCGGCCCAGGCCCGTCTCGGCGGACCAGCGCGCGCGGGTGGCGTCGGGGTCCTCCGCCACCACCGCCAGGTCGCGGCCGATGGCGGCGCCGATCGCCGCCACCTGCTCGGCCTGGGTGACCCGCTCCGGCCCGGTCAGCTCGTACACCGCGCCCACGTGGTCGTCGGTGGTGAGTGCCGCCACCGCGACGTCGGCGATGTCGGCCTCGTGCACGACGGCGTTCCCGGCGTCCGGGTAGGGCAGCCGCACCGCCCCGGTGGCGCGGACCTCCCCGGCCCACCCCAGCGCGTTCGCGGCCAGCAGGCCCGGCCGCAGGTGCGTCCACTCCCGGTCGGTGGCCTCCACCAGCAGTTCGGCGGCGCGGTGGGCGTCCCGCTCCTCGGCCAGGTGCCGGCGGAGCGGGCCGATGGCGGGGTCGGCCGGGTCGTCGGTGCCGTCGAACCCGGCCGCGATCGCGGAGTGGACGACGAACCGCCGCACACCGGCCGCCGCCGCCCGCTCGGCGAAGGCCTCCCCGGCGGGCCCGGTCAGGTAGGAGAACGGGTAAAGGTAGACGGCCGCGACCCCGTCGAGCGCCGCCGCCCACGTCTCCGGCCGGGTGAAGTCGCCCGCGACCACCCGCACCCCGGGCGGCGGCGCGGCCGCCTCCGGCCGCCGCGCCATGGCCCGCACGGGCACCCCGGCCGCCGCGAGCCCGGCCACCACCCGCCGCCCCACGTTCCCGGTCGCCCCGGTCACCAGTACGGTCATCGCCCACCCTTCCCTGCGCCCGCCCGTTCCGGCCTGCTCCGGAGCGGGACTGCGGGAAGGGTAGGCGCCGAGCCGGTCCCCGCGCACATGCAAACGCTTGCAGGATTCGCCCCGATGCTGCCGCCGAGGGCGAATGCGGTTCGCGTACCGCCCCTGGCCTTCGAGCAGCGCGCCAGGTCGGTCAGGGCGACGCCGTTCCCGGCGTCGGCGGCCGCGCGGCAGGCCCGTTCCGCGTCTCGGGCCGCCCCTGCCCGGCCATCAGCAGGCCGAGGGTGATCAGGGCATCGGTGTCCCCAGTGTCGGCGGCGCGCCGGTACGCCGTCTCGGCCTCCTCCGCGCGGCCCTGCTCTTCGAGCATCAGGCCCAGGTTGATCAGGGCGACGTTGTTCCCGCCGTCGGCGGCGCGCCGGTACGCCTCTTCGGCTTCCCCCATGCGGTCCTGATCCTCGAACAGCAGGCCGAGGTTGCGCAGGGCGTCGGCGTTTCCGGCGTCGGCGGCGCGCCGGTACGCCGTCTCGGCCTCCTCCATGCGGCCCTGCTCCGCGAGCAGCACGCCCAGGTTGTTCATGGCGCCGGCGTCTCCGGCATCGACGGCCTCCTGGTAGACCCGTTCCGCCTCCTCCGCCCGGCCTTGTCCGGCCATCAGCAGACCGAGGTTGCGCAGGGCGACGGTGTTCCCCGTGTCGGCGGCCCCGCGGTAGGCGTCCTCGGCCTCCCGCGTGCGGCCCTGCTCCTCGTAGAGCACGCCCAGATAGCGAAGGGCGTCGGTGTTCCCGGCGTCGGCGGCGCGGTGGTAGAACGCCTCCGCCTCCTCCGCCCGGTCCTGTCGCGCCGTCAGCAGGCCGAGGTTGATCAGGGCGTCGGTGTTCCCGGCGTCGGCGGCGCGCCGGTACGCCTCCTCGGCCTCCTCCACGCGGCCCTGCTCCGCGAGCAGCAGGCCGAGGTTGCGCGGGGCGCTGGTGTCCCCGGCGTCGGCGGCGCGCCGGTACGCCTCCTCGGCCTCCTCCACTTCGCCCCGCTCGGTCAGCAGCACGCCCAGGTTGTTCAGGGCGTCGGTGTTCCCGGCGTCGGCGGCGCGCCGGTACGCCTCCTCGGCCTCCTCCACTTCGCCCCGCCCGGTCAACAGCACGCCCAGATTGCGGAGGGCGATGGCATACCCGACGTCGGCGGCGCGCCGGAACCACCGCTCCGCCTCCTCGGAGCGGCCTTCGTCGTGGGCGATGTAGCCCATGTTGTGCATCGCGCGGGGGTGGCCGGCGTCGGCGAGCGGGGCGATGACGGCCACGGCTGGTTCGCGGTGCCCGGCCTCGTCGGCGTTGACGGCGATGCCGATGCGCTCGTCGTCGCCGTCGGCGTGGTCCAGGGCGGCCTGCCAGACGGCCGGGGGGATGGGGGAGGCGGTGGCCGCGATCAGGTAGTCGAAGGCCCGCCAGCGCCGTCCTTCGATGTCGGCGGCCACCAGCAGCCCGCTGGCCCCCAGGTCCGGTTCGCACGCCCATTCCAGCGCCTGGTCGAAGGGTTCGGGGCGCAGTACGGCCGCCCCGTCCAGGTAGACCGGATGGGTGTTCTCCAGCAGGGCGGCATCGGGGGCGGTGAGCAGGCCGGTGCGGGCCAGGTCGACGGCGGCGGCGACCAGCGCGTGGCCGCGGGGGTGGCCGCCTCGGGCGGTGGAGCGCCACGCGGCGCGCCAGCGCCGCAGCAGGTGCGGACCTGCCGCGAGGTACTCGGCGATGCCGTGCTCGCCGTGGTGGGCGGCGGCCTCGGCCAGTAGTCCGTCACCGGATTCGGCGGCCCGCTCCACCTCCGCCGGGCTCCACACGCGGTCCAGTTGCAGGCGGGTGAAGCGCCGCAGCAGCGCGGCGCCGGCCTCCCGCTCGCCGTCGGCGCGCGCCGACCCGGAGGCGGACGTCCCGGAGCTTGCGTAGTGGTCGGCGAACTCGGTGCGCAGAGTGGCCGCGACCACCGCCCCCGACCGCGCCAGGACCGCCAGAACCGGCTCGGTGAGGCCGTGTTCGCCCAGGCCGAGGAAGCGGTGCAGGTCGTCCAGCCACACCACCGCCCCCTCCGGGACGGGGTCGGCGGCCAGACGCGCGGCCAACTCGGACAGGTCCTCACCGGGGGCGGGGGCGAACAGCGCACGGTCGGGCAGGGTGCGGGTGAGGGCGTGCAGCAGGGCGCGGGACTTCCCGGCGGTGGAGTCGCCCTCCACCAGCACCGCCCCGCCGCCCTCGGCGGTCTGGGTGAGCGCCTGCTCCAGGGCGGCGTCGGCGTCGCGAGCGGTGTAGGGCGGCAGCTCCGGCCCCCGCGCGCCCTGGCGGGAGCGGTGGACACCGAGCGTGTACGGGTCGGCCTCGGCCACCCGCACCGCCCCTCCGGTCCACTCCGGCGCGGCCGCCTCCGTGGCCGTTCGAAGGACGCGGGGAGGCGGTGCGGTGTCCGGGGCGTCGGGCGGCGTGACCGGTGCCGGCGCTCGGGCCAGAACCAGCGCGAGCACCAGGGAGGGGACGGCGGCGACGAAGGAACCGGCACCGGCGACCCACGACAGCGTCTCCAGATCCGACACGTACAGCACCGCCGCCATGCCCGCGCACGCGACGGCGGCCGACCCGCCCACCCATACCCACCGCATGCCCCGATTCTGGCGAGTCGTACGACCGCCCGCAGCGCCGGTCGCGGCGCATGGGGCATGACCGCCGCATCCCCGCAGGTCGCGGGCCGGGTGGAAGCGACACATCGGCCGTCATGACCCGGCATCCCAATAGGAACGGAATCTGCCTAAAGAATCTCTAGGGTCGGAGACATGAAGAACAGCAGCGAGATCCGCCCCTTCCGCGCCGAGGTTCCGCAGGCCGACCTGGACGACCTCCTCCACCGGGTCCGGAACACCCGCTACACCGGCGAGCTGCCCGGTGCCGGCGACGCGTACGGGGTCACCGCCGACTACGTCCGGGACCTCGCCGCGTACTGGGTGGACGGCTACGACTGGCGGGCATTGGAGGACCGGCTCAACACCCACCCGCAGTTCACCACCGAGATCGACGGGCAGAACATCCACTTCCTGCACGTCCGCTCGCCCGAGCCGGACGCCACCCCGCTGCTGCTGAGCCACGGCTGGCCGATGTCGGTGGTCGAGTACCTCGACGTCATCGGCCCCCTCACCGACCCGCGCTCCCACGGCGGCGACCCGGCCGACGCGTTCCACCTGGTCATCCCGTCGACCCCCGGAGTGGGGTTCTCCGGCCCCACGACCGAGAAGGGCTGGAACCGGTACCGCACCGCCCGCGCCTACAACAAGCTGATGAACCGGCTGGGCTACGAGCGCTACGGTGCCCACGGCAACGACGGCGGGGCGTTCATCGCCCCCGAGATGGGGCGCGCCGCCCCCGAGAACGTGACCGGTGTGCACGTCACGCAGGTCTTCTCGTTCCCCTCGGGCGACCCCGACGAACTGGCCCGCCTGGACGAGGCCGACCTGGCCCGGGTGGCGTTCATGCAGGAGTTCATGGCGAAGAACGCGTTCAACCACCTGCAGTCGACGGCGCCGCAGACCCTCGCGCACGCCCTCGCGGACTCGCCGGTGGGGCAGCTCGCGTGGAGCGGGCAGCTCTTCGGGACGGCGGTGAGCCGCGACTACATCCTCGACAACGTCACCCTGTACTGGCTGACCCGGACCTCGGCGTCGTCCATGCGGTTCTACTACGAGGACGCGCACGCCGAACACCCCACCGAGCCCACGACGGTGCCGCTGGGGCTGGCGAACTTCGCCTACGACTTCCAGTCGGTCCGCCCCCTGGCCGACCGCGACCACGAAAACATCGTGTCGTGGAACGTCTACGACACGGGCAGCCACTACGCCGCCCACGACGCCCCCGACCTGCTCGTGGCCGACATCCGCGCCTTCTTCCGCGCGCTGTGAGCTGACGGCCCGGCCAGGGGCACCCGCGGGGCCCCGGTCCGAACGGACCGGGGCCCCGCGGCGTTCACCCGTCGGCGGGTTCGGCCTTCACCCCGCCGAGAAAGGCGCTCCACGCCTCGGCGGGGAAGACGAGATGCCCGAGTTCCCGGTTCCGGGTGTCGCGCACGAGAGTGAGGGGGCCTTCGGCCACCTCGACGCACTCACCGCCTCCACCATCGCTGTAGCTCGATGTGTGCCACTTTCTCATCGCAGACCTTCCACCGTCCGTGCCATCAAGTCCTCGGTTTGTGAAGGGGACAGAGCCTCGGCCTGGAGGGCACCGAAGAGGCTCCGCATGTACGACACCTGTTCGGCGTCCCGGTAGGTCGATCCACCGTAAGTGTGGTCCATCCGTACGACCATGCCGTCGTTCGCGGTGTCGAAGATGCGGAATGGACTGCATAGTCCCGGATGGCGACGCAGCGTACCGGGTATCACCTGGAACCTGATCGTGCCTGCCTTGGCCAGCTCCATCACGTGTTGAAGTTGCTCAGCCATGATGGTCTCATCTCCAACAATCCGGTTGATCACCACCTCATCGACGACGAACCACAGCCGTACACCGGGCAGGGCGGGCAAGCGTGCGCATCTGGCTTTGACGGCCTGATCTATGCGCTCCGTCGGCACGCCCACCTGACGGGCGTGGATCAGCGTACGGGCGTATCCGGGGATCTGTAGAAGTCCCGGGATGAGAATCGAGTGGTACTCCTCGATGTCCCGAGAGCGGCGTTCCAGTGCGAGAACATCTCGATACCACGAGGGCGCGCCACTGCTGTCCGATATCTCTGCCCAGAGTTTCCGAAGCTCTCCGTTTGTAGCGAGAGCCTCGTCCAGAGCATCCGCATGGTGCGCTTTTGGGCTTCTTGTGGCGTTCTCCAGTGCGCCGACCTGTGGTCGGCTGATGTGGGCGCGCCGCGCTACGTCATCTTGTGTAAGGCCGGACCTATGGCGCAGGCGGCGGAGTTCCGCCCCCCACGGCTTCCAAGCAGAAAATGATTCATCCTGCATCTCTCAAGAATGCCCCACGGCGCTTCAGGGTGCTACAGGTTCTCAAATTTGCTTGAGATGCGTAGAGCTTATGGCGGGGCCGGCGGCGTAGCGCGACCCTGTGTTCATGGATATCGGTGACCAATCGATTTCCTGGATGAAAGGCAGTCATGTGAATGCGCGCAGGAGGGTTCGTCCCTATGTCGACCGTGTGAATCGTCTTTGCGGCGGTCGATGCCCAATGTGTAGGTGCCGGAGGGGACGATGAAGATACGGCACTCCAAGGTCTTCCCCGGGCGGGTGGAGCAGGTGCGGGAAGCGCGCGTCTGGCTCAACGCCGTGCTGTGCGCCCACGGCACCGACCGCATCCCCGACGGGCAGGTGGCGGCGGCCGTCCTGCTGCTGTCGGAGGCCGCCACGAACGCCATCCGGCACACCGCCACCGGCAGGGGCGGCAAGTTCGAGGTCCACGCCTGCCTGCTCCCCGGCACCCTCACCGTCGAATGCGTAGACGGCGGACGCACCGCCACCCGTCCCGCCCGCGAGCAGGTCGCCCCGCTGTCCGAGCGCGGCCGGGGCCTGGCCCTGGTCGACGCCTACGCCGACACCTGGGGCCCGCTCACCGACGGCCGCACCGGCCTCGCCTACACCCTCACCTGGCGGCGCGCGCCGTCCGCGCGGCTGCGGCCGGTCCCCTGACCGCCCTCCGCCACCTCCGTTCGGTGCGGCGGGCGCCCG
>NZ_BCRK01000071.1 GCF_001552555.1 Nocardiopsis trehalosi NBRC 14201 | reverse complement strand
CGCCGCCCCCCACCGCGGAGCGGAGTGGGGCGGCGCGCCGGGCGGGGTCAGTCGCGGGCGAGGATGAGCCCCATGGCCTCGGCCCGGGTGCGGTCGCGGTTGCGGAAGTCGCCGCGCACCGCGGAGGTGACGGTCTTGGCCCCCGGCTTGCGCACCCCGCGCATGGTCATGCACAGGTGCTCGGCCTCGATGACGACGATCACGCCGCGCGGTTCGAGGTGGCCCATGACGGCGTCGGCGACCTGCGTGGTCAACCGCTCCTGCACCTGCGGTCGGCGCGCGTAGACGTCGACCAGCCGGGCCAGCTTGGACAGCCCGGTGATCTGGCCGTTGGCGTTCGGGATGTAGCCGACGTGCGCGCTGCCGAAGAACGGCACCAGGTGGTGCTCGCACGTGGAGTACAGCTCGATGTCCTTGACCAGCACCATCTCCTCGTGCCCGGCCTCGAACACCGTGGTGAGGACGTCGCCGGGCTCCTGCCGCAGCCCGGCGAACTGCTCCTCGTAGGCGCGCGCCACCCGCGCCGGGGTGTCGCGCAGGCCGTCGCGGTCGGGGTCCTCGCCGATGGCGAGCAGGATCTCCCGGACGGCCTTCTCGATGCGCGGCTGGTCGACGCCCTTCTCGGACGGGACGACCAGGGGGAACTCGTCGTCGGCGGCCCCGGCGCCCCGGGTCACGCCGGGCTCCCGGGGCCGGTGCCGGGCTCGCCGGTGCCGTTGCCGCCCGAGGCGGTGGGGCCGGACTCGCCGTTCCACGCCTCGCCGCCGCTGTAGCCGCCGCCCTGGCCGTTGGTGCCGCCGGTCAGCTCCTCGACGTCCTTGGGGCCCAGCAGGGCCAGCTCCTTGGGCGTCTTGACCGGGGGCTGGGTGGAGGGCTGGCGCTTGCCGTAGCCGGTGAAGGAGCCGCGCGCCGGCCGCTTGCTGATCGGCGCGAAGATCTCCAGCACCTCCTCCTTGGTGAGGGTCTCCTTGTCGAGCAGGTGCAGCACCAGGTCGTCGAGGACGTCGCGGTACTCGACCAGGATCTCGTACGCCTCGTCGTGGGCGGACTCGATCAGCCGGCGGACCTCCTCGTCGATGAGCGAGGCGATCTCCTCGGAGTACTCGCGGGCGTGCGACATCTCGCGGCCCAGGAACGGCTCGGTGTTGCCGCTGCCGAACTTGCGCGCGCCCAGCCGCTCGCTCATGCCGTACTCGGTGACCATGTTGCGGGCCAGGTTGGTGGCCTTGTCGATGTCGTTGGCCGCGCCCGTGGTGGGCTCGTGGAACACCAGCTCCTCGGCCGCGCGCCCGCCCAGCATCATGGCGAGCTGGTCCATCATCTCCGAACGGGAGGTGAGGAACTTGTCCTCCATCGGCACCGACATGGTGTAGCCCAGGGCCCGGCCGCGCGGCAGGATGGTGATCTTGTGCACGGGGTCGGCGTTGGGCAGCGCGTGCCCGACCAGGGCGTGGCCGCCCTCGTGGTAGGCGATGACCTTCTTCTCGGTGTCGGCCATGACCCGGGTCTTGCGCTCGGGGCCCGCCATGACGCGGTCGATCGCCTCCTCCAGGGTGGCGAGGTCGATCTCGTTGCGCCCGGCGCGCGCCGACAGCAGCGCGCCCTCGTTGACGACGTTGGCGAGGTCGGCGCCGGTCATGCCGGAGGTGCGGCGCGCGATCACGTCGAGGTCGACGTCGGCGGCCATGGGCTTGCCCTTGGCGTGCACGTGGAGGATGCCCTTGCGGCCCTCCATGTCGGGGCGGTCGACCACGATCTGGCGGTCGAAGCGGCCCGGCCGCAGCAGCGCGGGGTCGAGGATGTCGGGCCGGTTGGTGGCGGCGATGAGGATGACGCCGCCCTTGACGTCGAACCCGTCCATCTCGACCAGCATCTGGTTGAGGGTCTGCTCGCGCTCGTCGTGGCCGCCGCCCATGCCGGCGCCGCGGTGGCGGCCGACGGCGTCGATCTCGTCGATGAAGATGATCGCGGGGGCGTTGGCCTTGGCCTGCTCGAAGAGGTCGCGGACCCGGGAGGCGCCGACACCGACGAACATCTCGACGAAGTCGGAGCCGGAGATGGAGTAGAACGGCACCCCGGCCTCGCCCGCGACGGCGCGCGCCAGGAGGGTCTTGCCGGTGCCGGGCGGACCGAACAGCAGCACGCCCTTGGGGATCTTCGCGCCCATGGATTGGAACTTCGCCGGGTTCTGCAGGAACTCCTTGATCTCCTGCAACTCCTCGATGGCCTCCTCGGCGCCGGCCACGTCGGCGAAGGTGCTCTTCGGGGTGTCCTTGGTGATGAGCTTGGCCTTGGACTTGCCGAAGTTCATCACCCGGGAGCCGCCGCCCTGCATCTGGTTCATGACGAACAGGAAGATGGCGATGATGATGATGAGCGGCAGGAAGCTGAACAGCAGCGACACGAACATGCTGTCCTGCGGCACCTCGACGTCGAATGACGAGAGGTTGCTGTCGTCCTGCTGCTGGACGTCGCGGAGCTGGTCCGCGATCTGCTGTCCCTGGTCCCCGACCCAGTAGGCTTCGTAGACGTCGCCGTCGGTCGTGGTCAGCTCGATCCGCTGGTCCCTGTCGATCAGCCGGGCGTTGTCGACCTCGTTGGCGGCGATCAGGTCGAAGACCCGCGAGGTGTCGACCTTCTCCGGATCGGAGCCGGAACCCAGGCTCGTGAGCTGGAAGAAGACGAAGAGCATGAGGCCGATGGCCACGATCCATGGCCACGGCCCGCGGTACAAGCGCTTGAGATTCATCGATACGGAACCCCGCTGGGTCCGTCCCTCCTGACCAGGCGGCCTGCCCCGAGAATCCACGAGGTCCCCGACCGGGGGCCGGTGGCGGGCTCGGCGCACTGCGCCGTGTGCCCCCACCGTCCCACCGGGAAGCCTCATGGCCGCCGGAAGCGGGACCTATCGGACACGTTTTCCCTACAGTGATGCCGGGATATTCGACGGTACACCCCCGCCGTGACCGAGTGCACTCACGCCTCGGAGCACCCGGTCGGCACGGCCCCGTCACGACACCAACGCGCGCGGACGCCCGCGTTGTTCCCGGCGGCGGGGCCGATCGCGCACCGCACCGCCGGGGCGGCGCCCCTACGACCCGTACACGTGCGGGGCGAGGGTGCCGATGAACGGCAGGTTCCGGTACTTCTCCGCGTAGTCCAGGCCGTAGCCGACGATGAACTCGTTGGGCAGGTCGAACCCGATGTAGCGGACGTTGAGGTCGACCTCCAGCGCCAGCTCCTTGCGGACCATGGTGCAGATCTCCACCGACGCCGGGCCGCGCGAGCGCAGGTTGCCGACCAGCCACGACAGGGTGAGCCCGGAGTCGATGACGTCCTCGACCACCAGGACGTTGCGGTCCTTGATGTCGGTGTCCAGGTCCTTGAGGATGCGCACCACGCCCGAGGAGGTCGTGCCCGCCCCGTAGGAGGACACCGCCATCCAGTCCATCGCGCACGGGTGGCGCAGCTCCCGGGCGAGGTCGGCCATCACCATGACCGCCCCCTTGAGGACCCCGACGAGCAGCAGGTCGCGCCCGGCGTAGTCGGCGTCGATCTCGGCGGCGAGCTCCCGGTTGCGGACCCGGATCTGCTCCTCGGTGACCAGGATCTTCTCCAGGTCGTCGCCCATGTCTTTCGCGTCCACGCTCTACCGACCTCGCTGCTCGACTCGTGGGAAACCACAACGCAACAAGGATAAAGGTCCACAACCCGCCACCCGGTCCCCCGGCACGGCGCGGACCGGCGCGAACGCCGCAGGCCGCCCCCGGCGGGCCGCCGGTCGGGCGCCGGGGATCACGGCGGCGGGGGCGCGGAGAAGACGACGCGGCCCTCCGCGCGCCGGGCGCGCCGCCCGCCGGGCAGGTCGATCGCGCCCTGCCCGCGCCAGTCCGCGACCAGCCGGTCGAGTTCGGCGACGTGCCCGGCGGTGAGCGCCCCCGCCGGGCAGCCGGCGGCCAGCGCCGCGCCCCGCAGCACCCGGGTGCGCACCGCGCGCGGCAGGTCGGCGAGGGCGGCGGCGTCGAGTCCGCCGGGGCCGCGCGCCGCCGTGCGGGCGGCCCGCCCGGCCCAGGAGTCGAGGGCGTCGGCGTCGTCGCGCAGCAGGTCGGCGGTGCGGGCGAGGGCGGCGGCGACCCCGGGGCCGAGGTCGCGCTCCAGGGCGGGCAGGGCGCCGTGGCGCACCCGCGAGCGCGCGTAGGCGGGGTCGGCGTTGTGCGGGTCGTCCCAGGGGTCGAGGCCCATGGCGGCGCAGGCGGCGTGCACGGTCGCCCGGTCCAGGCCGAGGAAGGGCCGCAGGTAGCGGCCGACGGCCGGGGCCATGCCGGCCAGCGACCGGGCGCCGGACCCGCGGGCCAGCCGCAGCAGCACGGTCTCGGCCTGGTCGTCGCGGGTGTGGCCGAGCAGCACGGCGGCGGCGCCGGCCCGGTCGGCCGCGGCGTCGAGCGCGGCGTAGCGGGCGCTGCGGGCGGCGCCCTCGGGGCCGCCCGAGCGGCCGACCTCGACGGCGGGCGCGGTCACGGGGTCGAGCCCGAGGGCGCGGAGCCGGTCGGCGACGGCGGCGGCGCGGGCGGCCGACCCGGCCTGCAGGCCGTGGTCGACGGTCACGCCGCCGGCGCGCAGGCCGCACCGGGGCGCGGCGAACGCGGTGGCGCCCGCGAGGGCGAGGGAGTCGGCGCCGCCGCTGCACGCGACGAGGACGAGGGCGCCCGCGGGCAGGCCGGCGAGCGCGCGCCGCACGGCGCGCCGCGCGGCCGCGACCGGTGGCGGCGGGCCCGTCATGCCTCCGAATGTAGTGCCCGCGCGCAGGCCGGGGGCCGGGCACGCACGAGCGGGGCCCGCCGTCGGGCGGACCCCGCTCGGGGTCGGGTGGCGCGCGCGGGGGTCAGCCGGCGGGCGCCTCGGCGCCGGCGCCGGGCAGCGCGGGCGGGCTGACGACCCGGGAGACCCAGGACTGCGGGTCGCGGATCTCGGCGAGGGTGGGCAGGGTCTCGGGCGACTCCCACACCCGGTTGAACTCGGCCATGCCCACCTGGGCGACGACCGCGCGCACGAACGCGGCGCCCTCCTCGTACTGCTTCATCTTCAGGTCGAAGCCGAGGAGCTGGCGGATGATCCGGTCGATCCGGTTGGCGCCCTCGCGGCGGCGCTGGAAGCGGCGCCGGATCTCGGCGACGGAGGGCACGACCTCGGGCCCTACGGCGTCCATCACGTAGTCGCCGTGGCCCTCGGCGAGGGACATGACGGCGGTGATGCGGTCGAGGATCTCGCTCTGCTCCTCGCTCTGGAACGCGGAGATGAGGTTGCCCTCGCCGCCGCGCATGACCTCGGCGACGGCCTCGCCGGCCGCGCGAAGGCGGTCGAGGAACGCGGAGGCGTCCATGTTGGACGCCAGCAGCATCTCCTGCATCTGGCCTTGGACGTAGTCGCGCAGCCACGGGGTCGAGGTGAACTGCGTGCGGTGGGTCTCCTCGTGCAGGCAGACCCACAGCCGGAAGTCGCGCGGGTCGACGTCGAGCTCGCGCTCGGCGTGCACGATGTTGGGCGCCACGAGGGTCAGCCGGCCCGTGGGCGCGGTGCCGTCGGGGTCGGGCGGCAGGAACAGCTCGTACTGGCCGAGCACCCGCCCCGCGAGGTAGGAGAGGACCGCTCCCAGCTGCACGCCGGTCACCCGCGAGCCCACCGCTGTGGTGAGGGTGCCGGCCGCGCCGCCGCTGCCCAGGCGGTCGGCGGCGAGGCGGTCGAGAATGGGTTCCAGGACGACGCGGAACCCGTCGACGTTGGCCTTGATCCAGCCGGGACGGTCGACGATGACCGCTGGTCCTGCCGGTTCAAGGGGTTGCATACCGGTGAATTCGCGGACGTGCCCCTGGGCCGTGACGGAGAGGTCGCGGAGCTGCGCCACGGCTTGGCGCGCGTCGGCGAGGTCCACCTGCGGCCCGGGCCGCACGAGGCGGACTCCGGTGTTGACGGCTATGTCCCAGTCGATCAGACTCACGCTTTTCACCGTACCCACTGCGTCGGCGGATCACGGGGGGCCGCACGCGATTTCCGGGTTTCCTCAGGGGCGGCCCGGAGCCGGAGCGGGGGTCGGCGCCCGGCGGTTCAGGAGCAGCCGCAGTCGGCGAGCACCTGGGCGAGGCCGTCGAGCGCGCCGCCGCTGGCGGCCGGGTTGTTGGCCATGAACGCGAACACCAGCAGCCGGCCGTCGGCGTCGTAGACGGTGCCGGCGAGCGTGCTCACCCCGTTGAGGGTGCCGGTCTTGGCGCGCACCAGGCCGGCCGCCCCGGCGGCCGAGCTGCCCGCGGAGTACCGATCGGTGAGCGTGCCGGTGAAGTGCGCGGTGGGCAGCCCGCTGAGCGTGAAGTACAGGTCCGGGCGGTCGGGGTCGGCGGCCAGCAGCAGCACCTCGACCAGGGACGCCGCGGTGATGCGGTTGTTCACCGACAGGCCGCTGCCGTCGTCCACGCGCACCTCGACGCCGAGTTCGGCGAGGACGGACTCGACGGCCTCGGAGCCGCCCTCGAACGACGGCTCCAGGCCCCGGGCGATGGCGGCCTGGCGGGCCATGGCCTCGGCGATGTTGTTGTCGCTCTCGATCATCATCATCTCGACCAGGGCGGAGAACGGCGCGGAGGCGACGGTCGCCACGGGTTCGGCACCGTCGGGCGCGTCGGCGGGCTCGGGGTCGCCGGTGACGTCGACGCCGGCCGCCCGCAGCTGCTCGGCGAACGCGTCGGCCGCCACCTGGGGCGGGTCCTCCACGCGCTGGCTGTAGTTCTGCTCGGGGTACACCCGGCCGCCGTCGAGCATGAGGGCGTGGACCGGGGCGACGCTGCCCTCGTCGACGTAGCCCTGCTTCCACCCGGGGGCCATGTCGGAGCCGGGGTAGAGGGTGTCGTCGTAGCCGACGGAGACGGACGTGACGCCCTGCTCGGCGAGCGCGGTGGCGGTGTCCTCGGCCAGCTCCTCCAGGGTGGCCACGCGCGGGTAGCGGTCGGGGTCGACCTCGGCGGTGAGCGTGGGGTCGCCGCCGCCGACCAGGACCACGCGGTCGCCGTCGAGCACGGCGTCGGTGTGGACGCGCTCGTCGGGGCCGGCGGCGTGCAGCGCGGCGACGGCGGTGACGATCTTCGTGGTGGACGCGGGGACGAGGACCTCGTCGGCGTCGCGGTCGAACAGGGGGTCGCCGGTGATGCCGTCGGCCACGTAAGCGGAGAGCCCCTCGCTGATGCCGGACTCCGCCATGGGATCATCGAGCTTGTCCGCGAGCCGCTCCGGGTCGACCCGGGCGGCATCCTGCGGCGCCCCGGCGGGCGCGTCCTCGGCGAGGGCGACAGGATAGGCCATGGCGGCCGGCGGGCGGGACCCGGTCACGTCCAGCGCGACCACACCCGCCACCAGCACGAATATGTTGAGGACGGCCAAGGCGAGGAGAGCTCGGGCCCGTACCTGGCGCACCCCGGCACCTGCCTTCCTGAGCCGCGCGACAACCTGGAATCGACGTTGCGACACTAGTCGCATAAGGGAAGCCGAGAACAGCATGGAATTCGACGTCACAATCGAGATCCCCAAGGGCGAGCGTAACAAGTATGAGATGGATCACGAGTCGGGGCGAATCCGTCTGGACCGGATGCTGTTCACCTCGACGAGCTACCCCGCCGACTACGGGTTCATCGAGGGCACGCTCGGCGACGACGGCGACCCGCTCGACGCGCTCGTGCTGCTCAAGCACCCCACGTTCCCCGGCTGCCTGATCCGCTGCCGGGCCATCGGCATGTTCCGCATGCGCGACGAGGCGGGGGGCGACGACAAGCTGCTGTGCGTGCCCGCCACCGACCCGCGCATGGAGCACCTCCGTGACATTCACCACGTGAACGAGTTCGAGCGGCTGGAGATCGAGCACTTCTTCACCGTCTACAAGGACCTGGAGCCCGGCAAGTCGGTCGAAGGCGCCACCTGGGTGGGCCGCCACGACGCCGAGCAGGAGGTCGTGGCCTCGGTCAAGCGGGCCGAGGAGGCCGGCGTGCACGGCGACACCTCGCACATCAAGGTGGACGAGTAGACCGCCGGACGACGCGACACCCGGCCGCTCCCGCTGCCCGGTGCGGGCCCGCGGGGGCCGGCACCGGGCAGCGGCGTTCCGGCGGGCCGGGCGCGCGGCCCCTCCCCCGCCGGGGCCGGAGCCCGGTCACCGGTCCTCGGAGTGGTCGCCGCCGGGCGGCCACGGCGGCGCGGCGTCCGACGTGGCGTGCAGGTACGCCGACCACGCCAGGACCAGCAGCAACACCATGCACGCGACCACCGCCACCCCCGGGATGATGCGCACCACCGGCGGGTCCCCTGCGGCGCGCGGCGGCCGTGCGACGGGGAACCCGCTGCGGTCGAACCCGTGGACGCGCGCGGCGACGCGCTCGCGGTAGCCCGACGCGTCGGACTCGGCGACCGCGCTCAGGACCCGCACCTTCAGCGCGTCCGCCCCCTCGGGGGCGCCGCCGGGGCGGTACGGGGGGCCGTCGTCGGCGGCGCGGCGCGGAGCGGGGAGCCCGCCGGCCGGGCGGACCGACCTGCGGGCGCACTCCGCGGCGGCGAGGGCGAGCAGCCACTCGCGCAGCCGGGCGGGGTCGTGCAGCCGGAAGATGTGCGCGCGCGCCGCGATGAGCGTGTCGCGCAGCGCGGCCCGCGCCAGGTCGGGGTCGCCGAGCGCCGCCCGGCACGCGCGGTAGAGCTCGGCGCCGTGGGCGTCGTAGAGCCGCGCGCAGGCGTCGGTCGGGTGGATGCGGGACGACCGCAGGAGATGGACGAGGTCCGGGTCCGTCATGTTCCCCGAATTTACGGTTTTCAGGGTCATCCCGCGCGATCTCGCCGAATCGGCCGCGATTCACGCGGAGGGCGCGCGGTTCCGGAGCCCTTCGGCGTGTCGCGGCCGCCGGGTGCGGACCGGCCGGCCCCACCGCGCCGCCCCCGCGTCATCCCCCGTCGACCGTGCGGGAAACCAGGCGGGCCGGCAAGGCGCACGTCAGCCGAGGTGCGGGCGGGCGGCCGCGACCACGGCGGCGGTGTCGGCGGCGTCGAACGCCATGGGGCGGCCGAGGATGTAGCGGGCGGCGGCGCGCGGCCGCGCGATCACCGCCGGCCCCGAGCGCATCACGGGAGCGGGCAGCCGCCCGGCCACCACCACGACGGGCACCACCGCCGGACCGCCGCCGCCAGGGGCGAGCGCCTCCTCCAGCCGGGCCGCCGCGGCCGCCAGGCGGCCGGCCACGCGGTCGGCCGGGGCGCCGCCGATCCGCCAGCCTCCGGGGGTCCCGGTGATGGCGGGCGGCCGGGCGGGGGCCTCGACCAGGTAGGCGCCCGCCGGCCCCACCACGAGGCGGCGGGCCGTGCCGGCGCGCAGGACGCGGTAGCCGTGCCGTTCGAGGGCGCGCAGGGAGCGCTCGGTGGCGGGGTCGCGCGCGGGCAGGCGCGGGGTGACCGTGGCGAGCAGCACGTAGGTGAGCGCGGTCAGCGCCGCCACGAGGACGCCCGCCCGCCAGTCGGCGAACCCGGCGGCCATGGTGCCGGCGGCCAGCGCGATGACGGCGCGCACGCCCAGCCGGGTCCAGCGGGCGCCCTGGGCAGCGGTGGGGGTCCCGGGTACTCCGGAGCGGATCGGTCCGCCGTCGCCCACCACTCACCTCCGGCACGGCCCGCTGGGCGGGCGCGGTTCGTCCGGCGCGGCGGGGCCCGCCGGCGCGCGCGTCCCGCCGGATACGATCGCGGCGGCGCGGGCGCGGTGCGCCGCGCACGGGTGGTCGGCGCGCCGCCGCGGCGGCCGCTGGTCCGGCCGGACCGTCGGCCTGTCGGGGGTCCCGGCGTCGGAGCCTCTTATGCCATCACCCCGCGGCGCGGCATCGCAATGACTTTCCCGGAATTTGGTCCGGACGGATACCCGTGTTTCGGGCGATCGGCCGAGGTGGTCCCGTCGGCGCCGCGCCCGGAGCCGCGCGGCCGCGCCGACGTGACGCGGACGACACGCCATGGCACCGCCCCGGCTTGACACCCCGGCCCTGGGCTTGGTGTGCTTGGCGGTATGCACCCGCGCACCCGTGTTCGACCCGGCATGGCTCGCAGCGCCCTCGTGGCCGCTCGCCGTGGGGTCGGTGCGCCGTGTCCGTGTCCGTGTCGCGCCCACCGCTGACCGCACCCTCCGCCCGCGCGCCGATCGCGCGCGGCGCCGCGGCGGGGGCACCGACCGCCTCCCGCTAATCCCGTCCGCGCGGGCCGCCCCGGCCCGGCGCCCGGACGTGCCGACCACCCGCAGCCCGGCCCCGGTGTCCGCGTACCCGGCGGCCGCTCCCGTGAAGGACCACCCCAGGTGACCTACGACGTTTCCGCCCTCGCCTCCGCCACGATCGGCGACCGCACCGCTACGCACCGCACCGCACCGGGCCCGGCCGCGCCGCCCCGGACCGCCCCCGTGGCTCCCGTGACCCCGGTGTCGCCGGACGGCATCGGCGACATCGTGCTGGCCGGGCAGCCCTCGGGCTACGCCCATCTGGCCGGCCGCGCCGCCCCCACGGTGGGCCGGCTGGCCGCCGCCGCCCGCGCCGCGGCGGCCGCCATGCTCCGCCCCGGTCTGTGGCCGCGCCGCGCCGGGCACTGGCAGGCCGCCCCGCGCGCCGCCCGCCGGGGGGCCTCCGGCCGCATGCGGGTGACCGCCGTGGTGCTGGAGCCCAACGGGTTCACCTCGGTGCCGGCCGGCCCCCGGCCGACGGTGCTGCGCCTGGCCCAGGGGCGCGCGCACATGGTGGCGGTGGCCCCCGACGGCGAGATGCTGGCGGTCCAGGACCTCGCGCACGGGCGCACCCGGGTCCTGGGGTCCGGCGGCGGGCACCGGCTGATCAACACCGGCACCGAGCCCGCCGTGGTGGTACGGGTGACGGCCTAGGGAGCGGGCGCGAGCGGGGGCCGGCGGGGTCACCCCCCCGCTCCGGCGGCGCCGGGGGGCCGCGCGGCGTCGCGCAGGGCGTCGTCGACGGCCGCGACGCCCCGCAGCAGGGCGGCCGTGCGCCGGCCCTCCTCCAGGTAGGCGTTCATGACCTGGTCGACGGCGTGCGGCGGCAGGTGGTCGCGCAGGTCGACGCGCGCGGTGCGGTAGCCCTCGCGCGCGCCCTCCAGCGCGGCCGCGACGTGGCGGCGGGCCAGCCGCGAGAGGGCGACCGGATGGCGGCGCAGCACCCCGTGCAGCCGGTAGTCGGCGGGCACGTGGTCGAAGAGCCAGACCACGGCGGTCTGCTCGAAGGACTCCGACCCGGGCGGGTGCACGCTCGCCGGCCAGTCCGGGGACAACTGCTGGTCGGACATGCCTTCAGCATACCCGGTGGATCGCACACACGTTCGATCACGGGGGCGGTGTGCGCGGTCGTCGCGGCCGCGTCCGCGCAGGTCACCCGGTGCGCGCGGCGGACGGTCGGCGCACGGCGCCCGACGCGCGGCGGCGCGGCGACCGCCGTGCGGTGCCGCGCCCCCACTCCGCCGACCGGGTGTCAGCCGCGCGGTTCCTCCTGGGGTTCCGGGGCCGCCCCGGCCGCGCCGGAGTCCTTCTCGCCCGCCCGCCGCTCGACCTCCACCCGGATCGCGTACTCGGCGGCGTCGACGGCCGCTCTGGCGGTGATGGCGCTGGTGTGCGCCCGGTCCAGCTCGTCCAGCGCGATGCAGTCGAACGCCACCCGGGCGTCGTGGATGGCGAGTTCGAGCTGGCGCGACGCCTCGTCGAGGCTCATTCGTCTCCACCTTCTCCTTGGCCGGTGCGGCTCGGGGGCCACGCCGTCGGGGCTGTCGGGGCCGCGGTCCGCGCCGGGGCGGACGCGCGTGACTGCTGTCTACCCCTGTGCCCCCCGCTCATGTCCCCCGCCGCGTCCGACTTGCCCCCGGCGGCCCCCGTACCCGGCCGGAACGCCTGCGGGACGGGCGGATTCGCCCGTGGACCGTCCCACCCCGCCGTTAGCATTGCCCTGACCCAGAGAGGCAGGGAAAGCCCATGCGGAACCGCTATCCGGGAACCTGTACCGATTGTGGCGCCGCGGTCGCCGCCGAGGCGGGGGTCGTCCTCAAGGGCGACGGCCGGTGGCGCACCTACTGCGCCGAACACGAGCCGCGGCCCGCACCGCCGCCACGCGGCGACCACGCCGGCTGGCACACCGGCGACCTCGCCGGCTACGACTGCGAGACCTCGTCCAACGACCCCCGCGAGGCGTTCCTGGTGTCGGCGGCCCTCGTCGACACCGACGGCTCCGCCCGCACCTGGCTGGTCCACCCCGGCGACCGCGAGATCCCCGAGGGCGCGGTCGCCGTCCACGGCATCACCACCGAGCGCGCCCGCGCCGAGGGGGTACGCCCCGAGGAGGCCCTGGAGGAGATCGCCGACGCCCTGGCCGGCCACCTGCTGGCGGGCCGCGGCCTGGTGATCTTCAACGCCCCCTTCGACCTGTGCGTCCTCGCCGAGGAGCTGCGGCGGTACGGCATGAAGACCCTGGAGGACCGCCTGTCGGGCGCCCCCGCGACGATCGTCGACCCCCTCGTCATCGACCGCGGCGCCGACCCCTACCGCCGCGGCAAGCGGAACCTCGGCGCCATGTGCGAGTTCTACGGGGTGCGGCTCACCGACGCCCACACCGCCCACGGCGACGCGGCGGCCTGCCTGGAGCTCGCCCGCGAGATCGGTGCGCGCCGCCCCGAACTCGCCGCCCTCGACCTCGCCGACCTGCACGAGCGCCAGGCGGCGTGGGCGCGCGAGTTCGCGCGCAGCCGCCAGGAGTGGCTCGACCGGCGGCGGCCCGGGCACGGCACCGTGGTCGACGGAGATTGGCCCTGTCCAGCACTGGTCTAAGGACGAACGTCACGAATCACGCGTTCACCCACTACCCTGGGCAGCCGTGTCCCGGCCGATCCGGGACACGGCCGCGGGCATCGCCGGACACCCCGCCGGTTGCGACCGGCACCATGACCAGGAGCGGGTGTCCGTCCGGGTCCAGCTCCCGGGCGAGGCGCGTGGCAGAGTGCGACCTGGTCGGCGCACTATGTACCAAGAGGAACGACCACGCGCTCCGGACCCGCCCGGTGCGCGGCGAACCACGCGTCCAGCACGTCTTCTGGGGGGTAAGTACCGCCTGTTCCACGGCACCCGTGCTGGACACCGCCGCGCGCGAGCGACGGCTCACCGCGCCCACAGCGGTGGGTCCGGCGCGCACTGCGAGAGGAGGCGGCGCCCTGGGCGCCGATCATCGTGGCGGCAGACAACAACACCTCGACCCATCCTCCCGGTGCCGAACCGGGGGCATCCGGGGCCGAGCCCGAGGGCTCGACCACAGGCGACCTCTACACCACCGAGGACCTGCTGTGGGAGCCCCCGCACCACTCGGCCGCCGATAAGGCGAAGCCGCGCACCGACTGGGTGGTGTTCGCCATCGCGGCCGCTCTTGCGGCGGCCTTCCTCATCTGGGGCGTCTCGTCGGCCAGCGGCCTCGGCGACATCGCCTCGGCGGCGCTGAACGGCCTCATCCACTTCGGCGGCTGGGCGTTCGTGCTCGCCGCGTCCGCGTTCGTCGTCATCGCCCTCTGGCTGGCCTTCAGCCGCTACGGCAACATCCGCCTCGGCCGCGACGACGAGGCACCCGAGTACCGGACGATCTCCTGGATCTCCATGCTGTTCGCCACCGGCATGGGGATCGGCCTGATGTTCTTCGGCGTCTCCGAGCCGATGTCGCACCTGCTCACCCCGCCCCCCGGGACCGACGGCGGCAGCGACGCCCAGACCGCGGCCACCGCCATGGCCACCACCATGTTCCACTGGTCGCTGCACCCCTGGGCGATGTACGCGGTGGTGGGCCTGGCGATCGCCTACGGCACCTACCGCCGGGGGCGCCGCCAGCTCATCAGCTCCGCGTTCATCCCGCTCATCGGCCGCAAGGCCGCCGACGGCCCGGTCGGCCGCGTGATCGACGTGCTGGCGATCTTCGCCACCCTGTTCGGGTCGGCGTGCTCGCTCGGCCTGGGCGCGCTGCAGATCGCGGGCGGGTTCCAGCAGATCGGCCTCATCGGCGGCCTGAGCATCGGGCTGCTGACCGGCATCATCGTCGCGCTGATGATCTGCTTCGTCGCGTCCGCGGTTTCGGGCATCGACAAGGGCATCCAGTGGCTGTCCAACGCCAACATGCTGATGGCGGCGCTGCTGCTGGTGTTCCTGCTCGCCGTCGGCCCCACGGTGTACATCCTCAACATGGTCCCCACCACCCTCGGGACCTACCTGCAGGACTTCTTCACCATGGCGGCCCGCACCGAGGCCAGCGGGCCCGAGGCACGCGACTTCCTGTCCGGGTGGACCGTCTTCTACTGGGCGTGGTGGATCTCCTGGACGCCCTTCGTGGGCATGTTCATCGGCAAGATCAGCCGCGGCCGCACCATCCGCCAGTTCGTGGCCGGCGTCATCCTGGTGCCCTCCGCGGTCAGCCTGGTGTGGTTCGCCATCATGGGCGGCACCGCGATCGACCTCACCCTGAACGGGTCGACCTTCTTCGACCCCGACAACCAGGAGGCCAGCCTCTACGGGATGCTGGCGGAGTTCCCCTTCGCCACCGTCGTGAGCGTGGTCGTCGCCGTGCTGGTCGCGGTCTTCTTCATCACCGGCGCCGACTCCGCGTCGATCGTCATGGGCACCCTGTCGCAGCGCGGCGCCAACAAGCCGCAGACCTGGATCACCGTGTTCTGGGGCGTGCTGATGGCCGCCGTCGCCGCGATCATGCTCACCGTGGGCATCGTCACGGCGGGGCCCGACGGTGACGAGGGCGGCGCGCTGACCGGGTTGCAGAACCTCACCATCCTGGTGGCGGCGCCCTGGACGATCGTCATGCTGATGCTCTGCGTGGCCCTGATCAAGGACCTCCAGCGCGACCCGCTGATCGTGCGCGGCCACAAGGCGCGCGAGATCGTCACGGCCGCGGTCGTCAGCGGCGCGCAGGAGTACGACGGCGACTTCCAGCTGGAGATCTCCGCCGTCGAGGACGGCGACACCGCGACCGCGGGGGCGACCGACATCGACGCCGGGGGCTCCACCGAGGGGATCGACGGCGCACGGCCGTCCACCCCCCGGCCGCCGACCGACAAGTAGCCGGCCGACCGGTAGCCGGCCGGCCACCAGCCGACCGCCGACCAGCCGGCCGACCGGGCCCTCCGCCCGGCCCATGGGGCCCGTCCGCCACCCGCGGACGGGCCCCGTCGGCGTTGTGCGGGCCCCGCCGCCGCATGCCCGGCGGGGCCGGGGGTAGTGGCCGCGGCGTCCGCGCGCACCGACCCGAGGAGGAACGGCATGCTGAAGCTCGTCATGGTGCTGCTGGTGATCTGGCTCGTCCTGGCGGTGGTCGGGGTCGTCGTCAAGGGGCTGCTCTGGCTGGCCGCCATCGCCGCCCTGCTGTTCGTCGCCACCGCCGTGTGGGGGTGGTTCCAGCGGCAGCGGGCCTGACGCTCAGGAGCGCAGCCCGATGGTGGCGCTGGCCCGCCGCTGCGCGGTGGGCAGCCACGGCAGCGGCACCAGGTCGGTGAGGAACCCGTAGTCGCGGGCGAGCGTGCGGGCGGCCTCGTCGTGGCCCGCGTGCACGCTCCCCCACCACGCCGCGATGTCGGCCCAGCCCGGAGCCGAGAGCGACCCCCCGGTGTGCTGCACCGACAGCGAGGCCGACAGGTTGGCGAACCGCAGCCGCTGCTCCAGCGGCCACCCGGCCAGCGTGCCGACGATGAACGCCGCGCCGAACACGTCGCCCGCGCCCGTGGTGTCGACCGCGTCCACCACCAGCCCCTCGACCTCGGCGCTCTCGCCCGTGGTCTGGTCGACCGCCAGCGCCCCCCGGGGCCCGTCGGTGACCACCGCGACCGGCACGTGCTCCGACAGCGCCGACAGCGCCGACGCCGGGCTGCCGGTGCGGGTGTAGCTCATCGCCTCGATCGCGTTGGGCATGAACGCGTGGCAGCAGGCGAGCTGCGCCAGCACGGCGTCGCTCCACTCCTGGCTGCCGTCCCACCCGACGTCGGCGAAGATCCGCGCCCCGTCGCACGCCTGCTGCCGCGCCCACTCCGGGATATCGGTGTCGGCGCTCAGGCTGACGAACGCCGCCCGCGCCCGCGGCAGGGCGCGCGCCATCTCCTCCGGCGGGATGGGCGACGGGTGCTCGTGGGTGACCATGCTGCGGTCGCCCCGGTAGGCCAGCGACACCGTGAACGGGGAGTGCCAGTCGGCGACCCGCCGCGACGCCGACAGGTCGACCATCTCCTGCGCCGACAGCGTCTCCCAGGCGAACTCCCCGTACACGTCCTCGCCGAACGCCGCCGCGACCGCCGTGCGCAGCCCCAGGCGGGACGCCGCGACGGCGAGGTTGGCCACCCCGCCCGGGCACGACCCCATGCCCTCGGCGCCGACCTCGGTGCCCGAGGCCGGGGGCGACGCCAGCCCGGTGAGGACGATGTCGAAGAACACCGTCCCGCTGAGCGCCAGGTCGATGGCGGGGCCGTCGGACCGCCGCTCCCCCGCCAGGACGTCGCGCGGCTCCCCCACCAGCGGCGTCGTCTCCAGGTCGCCGCGCCCCTCGCGGCCCGTTCCCATGTGCGTCCCGCCCGTGCGCGTCGTGGTCCCCATGTGCGATCCCTGCCCCGAGTCTCGAAGGTATGCAGTGCAGGCTACGCACGCCGTCAACCCCGGCGGCCCCGCGCGCCCGCTCCGCCCGGCCCCGCGGTGCACGGGGCCGACCCTGCGCACACTACGGTGGACCCCGCGCAGGCACCGGCGGAAAGGGGACGCGGAGTTGCGGTTGACGATTCTGGGCGGGGGCGGGTTCCGGGTGCCGCTGGTGCACCGGGCGCTCCTGGCCGACACGGTGGGCGGCGACGCGGTCGTGCGCGAGGTCGTCCTGCACGACACCGACCCGGGGCGGCTCGCGGCCATCGGCGCGGTCCTGGACCGGCAGCGCGACGCGCACCGCGCCCGGCACGGCGAACCCCCGCTGGCGGTGCGCGCCGAGACCGACCTCGCGGCGGCGCTCGACGGTGCCGGCATGGTGTTCTCCGCCATCCGCGTGGGCGGCATGGCCGGGCGGGTGCGCGACGAGCGGGTGGCGCTGGCGGCGGGCGTCCTCGGCCAGGAGACCGTCGGCGCGGGCGGCATCAGCTACGGGCTGCGCACCGTCCCGGTGGCGCTGCGCGTGGCCGAGGCGGTCGCCGAGCGGGCGCCCGAGGCGTGGGTGGTCAACTTCACCAACCCGGCGGGGATGGTGACCGAGGCGATGTCGGCCGTGCTCGGCGACCGGGTCATCGGCATCTGCGACTCGCCCACCGGGCTGGGCCGCCGGGCCGCGCGCGCCCTCGGCCTCGATCCCGCCGCCGTGCGCGTCGACTACGCCGGGCTGAACCACCTGGGCTGGGTGCGGGGCCTGTGGGCGGACGGCCGCGACCGGCTGCCCGAGCTGCTGGCCGACACCGCGGCGGTGGAGTCCTTCGAGGAGGGCCGGCTGTTCGGCGCCGACTGGCTGCGCGCCATCGGCGCCCTGCCCAACGAGTACCTGCACTACTACTACGCGGCCCGCGAGGCCCGCGAGCAGGCCGCGGCCGCCGCCGCGGCGGACGGCACGCGCGGCGAGCAGGTGGTCGGCCAGCAGGCGGAGTTCTACCGCGACGCCGCCCGCGCCCCCGAGGCGGCGTTCGACCTGTGGGACCGCACGCGGCTGGCCCGCGAACGCAGCTACATGGCCGACAACCGGGCGGCGGCCGGCGGGTTCGAACGGGCCGGCGAGGACCTCGACGGCGGCGGGTACGAGGAGATCGCGCTCGCGGTGATGCGGGCGGTCGCCCGCGACACCCCGGCGCGGCTCATCGTGGACGTCCGCAACCGCGGCGCACTGCCCGGTCTGGACGCCGACGCCGTCGTCGAGGTCGCGTGCCTGGTCGACGGGTCGGGGGCGCGCCCGCTGGCGACCGGGCCGCTGGACGGCCACCAGACCGCGCTGGCGCAGGCGGTCAAGGCGGTCGAGCGCGACGTCATCGCGGCGGTCCGCACGGGGTCGCGCACGCACGCGCTGCGCGCGTTCGCCGGGCACCCGCTGGTCGACTCGGTGGGCACCGCGCGGGCCCTGCTCGACGGCTACCTCGCGGCGTTCCCGGAGCTGGCCGACGTGCTGCCCCGGCCATAGCACCGCACCCGCTGCGCGGCCCCGGTCCGTACGCTCCGGGGCCGCGCCGCCGGTCGCGGCCCGTCCGGCGGCCGGCCCGCCGGACAGGTCGCCGGCCCCCTCGTCGGCTCCCCAACGCAGAACGCCACCCCCTGCGGGGGTGGCGTTCTGGCCGGAGCCGCCTGTCGGAATCGAACCGACGACCTATTCATTACGAGTGAATCGCTCTGCCGACTGAGCTAAGGCGGCGCGGCCCCGCGCGGGCGCGAGGCGGTGCCCAGTCTAGCGTGTCCCCCGACCGTCCGGGACGCCCGGCGGCGCCCCGGCGGGCACCGGTCACGGGGCGCAGACGGTGCCGTCCTCGGGGGCCTCGCCGGACAGCAGGTAGGTGTCGACCGCCGCGTCGACGCACGGGTTCCCGGTCCGGTACGCGGTGTGGCCGTCGCCCTCGCGGGTGAGCAGCACGCCCGACTCCAGCTGGCCGGCCAGCGCCTCCGACCACGCGTAGGGGGTGGCCGGGTCGCGGGTGGTGCCCACGACCAGGATCGGCGCCGCCCCCCGGGCGTCCACCGGCTCCGGTTCGGCGACCGCCTCCTCCGGCCAGAAGGCGCACGGCAGCGCCCCCCAGGCGAGGGTCGGCCCGAACAGCGGGGACTCCTCGGCGGCCGTCTCGGCCGCCTCCTCGTAGGCGTCGACGTCGCGCGGCGAGGGGTGGTCGGAGCAGTTGACCGCGATGAGCGCGGCCGTGGAGTTGACGTAGGCGGCGCCGGAGTCGCGGTCGTAGAGGCCGTCGCCGAGGCGCAGCAGCGCGGTGCCGTCGCCGTCGAACGCGTCGGCCAGCGCCGACCGCACCTGCGGCCAGTAGCCCTCGCTGTACAGGGCGGCCAGGACGCCGATCTCCACGCGCGCCCGGTTGACCTCGCGGCCGTCGCCGAGCCCGTTCGCCAGCGGTTCGCGCGCCGCGTCGGCCATCAGGTCCGCCAGCCGCCCCACCGCGTCGTCCACGGTGTCACCCGGCCCGCCGAGCGGGCAGTCGGCGCGTGTCAGGCAGTCCTCGGCGAACGCGCGCAGCGCCACCTCGAACCCGGCCGCCTGCTGGACGCTCATCTCCAACTGGTTCATGGTGGGGTCGAGCGCGCCGTCGAGCACCAGGGCCCGCACCCGGTCGGGGAACTGGTCGGCGTACTGGGCGCCGATGTAGGTGCCGTAGGACTTGCCGAGGTAGGTGAGCCGGTCGTCGCCGAGGACCGCGCGCAGCACGTCGAGGTCCCGGGCGACGTCGGCGGTGCCCAGGTGCCCGGCCAGGCCCGACGGGTCCGCCCAGCAGGCGTCGACGAACCCCCGGTTGGCCTCCTCGACCTGGCGCACCCCCTCGTCGGTGAGTTCGGCGGCGTCGGCGTCGCCGTCCTCGCTGGCGAACTCCGCCCCGAGGTAGGCGTCCAGCCCCGCCCGGTCCAGGCAGGTGATCGGGGCGCTGCGGCCCACCCCGCGCGGGTCGAACCCGACGACGTCGTACGCGGCGCGGACGTCCTCACTGACGACGTTGGCCGCCGCGCCGGCGTAGTCGTAGCCCGACCCGCCCGGCCCGCCGGGGTTGACCACCAGCGAGCCCTCGGGGGAGCCGCCGTCGGCGGGCAGCCGCTTGACCGCGATCTCCAGGCGCGCGCCTCCCGGGTCGGCGTAGTCGACCGGCACCTCGTAGGTGCCGCACTCGAACCCGGCGTCGCACGGCTCCCAGGCGATCTCCTGGCCGTGGAAGTCCGCCAGCGGATCGGGGCGGGCGGACCCGCCGCCGTCGCCGCCGCCTCCCGGGGCGCAGCCGACCGCCGCCATCAGCACCGCCGCGGCGGCGCCCGCCCATGCCCTGTACCCCACGCTGCCCGCCCTGGTCCCGCACCGCCCGGTGCCGCCGTCGTGTCCGGGGACACCCTAGACGCAGCGGCGGCCGGCGCGCCCGCCCGCGGTCTAACCGAGGAGCAGGGCGGAGGTCATGGCCTCCATCGCGATCTGCGGGTGCACGTTCGCGGCGATCCGCGCCCGGCACTCCATGATGGCGTCGATGCGCCGCAGGGTCGCCCGGGGGGTGGAGGCGCGCGCCACCCGGTCCAGGTCGGCCCGGTGCGCGGCCGTGGACAGCTCCACGCCGGCGCCCAGCTGGATCGCCAGGACGTCGCGGTAGAACGCCACCAGATCGAGCAGGGCGACGTCGTAGGTGTCGCGCTTGATCCGGGTGGCCCGGCGCTTCTGCCGCTCCTCCAGGTCCTTCAGCGCCCCCGCCGCGCCGCGCACCGCCTTCGCCACGCCCTTGCCGGTGGACCCCTCGCCGAACGCGGCCTTGAGGTCGGACCGCTCCTGCTCGTCGAGCGCGCCCGTGGTGGCCTTGGACTCGGCCTCGGCCAGCTCGTACAGCCGGGCGGCGGCCGCAACGCAGGCCCCGATGCCGTCGAGGCGGGCCGGGATGGACAGCACCTCCGAGCGGCGTTCGCGGGCCTCGGGGTCGGTGGCGAGCCGGCGGGCGCGCTCGACCTGGCCGGCCGCCGCGCGGGCGGCCTCGGCCGCGGCGTCCGGGTCGACGCCGTCGCGCCGCACCAGGGCGTCGACCACCGCCGCGGTGGGCGGGGTGCGCAGGGTGACCAGGCGGCAGCGGGAGCGGATGGTGACCAGCAGGTCCTCGGCGGTGGGCGTGCACAGCAGCCACACGGTGCGCGGTGAGGGCTCCTCGACCGCCTTGAGCAGGGCGTTGGACGCGGCCTCGGTGGCGCGGTCGGCGTCCTCGAACAGCACGATGCGGTATCGGCCGCCCGTGGGCCGCGACGCGGCGCGCAGCACGAGGTCGCGGGTGCGGTCGACGCCGAAGCTGAGCCCGCTGGGCCGAACGTAGAGCACGTCGGCGTGGGTCCCGGCGAGCACCTGGTGGCAGGCGTCGCAGTGGCCGCAGCCGCCGTCGGCGCACTGGAGGGCGGCGGCGAACGCGCGGGCGGCCTCGGCCCGGCCCGACCCGGGCGGGCCGGTGAACAGCCAGGCGTGGGTCATGCCCCCGCTGCTGCCGCCCGCCAGGCCGTCGGCGGCCGCGCGCGCGGCGGCGCGCAGGGGCTCGATCACCGTGTCCTGGCCGACCAGGTCGTCGAAGACGCTCATCGCCCCCAGCATAGGAGGCCCCGCCGACGCGGCGCCCCGCCTCCGCCGAACGCGGACGCCCCGGCACGCGCGGTGCGTGCCGGGGCGTCCGCCGCGGTGGCTACTCCTTGATGATCGGCATCATCCCGGTGATGGCCTCGGCGTCCTGGGGGACGGGGTCGGGCAGCAGCGGGCGGACGCGGCGCTGGATCTCGCGGAGGATCCGCTCCTGCGGCTCGCGGGCGTCCAGCACCAGGTAGCGCTCCGGCGCGCGCTCGGCCAGCTCCCGGAAGCCCTTGCGGACCCGGCCGTGGAACTCGACCGACTCGGCCTCGATGCGGTCCGTGCCGCCGCCGAGGCGGGCGAGGCCGTCCTCGGGCGGCAGGTCGAGCAGCACGGTGAGGTCGGGCGTGAGCCCGTCGGTCGCCCAGGCGTTGACCCGCTCGATCTCGGCGACCGGCAGCTCGCGGCCCGCGCCCTGGTAGGCCAGGGTGGAGTCGACGTAGCGGTCGGTGACGACGATCGCGCCGCGGCGCAGCGCGGGCAGGATGACCGAGCCGACGTGGTCGGCGCGGTCGGCCGCGTAGAGCAGGGTCTCGGCCCGGCTGGACATGCCCGTGTTCTCCTTGTCCAGCAGCAGGGCGCGCAGCCGCATGCCGAGCTTGGTGGCGCCGGGTTCGCGGGTCGTGACGACCTCGAACCCCTCCTCGCGCAGCCACACCGCGAGCTGGCCCGCCTGGGTCGACTTGCCGGCGCCCTCGCCGCCCTCCAGGGCGATGAAGGTGCCGGGCAGCCGCTCCTCGGCCGCCTCGGCGGCCACGGGCACGCCGCGCAGCGCCGCCACCAGCTCGGTGAACAGCGGGACGTCGGGGTGGTCGCTCATCTGCCGGTAGGCGACGAACGCCACCAGGATGGCCAGCAGGGCGGCGAGCACGAGGACCATGCCGGTGCCCAGGACGTCGTAGGTCAGGCCGCGCAGCCGCAGCCGGTGGTCGCCGATGAGCGCGGCCACCAGCGGGGCGACGGAGACCGACACGAGCAGCACCACGCGGCCGGCGGCGTGCAGGAACGCGAAGGTGCGGCCGCGCATGTCGTCCTCGACCTCCTGGCCGAGGAGCGTCAGGCCGATGACCCAGGCGATGCCGGCGCCCAGGCCGACGACCGCGGTCAGCACGGCGGCCAGGACCATGTTCGGGATCAGGCCCGCGAACAGCAGGGCGACACCGGACACGCCGATGCTCAGCCCGAACAGGCGGCGCCGGCTGAAGTCGCGCAGCACGCGCGGACCGGCGAGCATGCCCAGCGCCATGCCGGCGAACACCGCGCAGAACAGCACGCCGAACCCGGCGTTGCCGGCGCCGAGGCGCTCGACGAAGACGCGGGCCACGCCCACGACCGCGCCGCCCGCCGCGAAGGCGCCGAGCATGCCCAGCAGCACGCCGCGCACCAGCGGGGTGGTGCCCGCGAACCGCCAGCCCTCCCAGATGGTGCGCAGGACGTTCTCGGGCCGCGCCCGCTCGGGGGCGGGCCGGGCCGCGGCCGGCGCGGCGGGCGCTGCGGGCGCGCCCTGGGCGGGCGCCCCGGGTGCGGCCTGAGGCGGCGCGCCCTGCGCAGGCGTGCTCGGGGCGGCCCCCGGCTCGGGCACCACCGGGACCTCCAGGGTGGCCGCGTCGGGGTCGCCGGCGGCCGGGATCGGCGCCGTGCGGGCGTTCGGGTCCGGGATGGGCGCCGTACGCGCGTTGGGGTCCGGGATGGGGGCGGTGCGGGCGTTGGGGTCGGGGATGGGCGCCGTGGGGGCGTGCGGGTCGCCCAGCGGGCCGGCGGGCGCCTCGGGGGTGCGGCGGGCCGCCGTCCGCTTGGGGATCGGCAGGGTCCACACCACGGCCGCCGCGACGAGGAAGGTCACGCCGTTGACGTAGAGGGCGATGTCGGCGGCCGGCGACCCCATGCCCGGGAACAGGCCCGACAGCAGCGAGCTGACCGAGGCCAGCGCCGCGAACAGGGCCGCCGCCACCGGGGCCGTGCCGTAGGTGGTGAGCAGGCTCAGCTGGTTGGCCTGCTCCAGCTTGGCCTTGGGGACCAGGTTGGGGACGGTGGCGTCCTTGGCCGGCGCCCAGAACAGGGCGACGATCTCGGCGAGGAGGTTGGCGACGAGCAGCCACCACAGCTCACCGACGATGGGGATCGAGATGTAGAGGGCGGCGCGCAGCACGTCGGCCACGACCATGGTCAGGCGGCGGTCCACGCGGTCGGCCAGCAGCCCAGCGAAGGGGCTGAGCAGGATGGGGGGGGCGAGCTTGAGCGCCACCACGCCGCTGACGGCGAAGTACTGGGCGGCGGCGCCCTCGCCTCGGGTGAGGATCGTGGCCAGCGACATGAGGGCGAGCAGGCTCAGCCAGTCGCCGAGGCTGGAGAGCGACAGCGAGATCCACAGGCGGCGGAACGGCTTGTTCGCAAGGACACTGCGCGCCTCGCCCGGCGCTCCTAGGGGTGCAGATCTGCTCATGGCAAAAGGGTATCGACGCTTCCGGTCTAGAAACGGGCGTGCGGACGGGGGTCCCGCGCCGGGGCGGCCGCTGGGGCCGCGTGCCGCGGGAGTCGGGCCGGTGCGGTGCGTGCCGATGAGGCGCCCGCCCCGAGGACGCGGGGCGGCGCGGCGCGCGGACGCGGCGTTCGCGGCACTGTACTGCCGGTGGGCGAACGGCGCCACCCCGGCCGGTCACGGCCCACTTGTCCACAGGCGGTGGATCGGGGTGGCGCCGCACCCACCCGGTCCGGTGCACTGGAGGTATGCCTCCCGCACAGCCCACCGCAGCACCCCGGTCCCCCCGGCCCCGCGCACCGCGCCCGGGTCCGCCCCGCGGCGGGGGCGGACCGCCCGCCGGGGGCCGCCGCCGGCCCGTTCCACGCCGAGGGCCCGGCCGCCGCGCGCTCACGGGCGCGCGGCGGGTCCGGGCCCCGGGATCACGACTTCGGCGTGCCGTCCTTGGCGCCGCCGCGGCCCGACTTCGCGCCGGTGCCGGCCTTGGCCGTGCGCGCCGCGGGCTTCTTCGCGGCGGGCTTCTTGGCGGCGGGCTTCGCCGGCTTCTTGGCGGGCGCCTTGGCCCGCCGCTCGGCCAGCAGCTCCGAGGCCCGCTCGTCGGTGATCGACTCCACGGCGTCACCCTTGCGCAGCGACGCGTTGGTCTCCCCGTCGGTCACGTACGGCCCGAACCTGCCGTCCTTCACCACCATCGGGCGGCCGGTCTCGGCGTCCTTGCCCAGCTCGCGCAGCGGGGCGGCGGCCGACGCGCGCCGACCGCGCTGCTTGGGCTTGGCGAAGATCTCGCGCGCCTCGTCGATCGTGACCGTGAACATCTGCTCCTCGGTCTCCAGCGACCGGCTGTCGGTGCCCTTCTTCAGGTACGGCCCGAACCTGCCGTTCTGCGCGGTGACCTCCTCGCCGTCGATCTCGCCCACCACGCGCGGCAGCGACAGCAGCCGGAGCGCGTCGTCCAGGGTCACCGTGTCGAGCGACATCGACTTCAGCAGCGACGCCGTGCGGGGCTTCGCGGCCGCCTTCGCCTTCTTGGGCTTGGCGTCCGCGGCGGCCTCGGGCTCCTCCAGCACCTCGGTGACGTACGGCCCGAACCTGCCGTTGCGGGCCACCACCGGGCGGCCGGTCGCCGGGTCGGTGCCCAGCTCGCGGTCGCCGCTGGGCTGGGCGAACAGCTCCTCGGCCTTCTCGGGGGTCAGCTCGTCGGGCGCCAGGTCCTCGGGCACGTTCACCCGCTGGCCCTCGCGCTCCATGTACGGCCCGTACCGGCCCACCCGGATCATGATGTCGGTGCCCGGCAGCGGGAACGAGCTGACCTCCTTGGGGTCGATCTCCCCCAGGTGGTCGTCCACCAGCTCCTTCAGCCCGGCCTCCTGGTCCGCGCCGAAGTAGAACCGGCGCAGCCACGGCACGCTCTCGCACTCGCCCCGGGCGATGTCGTCGAGCCGGTCCTCCATGCGCGCCGTGAAGTCGTAGTCGACCAGGTTCGTGAAGTGCCGCTCCAGCAGCTGCACCACCGCGAACGCCAGGAAGGACGGCACCAGGGCCGAACCCTTCTTGAACACGTAGCCGCGGTCGAGGATCGTCCCGATGATCGAGGCGTAGGTCGAGGGCCGGCCGATCTCGCGGTCCTCCAGCTCCTTCACCAGCGACGCCTCGGTGTAGCGCGCCGGCGGCCGGGTGCTGTGGCCCTCGGCCTCCAGCCCCTCGGCCTTGAGCGGGTCGCCCTCGGCCACGGGCGGCAGCCGCCGCTCGCGGTCGTCCAGCTCGGCGTTGGGGTCGTCGTGCCCCTCCACGTACGCCTTGAGGAACCCGTGGAACGTGATGATCTTGCCGGTGGCGGTGAACTCCACCACCTCGCCGGCGCTGGACGTCCCGGCCACCCGCACGGTGACCGACTCGCCCACCGCGTCCTTCATCTGCGAGGCCACGGTGCGCATCCAGATCAGCTCGTAGAGCCGGAACTCGGCGCCGCTGAGCCCGGTCTCGGCCGGGGTCCGGAACGCGTCGCCCGCCGGGCGGATCGCCTCGTGCGCCTCCTGGGCGTTCTTCACCTTGCTCGCGTACACCCGGGGCTTGGGCGGCACGTAATCGGCGCCGTACAACCGGGCGGCCTGGTCGCGGGCGGCGGCCACCGCGCTCTCCGACAGCGTGGTGCTGTCGGTCCGCATGTAGGTGATGAACCCGTTCTCGTAGAGCCGCTGGGCCACCTGCATGGTCTGCTTGGCCGACAGGTTGAGCTTGCGCGACGCCTCCTGCTGGAGGGTCGTGGTCCGGAACGGGGCGTACGGCGACCGCTTGTAGGGCTTGCGCTCCACCGAGCGCACCGCGTACGCGCTGCCCTCCAGCCGCGCGGCCAGCGCCCGCGCCGCCTCCTCGTCCAGGTGCACCACGCCCGACGCCGTGCGCAGGGTGCCCTGCGCGGTGAAGTCACGGCCCACCGCCACCTTGGCGCCGTCGATCGTCACCAGGTGCGCCAGGAAGGACGACGGGTCCTCGGGCGTCCCGGCGCCGGCGGCGTCGAACACCGCCTTGAGCCCCCAGTACTCCGCCGAGGTGAACGCGATCCGCTCGCGCTCGCGCTCGACCACCAGGCGCGTGGCCACCGACTGCACCCGGCCCGCCGACAGCTTCGGCATGACCTTCTTCCACAGCACCGGCGAGACCTCGTAGCCGTACAGGCGGTCGAGGACCCGGCGGGTCTCCTGGGCGTTGACCAGGCGCAGGTTGAGGTCGCGGGTGTTCTCGGCCGCCCGCCGGATCGCGTCCTTGGTGATCTCGTTGAACACCATGCGCTTCACCGGGATCGTCGGCTTCAGCTCCTCGCGCAGGTGCCACGCGATGGCCTCGCCCTCGCGGTCCTCATCCGTCGCCAGGTAGAGCTCATCGGCGTCGGCCATCAGCTCCTTGAGCTTCTTCACGTGCGAGCGCTTGTCCGCGTTGATCACGTACAGCGGCTCGAACTCGTGGTCGACGTTGACACCCAGGCGCGCCCACGGCTCGCTCTTGTAGCGCGCCGGGATCTCGGCGGCCTTGGTGGGCAGGTCGCGGATGTGTCCGATGCTGGACTCCACGACGTATCCCCGGCCCAGGTAGCCGGCGATGGTCTTGGCCTTGGCGGGCGACTCCACGATGACCAGGCGGTTCCCGCCGCCCTGCGGTCCCGTGTCCTTCGAGCCGTTCTCGCCGCCGCTGCCCTTCTTGGGTGGCACGCTGTTCCCCTACATCTAGCCTTGCGCTGTCGGTGCGGCCGGTCGACCTGGCCGCGAGCCTTCGATTCCCCCGCAACTGACGGTAACCGACGACTCCAAGGTTCGCTTCCCGGGCGGCGTCGGAGCAGACGCCGGGAAACGGAGATGTTCCCCGGAAGCGGCATCCCGGTAACCCACGTGTACGAACGCTATGGCACGAACCCCGCCGGCAGTCGCAGAATAAGCGCAATGCTTGAGTACGAATACCGGGAGCTGCGCCTCCCGAGAGGCACGACGCGCGGCAACGCGCGCAGGGAACTGACCGAGCACGCCGAGTACGGGAGATGGGAGCTTGCCAGGGTGCGGCTCTATCCCGATGGCAGCCGTCGCATCACGCTGCGTCGAAAGATCATCCGCCAGCTACGCTTCATGTGATTTCCATCACGATCGAGGGGGGGGAGGTGGTGCGGAGCCCGCCGCGTTCCGCGCCGACCGTCCGCGCCTATGACAAGGCGGCGGGCCCCCTCGATGATTCCGAGGGGGCCCGCC
>NZ_BCRK01000070.1 GCF_001552555.1 Nocardiopsis trehalosi NBRC 14201 | reverse complement strand
GGGGCCGGGAAGCGGGGACGCCCCGCCGCGGTGTGCGGCGGGGCGCCCGTGCTAGTGCTGGAACTCCTTGCGGTAGTACTCGAAGACCCAGCCGATGGCGGTGAGGATCACGGCGAACCCGCCGATGAACACCATCCACCAGCCGATCGCGACGCCGACCGCCATGAAGGCCACGGCCATGGCGACGAACAGCGGCCACCAGCTGTGCGGGCTGAAGAACCCGTACTCGCCGGCGTTCTCGGCGATCTCGCCGTCCAGCCGCTCCTCGGGGGCGAGCCCGTGGTACCGCTCACTGCGCCGGGACGCCTGCCAGAGCCAGAACCCGACCATCCACCCGAAGCCCACCGAGACGACGAGCGCGACCGTGCCGGTCCACTCGATCTGCCCCTCGGCCAGCCACGCCCAGTACGCGTAGAGCGCGGCCACCAGCCCGAAGAAGGTCGAGACGCCCATAAACAGATATGCCTGCATCTTCATGGAGAACTCGCCCTACTACTTGGTGCTGATCGGTGGGGCCGCCGTCCCCGGGGCGGCGGCGTGCGGGTGGTGCAGGTCGAACGCCGGACGCTCCGACCGGATGCGCGGCAGCGACGTGAAGTTGTGCCGCGGCGGCGGGCAGGAGGTGGCCCACTCCAGGGAGCAGCCGTAGCCCCACGGGTCGTCGACCTCGACCTTGGGCGCGTTCTGGTGCGTCTTCCACACGTTCCAGAAGAACACCAGGGTGGACGCGCCGAGCACGAACGACGCGACGGACGACACCTGGTTGAGCGCCGTGAAGCCGTCGGTCGGCAGGTAGTCGGCGTAGCGGCGGGGGAAGCCCTCGGCGCCGAGCCAGTGCTGGACCAGGAACGTGCCGTGGAAGCCGAAGAACAGCAGCCAGAAGTGGATCTTGCCCAGGCCCTCGTAGAGCATCTTCCCGGTGAACTTCGGCCACCAGTAGTAGAAGCCGGCGAACATCGCGAAGACCACGGTGCCGAACACCACGTAGTGGAAGTGCGCCACCACGAAGTAGGAGTCGGTGACGTGGAAGTCCAGCGGCGGCGAGGCGAGGATGACACCGGTCAGCCCGCCGAAGAGGAAGGTGATCAGGAAGCCGATGGTGAACAGCATCGGGGTGGCGAACACCAGCTGGCCGCGCCACATGGTGCCGATCCAGTTGAAGAACTTCACCCCGGTGGGGACCGCGATGAGGAACGTCATGAAGGAGAAGAACGGCAGCAGCACCGCGCCGGTGGGGAACATGTGGTGCGCCCACACGGTGACCGACAGGCCGGCGATGGCGATGGTCGCGCCCACGAGGCTCTTGTAGCCGAAGATCGGCTTGCGGGAGAACACCGGCAGGATCTCGGTCGCGATGCCGAAGAACGGCAGCGCGATGATGTACACCTCGGGGTGGCCGAAGAACCAGAACAGGTGCTGCCACAGGATCGCCCCGCCGTGGGCGGGGTCGAACACGTGTGTGCCGATCATGCGGTCGGCGCCCAGCGCGATCAGCGCGGCGGTCAGGACCGGGAACGCGATGAGGACCAGCACGCTGGTCAGCATGGTGTTCCAGGAGAAGATCGACATGCGGAACATGGTCATGCCGGGGGCGCGCATGCACAGGCCGGTCGTGATGAAGTTGACCGCGCCGAGGATGGTGCCCAGACCGCTGACGGCCAGGCCCAGGATCCACAGGTCGCCGCCGAGGCCCGGCGAGCGGACCGCGTCGGACAGCGGGGTGTAGGCGAACCAGCCGAAGCTGGCGGCGCCGCCCGGGGTGAGGAACCCGGCCACGGCGATCAGGCTGCCGAAGAGGTACAGGTAGTACCCGAACAGGTTGATGCGCGGGAACGCCACGTCGGGCGCCCCGATGTGCAGCGGCATGATGATGTTGGAGAACCCGACGAACAGGGGGGTCGCGAACATCAGCAGCATGATCGTGCCGTGCATGGTGAAGAGCTGGTTGAACTCCTCGTGGGTCACGACCTGCATGCCCGGCACGAACAGCTCGGCGCGGATGATCAGCGCCAGGATGCCGCCGAAGATGAAGAACGCGAACGAGGTGATCAGGTACATGTACCCGATGACCTTGTGGTCGGTCGACGTCAGCCAGTTGACGATGATCGAGCCCTTGCGCGTCGGGGCGGGGGCCCCGGTGCGCGACTCGGTGGCCACGGTGGTCGCCATCAGCGCCCCGCCTCCTCTTCCGCCGTCGACTCGTCGTCCTCGGCCGTCTCGGTCTGGGGGCCCTCGTCGCCCTCGCGGACCTGGTCGCCCGTCGACTGCGGGTCCTCCTGGAGGTTCTCCTCGTCGGCGCGGGCCTGGATCTGCTCGGCCTCGGCGTCGGCGGCGGCCTCCTGCTCGGCGTACCAGGCGTCGTAGGCCTCGTCGGTCATCACTTCGAGGTTGAACAGCATCCGGGCGTGGTCGACGCCGCACAGCTCGGCGCAGCGGCCGGCGAACGTGGCGGAGTCCTCGCCCTCGGGGACGACGTCGTCCTTGATCTGGACCTGGAACTCGTTCGGGTGGCCGGGGATGACGTCCATCTTGAACGCGAACGCCGGAATCCAGAACGAGTGGATGACGTCGGGCGAGCTGAGGTCGAAGTGGACCACATCGCCCTCGCGCAGCACGAGGGTCGGGACGTCGTCGGGCGTGCCCTCGACGGAGAACACCCGGGTGGGGATCTCGCGGCCGGCCTCGACGGCCTCGGCGCGCGACTCCTCCAGGTAGTTGAACTGCCAGCTCCACTGGAAGCCGACGACCTCGACGTTGACGTCGGCGGGCTCGTCGGTCTCCATCAGGTAGGTCTGGTCGCGCGCGGTGAAGTAGAACAGCACCGCGATGATGACGATCGGCAGGACGGTGTACAGGGCCTCGATGGGGAGGTTGTACCGCACCTGCGGCGGAAGCTGCTCGGAGCGCTTGCGGTGGAAGATGACCGACCAGATGATCAGTCCCCACACGAGGACGCCGACCGCGAACGCCGCCACCCACGAACCCTGCCAGAGCATGAGGACACGCTCGGCCTGTTCGGTGATCGGCTCCGGCAGACCCAGACGAGTGTACTCGTTCGACGCGCAGCCGGTCGCGGCCATACCCAGCGCGGCGAGCGCGGCGCCACGTGGTGCCCATCGGCGCAGCGCGGGGCGCCGATTCCTATGGCGGGTCGGACTCACGGATTGCCTTCCCAGCGGTGATGCCCGCGACGGACGCGGGCGGTCGTATTTCCTAGGCTTGTCAAGGGGCAACATTAGCGCGAACCGGTCGGCGCGCCGTTCAGGGGCAGGGCGGACCAGCGTGTTGCCCGGCGCCCGTCACAGGGGCGCGATCGGACACGCATGCGCGTCTCCCTTCCCGCCGCAGCGGCGCGCGGTGGGGCGGTCTCCCGGCCGTGGTCCCCGCCTGTCGCCGTCCGCCCCCGGGGGTCGGCCGCGGCGCCGGTGCGGCGTCCGCGGCACCACCCTCGCGGGCGGGCTAAGGGGAGCGTATCGCTGGTTTTACGGAGCCCTTAACCGGGTGCCGCTTAGCCGCCCGCGAGGGTGAACAATAGGGGTGGGGCGCGCATCCGGCGGGACCACCCCGCGCGGAGGGCGAGGCGCGCCACGGCCGGAGGGAGTCTGCGCGTGTCGGACCAGCCGCTGGTGACCGTCGAGGCGGTCGGCCGCAAATGCCCGATCCCGATCATCATGCTGGCCGGCCGGATCCGCGAGGTGCCGATCGGCGCGGTGATCGCGGTCACGGCCGACGACCCGGCCGCGCGCAGCGACATCCCGGCCTGGTGCCGGCTGAAGATGCAGCAGTTCGTGGCCGAGGTGCCGCTGGCGCGCGGGAGCGCGTTCTGGATCCGGCGCATGTACTGACCCGGGGAGCGGCACCGGGCGCGCATACGGCCGCGGGCCGCGCGACCCGGGGGTCGCACGGCCCGCGGCGGCGCGGTGAGCGGAGGCTCTAGCGCGCGTAGTACTCGACGACGAGCTGCTCGTCGAAGGGCACCGGGACCTGCTCGCGCTTGGGGCGGTCGACGACCGCGACGCGCAGGTCCTTGTGGCTGACGACGAGGTAGCCGGCGATCTTGTCGTCCGCGTGCACGCCCTCGGCGGCCTCGACGAACGGCACCATCTGCCGCGACTTCTCGCGGACGCCGATGATCTGGCCCGGCTTGACCTGGTACGACGGGATGTCGACCTTCTTGCCGTCCACGGTGATGTGGCCGTGGTTGATGTACTGGCGGGCCGCGTAGATGGACGACGCGAGCCCGGAGCGCAGAACGACGGACACGAGGCGCAGCTCGAGTTCGGCGATCATCTCCTCACCGGTACGCCCGGGGCGCTTCTTCGCGTTCTCGTACACGCGGGCCAGCTGCTTCTCCGACAGGTCGTAGTACCAGCGGAGCTTCTGCTTCTCGGCCTGCCGGACGGCGTAGTCGCTCGTGGAGCGGCGCACGCGGCGGCCGTGCTCACCCGGGGGGTACGGCCGCTTCTCGAAGTAGCTGACCGCCTTACGGGTCAGCGGGGTACCGGCGCGCCGGGACAACCGCACCTTAGGTCCGGTGTAGCGCATTCGTGATCCTCCGTCGTTGAGTATCTTGCGAAAACGGGAATCCTAGGTAAGGCTTGCCTAAGTCTAGGAGGTGTCATGCGATCACCCTGCCCGTCCGCGATCGAACGGGTCCGTTCCCTTGCCGCCACGGCGACCCCCACCGCGGCGACGTCGGCTGACTATCCCGGCACGCGTTTCAGCGTGCGCGGAGCGGTCGACCATGCCGGCCGCGCGGTCCTGCTGGTCGAGGCCGGGGACCCGCTGCACGGGGCACTGCGGGAGCGGCGGCACGACGGCGCCGACCTCGCGGTCGACGTGGAACTGCGCGCACTGCGGCATGTGGGTCGGACACCTACTGTACGCGCTCACCTGTGGTGCCGGGGCTGGGTGTCGGCGGTCCCCGGCGGTGAGCGCCGCGAGGCCGCCCTCACGGTGGCGGCACGCCATCCGGACGAGGGGCTGCTCGCCGCAGTGGAACATCATCCCACGGCCGACGCACCGCTCCTGGTCCGCGTCGAACCCGAAACGGTGATGTACCACACATACGACGCGGCCGGGGTGATCGACGGCGCCGCGTTCCGCGCCGCCCGCCCCGATCCGGTCACCGCGGCCGCCGAGCACATCCTCGGCCACGTCAACGACCGGCACCGCGACGAACTCAGCGCCGCGCTGCGCCACCTCCCCGACGCCCCCGAGGGCGCCGCGTGGCTGTGGGAGCTGGACGCCCGCGGCGCCACGCTCTGGGTCAACCCGGCCGACGGCGGCCGCCCCGCGCTCATCCGGGTGCCGTGGAGCGCCACCATCACCGCGCCCTGCCAGCTCGAACGGGCGCTGTTCGACCTGATGGCGTACCGCCCGAGCCCGGCCGGGCCGGTCTGACCGCGGCCGGCGCCCGCCGGCGGGACGGCCGGCCGGGCCGGGCGGCGCCCGGCCCGGCCGAAGCGGTCAGGCCAGGTGGCCGCCGACCTCGGCGGCGGCGCCGTCGCCGTAGGACACCGCGATCTTCTCCAGCAGGCTCTCGCGGGTCAGCGTGTACTCCTGCGGCCCGTTGACCTCCAGCACGTGCACGGCGGTGGCGTTGCCCACCTGGGCGGCGCGCTCCAGGCCCAGCCCCCAGGCGATCCCGGCCAGGAACCCGGCGCGGAACGCGTCGCCCACCCCGGTGGGGTCGACCTTCGCGCCCACGGCGGCGGCGGGCACGTGCAGCGGCGGCTCGCCCTTGCGGTCGACGCGCACGCCCTTGGCGCCCAGGGTGGTGACGCGGATGCCCACGCGGTCGAGCACGTCCTCCTCGCTCCACCCGGTCTTCTGCTCGGCCAGCGCCTTCTCGTACTCGTTGGTGAAGAGGTAGGCGGCGCCCTCGATGAGCCGGCGCACCTCGGGGCCCTCCATCCGGGCGAGCTGCTGCGAGGGGTCGGCGGCGAACGCGTACCCCCGGGTGCGGCACTCGTCGCTGTGCCGGAGCATGCCCTCGGGGTCGTCGGCGCCGACGAGGACGAGGTCGAGACCGCCCACCCGCTCGGCGATGGGGCCCAGCTCGATCATCCGCGCCTCGGCCATGGCGCCGGCGTAGAACGACGCGATCTGGTTGTGGTCGCGGTCGGTGGTGCAGACGAACCGGGCGGTGTGCCGCAGGTCGGAGACGTGCACGGCCGAGGTGTCGACGCCGTGCCGCTCCAGCCACGACCGGTAGTCGTCGAAGTCGGCGCCCACCGCGCCCACGAGCAGGGGCGTGAGGCCGAGCCGGCCCATGCCGAAGCAGATGTTGGCGGCGACGCCGCCGCGCCGCACCTCCAGCTCGTCGACCAGGAAGGACAGGGAGACCTGTTCGAGCTGGTCGGCGATGAGCTGCTCGGCGAACCGGCCTTCGAAGGTCATCAGATGGTCGGTGGCGATCGATCCGGTCACGGCGATGCGCACGGCGCGGGCTCCTTGGCTCGGGGAGGGAGGACGAGCCCCCAGCCTACCGAGCGGCCCTCGCGGCGGAAGGGAGCCCGGCGCCGGCGGGGGCCGCACCGGGCGCACCTGCCCCGGGCACGGCGAGGGCCCGCGCGCACTCCCCGTGCGGGCGGGCCCTGGTGCCGGGCGGCGGCCGGTGCGCCGCGCTCCTCCTAGTTGAAGGAGTCGCCACAGGCGCAGGAGCCGGTCGCGTTGGGGTTGTCGATGGTGAAGCCCTGCTTCTCGATCGTGTCGACGAAGTCGATGGTGGCACCCATGAGGTACGGGGCGCTCATGCGGTCGGTGACGACCTCGACCCCGTTGAAGTCGGCGACGACGTCGCCGTCGAGCTCGCGCTCGTCGAAGAACAACTGGTACCGCAGCCCCGAGCAGCCGCCGGGCTGCACGGCGACGCGAAGCCGGAGGTCGTCGCGGCCCTCCTGCTCCAGGAGACCCTTGACCTTGCCCGAGGCCCCATCGGTCAGGTGGATGCCCTGCGTCGTGGCCTCGCTCTGAACCGTCATCTGCCAACTCCTCCGATAACGCCGTGGTGGCCGCTCTCGCGACCTGGTTGTCCTCGAACGTGGTCAACGCCGAGTCCCGGCCGTGCATTCCGGGCGCCGACCGGGTCGCGCGATGGCCGTGCCCCTCCCAGGTTAGGCCGTCGCGGCGGATGCCGCCATCACGTGGAGGCGGGGGCGGAACCGGCGGACCAGCGGCGGGCCACGGCGGAGGCCAGGCGGCGGAGCTCCTCGGCGGAGCGGGTGAGCGCCGCCTCGCTCGAACCGGCCGACTCCACCAGCGAGTAGGTCTCGGTGATGCCGGCCGCGGCGGCCTCGGCCCGGCCCACCGCCACCACGCCGGCGGTGACCACGCACGGGACCCCGTGCGCGGCGGCGGTCCGCGCCACCCCGTGCGGCAGCTTGCCGCGCAGCGACTGGGAGTCGAACGACCCCTCGCCGGTGATGACGAGGTCGGCGCCGGCGGCCAGGCCGTCGAGGCCGACGGCGGCCAGCACGCGCGCCACCCCGGACTCCACGGCCCCGCCCAGCAGCAGCAGGGCGTAGCCCAGCCCGCCGGCCGCGCCCGCGCCGGGCACCCCGCGCAGGTCACCGCCGGGGTCGGTGGCGTCGGCGAACGCGGTGAGCGCGGCGTCGAGGCGCTGCACGAGGTCGGGGTCGGCGCCCTTCTGCGGGCCGAAGACGGCGCTGGCGCCGTGGACGCCCAGCAGCGGGTTGTCGACGTCGGTGGCCGCGACCAGCCGCAGGCCCGCGGTCGCCGCGCGGGCCGGGGCGAGGTCGACGGGGCCGTCCAGCCCGCCCAGCGGGCCGCCCCCGCCGCCCAGGGCGTCGCCGGGGGCGGCGCCCAGCGCGGCGAGCATGCCGGCGCCGCCGTCGTTGGTGGAGCTGCCGCCGAGCCCGACCACGACCGTGGCCGCTCCGGCGTCCGCGGCGGCGGCGATCAGCTCGCCGACGCCGCGGCTGGTGGTCCGGGCGGGGTCGCGGCGGTCGGCCGGGACGAGGTGCAGGCCGCACGCCTGGGCGCTCTCGACGTAGGCGGTGTCGCCGACGAGGAGGAACTCGGCGCCGACGGTCTCGCCGAGGGGGCCGGTGACGGTGGCGGGCACGGTGCGGCCGCCGAGGGCGGCGTGCAGCACCTCGACGAAGCCGGGGCCGCCGTCGGAGAGGGGGACGAGGTCGGTCTCGACGGTGGGGTCGACGCTGCGCCAGCCGTCCGCGACGGCGTGGGCGGCCTCGACCGCGCTGAGGGTCCCGGCGAACTTGTCCGGGGCGATGACGATACGCACACCCCCAGTGTGCAGGGAGCCGGACGCGGGGGCCAGACCGGAAGCCGGATTATCCCGCGAAGCGGTATCCGATTACCGGTGTGCGGAAGTCGATGTGCGGAATACGTTCACAGGCCCGGCGCCCCGTAGACGGGGAACCACCGTGCCTTGTCCTTCTCGATGGGCAGGTCGCCGCCGACCGCGGCCGCGATCTGGAGTTCGAGGGCGTTGTCGCGGCGGGCCCCGCCGAGCGGGGCGAAGGGGTAGAAGGTGCCGCGCTTGTACAGGTAGACGAGCGCCGCGCGGCGGTCGGCGCCGTCGGTGAAGGCCACCAGCGAGCACAGCAGCGACGGCCCGTACCCCGCCCCCTCCAGGGAGGAGTTGACGGCGTGCAGGTCGGTGACGAGCCCGGCGGTGCCGTCGGCGGCACCCTCGGCGGCGCGCACCACCAGCCAGGTGTAGCCGTACTCGTCGGCGACGGGCTCGACCGGGGGGCCGCCGTCGGCGTTGAGCAGGTCGGTGACGTCGCGTTCGAGGTCGGCGAAGGCCCGCCCCTCGACCGCCCGGAACGCCACCGAGCCGCTGCCGGTGGGCCGCAGGCCCGACGCGGCGCGCAGGGTGACGGCGGCGGTCGGCAGCCCGAACAGCGCGTCCAGGTCGGGTTCGACCGGCTTCGAGCGGCCCAGCAGTGCCCGGAGGAAACTCATCGGCGGTGGTCCTTCCTGTCCGGCTAGCCGCCGGTGCCGAGTCGGCGGGAGATGTCGGCGAGCTGCTCCAGGCGCCGCTCGACGGGCGGGTGGGTGGCGAAGAGCTGCCCCAGGCTGAACCCGGACCGCGAGAACGCGGGGGTGAAGAAGAAGGCGTTGAACGGCTCGGCCCGGCGCAGGTCGGCGGTTGGGATGCGCCCCATGTCGCCGGTGATCTTGGTGAGCGCGCTGCCCAGCGCGGAGGGCCGGCCGGTCAGGTAGGCGGCGGCGCGGTCGGCCGACAGCTCCCGGTACCGGGACAGCACACGGGTGAGCAGGAAGCTGAGCGCCCACACCACCGCGCTGACGGCGACCACGAGCAGCGCCACCAGCGCCGGGCTCGGCCCGTTGCGGTTGTCGCGGCCCCCGCCGGCGAACATCGCGAACCGGAGCCCCATCTGGGTGAGGAACCCCGCCACGACGCCGAGGAACCCGGCGATGGTCATGACCATGACGTCGCGGTGGGCGACGTGGGACAGCTCGTGGGCGAGCACCGCCTCCAGCTCGGCGGGCTCCAGGCGGCGCAGCAGGCCGGTGGTGGCGCACACCACGGTGTTGCGCCGGCTGTGCCCGGCGGCGAACGCGTTGGGCACGTCGGTGCGGGCGACGGCCACCCGCGGCTTGGGCATGTCGGCCATGGCGCACAGCCGGTCGATGACGGCGTGCAGGTCGGGGTGCTCCTCGGGGGTGACCTCGCGGGCGCCCATGGAGAACAGGGCGATCCGGTCGGAGGTGAAGTACTGGAGGAGGGCGAACCCCACCACGATGAGCAGCACCAGCCAGACGCTCATGCCCACGAGGACCAGGGCGATGACGAACGCCACGTACAGGACGCCCAGCAGCGCCATCGTCAGCACCATCCGGGTCGTCAGCCCGCGGTCGGGGATGAACCTGGAACCTGCCACAGCGGCGGCCTTTCGCCGGGAACACGCATGTCAGGGCGGGTGCCGACGGGCCCCGGCCCTCCTCGCAGTCTAGCCGCGGGGGCGGCGCGCGCCCGGTGGTGCGCGGTGTGAGTCGGCCGACCCCGGCCGGACCGCGCCCACCCGGGAAACGGCACGGCCGCCCGGCGGTGCCGGGCGGCCGTGCGTGCGCGATCCGGGGCCGATCGCCCCCGGGAGGGGGCGGGCGGGGTCAGGCGAGGTCGGGGATCAGCCCGTCGTCGCCGAGCATGGCGCGGACCTCGTCCATGGTGGCGTCGGCGGGCGGCAGGATGAACTGCGAGGTCTCCAGGGAGTCGGGCGGCAGCGGCTTGCCGTCCTCGCGCACCTTGGCCAGCAAATCGTGCAGGGCCTGGCGGAAGGTGTCCTCGCTGCCGGACTCGATGGCGTCCTCGAGGGTGCGGTCGAAGGTGTTGAGCAGACCCAGGTCGGCGTCGGAGAGGTCGAGCTGCCCCTCGCCCATGATGCGGACGATCACGAGCCCTCCCCCTGGCGGTGCGGCTGCACCTGGTTGCCGGCGCCACCCGCCTGGGCGCCGCCGCCCTCGATCTGCGGGGTGGCGGACCCGCCGCCGCCGGCGCCGATCTCGCGCTTCATGCGCTCCAGCTCCAGCTCGACGCCGCTGGTGCTGGCCATGCGGTCGAGCTCGGCCTGGATGTCGTCCTTGGCGGTGCCGGTGACGTCGTCGAGCGCGCCGGAGGCCAGCAGCTCGTCGACGGCGCCCGCCCGCGCCTGCATCTCGGCGGTCTTGTCCTCGGCGCGCTGCACGGCCATGCCGACGTCGCCCATCTCCTCGGAGATGCCGGAGAACGCCTCGCTGATCTGGGTCTGGGCCTGGGCGGCGGTGTAGGTGGCCTTGATGGTCTCCTTGCGCGTGCGGAACGCGTCGACCTTGGCCTGGAGCCGCTGGGCGGCCAGGGTGAGCTTCTGCTCCTCGCCCTGGAGCTGCTCGTGCTGCTGCTTGAGGGAGTCGATCTGGGACTGCAGGCCCGAGCGGCGGGTGAGCGCCTCGCGGGCGAGGTCCTCGCGGCCCTGCTGGAGCGCCGCGCGGCTCTGGGTCTCCAGCTTCCCGGACTGCTGTTCGAGCTGCTGGACCTGCAGCTCGACCCGCTTGCGCGAGGTGGCGACGTCGGCCACTCCGCGCCGGACCTTCTGCAGGAGTTCCAGCTGCCTCTGATACGAGTAGTCGAGGGTCTCGCGGGGGTCCTCGACGGAGTCCAGGGCCCGGTTGGCCTTGGACTTGAAGATCATTGAAAGTCGCTGAAACACGCTCATCGGCGTGGCCGTCCCCTTCTCGGTCCGTACATCGGCTGTTCCCGGCGGGCGCTGCATCCACCCTACGCGCTCTCGCGAGCGGTCGCCATGAAGCGCGGACCGGCTACCCTGGAGGTTGTGTTCCGACGTCGCTCCGCTTCCGCATCCGAGGAGCCGGCCCTGACCGGCTCCGCCAGTCCCGAGGCTACCGAGGGCGCTCGGGCCAAGGGCGTGACCCCCAAGAAGGGCGCCCCCACCCCCAAGCGCCGCGAGGCCGAACGGACGCTGCGCCGACCCCTCAACGCGCCGCAGACGCGCAAGGAGGCCTACCGGCAGTACCGCGAGCGCCAGGAGCGCGAGGGGCGCCGGGCCGCGCAGCGCGGCGGCGCCGCCCGGGGCGAGGAGCGCTACTTCCGGCCGCAGGACCTCGGCCCGGTCCGCGCCTACGCGCGCGACTTCGTCGACTCCCGGCGCAGCGTGAGCGAGTTCTTCCTGTACTTCTCGCTCGCCATCATCGTGCTGCTGTTCCTGCCGTTCCCGCAGTTCCAGCTGGGCGTCACCTACGTGGTGTGGCCGCTGATGATGGTCACGATCGTGGCCGAGGGCCTCTACGTCGGCAACCGCATCAAGAAGAACGCCCGCGTGCTGTTCCCCGGTGACGACACCATCCGGGGCGTCGGCATGTACGCGGCCATGCGCCAGCTCCAGATCCGCCGGCTGCGGCTGCCCAAGCCCCGGGTCAAGCCGGGCGACGCCATCGCCACCCCCGAGGGCTAGCCCCACCCGTCGTTCCCCGTTCCCCGCCCGCGGGCGGCGGTCCGCCCGAGGCGGGTCTGCCGCCCGCGGGCGGGCGGCGTTAGGGTGCGGATCATGGACTTCCGTCATCTTGGCAGCAGCGGCCTCCTCGTCAGCGAGATCTCCTACGGCAACTGGATCACCCACGGCTCCCAGGTCGAGGAGGACGCCGCGGTCGCGTGCGTCCGGGCCGCCCTGGACGAGGGCGTGACCACGTTCGACACCGCCGACGTGTACGCGCAGGGGCGGGCCGAGGAGGTGCTCGGCCGGGCGCTCAAGGGCGAGCGCCGCGACGGCCTGGAGATCTTCTCCAAGGTGTTCTGGCCGGTGGGCCCGGGACCCAACGACCGCGGGCTGTCGCGCAAGCACATCGTCCGCGGCGCCGAGGAGTCCCTGCGCCGGCTCGGCACCGACTACCTCGACCTCTACCAGGCGCACCGCTTCGACTACGCGACGCCGCTGGAGGAGACCATGCGGGCGTTCGACGACCTCGTGCGCCAGGGCAAGGTCCTCTACATCGGCGTCTCGGAGTGGCGGGCCGACGAGATCGAGCGGGCCCAGGCCATCGCCGACGACCTCGGCCTCACCCGCCTGGTCTCCAACCAGCCGCAGTACAACATGGTGTGGCGCGTCATCGAGTCCGAGGTCGTGCCCGCCTCCGAGCGGTCCGGCATGGGGCAGATCGTGTGGTCGCCCATCGCCCAGGGCGTGCTGACCGGCAAGTACCTGCCCGGCCAGGCCCCGCCCGAGGGGTCGCGCGCCACCGACGAGAAGAGCGGCGCGAAGATGATCCGCCGCTTCACCGAGGACGAGGACCTGCTGCGGCGCGTGCAGGACCTCAAGCCCATCGCGGAGGAGGCCGGGCTGAACCTGGCCCAGCTCGCCATCGCGTGGGTGCTGCAGAACCCGAACGTGTCGTCGGCCATCATCGGCGCCTCGCGGCCCGAGCAGGTCCGCGACAACGTCCGCGCCTCCGGGGTGAAGCTCGACACCGGGCTGCTGGAGCGCGTCGACGAGGTGCTGGGCGACAAGATCGTGCGCGACCCCGCGCTGACGGTCAGCCCCGAGCAGCGCCCGTAGCCGCCGCCCGCGGGACCGCGCCGCGCGCGGTCCCGCAGCGGGGGCGGAGCCGCAGCGGGGCCCGCTAGGCCGGCTCGCTCAGGCTCATCGTGTAGACGGGGCGGTCGTCCTCCAGGAGGGTGACCTGCGCGGCGCCCGCCGCGGCGATCCCCCGCCATTCCTCCCCCAGCCAGCTCTCCGCGTCGCCGCGCGAGGAGAACAGCTCCGCGGGCGCCGCGTCCTCGTCGAGTACCCGCCCGTCGGCCGCCTCGTACCGCCAGCTCCACGCCATGGCTCTCCTTCCCTCCGCGGTCCCCGCGTCGCCGGGACCGGACGGTCTGCGTGCGTGCCGAGCCTAGCGCCGGGGGCCGGCGGCATGCGGTTAACTTGCGGACGTGCGAATCCGACTCTCGGGGACGTCCGGTCCGGCCGGGTGGCCCGCGCCCCACTGCCGCTGCGCGTCGTGCCGGCGCGCGGTCGAGAACCGCCGCCTGCCCGTGCGCGTGACCGTCGACCAGACCTTCACCCTGCGCGAGCCCGGCGCCGGCACGGCCACCCCGCCCCCGGCGGGCTACCTCGTGCGCGCCACCCCGTACGGGACCCGGGTCGACGGCCCCGACGGCGGCCGGCTGCTGTACGCGCGCGCCGACGCCCCGGCCGACCCGCCGGGCGGGTCCGGCGCCGGCGGGGAGCGGGTGCCGCCGCAGCAGGTGGACGTCGCGATCGTCGACGTGGTGGAGTCGCCCGCGACCGTGGGGGCGCTGCGCCGCGCGGGCGTCGTCGGCCGCACCACCGCCGTGATCGCGGTCGGCGGCGACCACCGCGTGCACTCCCCCGCCGAGTTCGAGCGCCGGGCGCGCCTGCTGGGCGCGCTGGCGCCCTCCGACGGCCAGGACGTCGCCTGCCCGCCGGCCGCCTGGCCGCCCGAGCGGGTCGCCGGGCCGCACCGGGTACTGGTCACCGGCGGGGCCCGGTCCGGCAAGTCCACCGAGGCGGAGCGGCGGCTGCTCGGCGAACCCGAGGTCGTCTACCTGGCCACGGGGCCCGACCCCGAGGGCGACCGGGCGTGGGCCGAGCGCGTCGCCGCGCACCGGGGGCGCCGCCCGTGGTGGTGGAAGACCGAGGAGACCACCGACGCCGCCGCCGTGCTGCGCGGCGCCACCGGCGCGGTGCTGTTCGACTGCGTCGGCACGTGGCTGGCGGCGGCGATGGACGCGTGCGGGCTGTGGCGGGACCGGCCGCCCGCCGGCGCCGGCGCGGAGCTGGACGCGCGCGAGGACGAGCTGGTCGACGCGTGGCGGCGGTGCGGCGCGCACCTCGTCGCGGTGACCAACGAGGTCGGGTCGGGCGTGGTCCCGGCGACCGTCAGCGGGGGGCTGTTCCGCGACCGCCTGGGCCGCCTCAACCAGCGCCTGGCCGGGGAGTCCGAGCAGGTGCTGCTGGCCACCGCCGGCCGCGTCCTGGACCTGCCCTGAGCGCGGTGGCGCGGCGCGGCGCCCGAGGACCGGTGCCGCAGGGCGGTGCCCGGGGCGGCTCCCGGGGCGCGGGCGGGGCGGCGTGATCCGGGCGGTGCGGGACGCGGCCGCCGGCGCGCGGCTGGCCGTGGGGACGCTGAGCGTGGTGCCGGTGCGGGTCGCGCGCGTCGACCGGGACGCGGCGGCGTGGGCCATGGCGCTGGCGCCCGCGGTGGGGCTGGCGCTGGGCGGCGCGGCGGCGCTGGTGCTCGGCGCGGCGGCCGCCGCCGGCCTCGCGCCGCCGCTCGCGGCGGCGCTGGCGGTGGGGCTGCTGGCGGTGCTCACGCGCGGGCTGCACCTCGACGGGCTGGCCGACCTCGCCGACGGTCTCGGCAGCGGGCGCCCGGCCGAGGGCGCGCTGGCGGTGATGAAGCGGTCCGACATCGGGCCGTTCGGCGTGATCACCCTGGTCCTCGTGGTGCTCGCGCAGGTGCTGGCGCTGGGCCAGGTGGCCGCGGCGTCCCCGTGGGCGGGGGCGGCGGCCGTCGTGGTGGCGGCCGTCGCGGGGCGGCTGGCGATCACCGTGGCGTGCCGCCCGGCGGTCCCCTCGGCCCGTCCGGACGGGTTGGGGGCGCTCGTGGCCGGGACGGTGCCGGTGTGGGCGGCCGGAATCGCCGCCGTCGGGGCGCTGGGCGCGGCGGCCGCCCTGGGGGCGGCGGCCGGCGGCCCGGCGACCGCCCTCGCCTGCGCGGTGGGGGCGGCCGCCGGGGTGGTCGCGGCCGGGCTGCTGGTCCGCCGGGCGGTGCGCCGCCTCGGCGGCGTCACCGGGGACGTGCTGGGGGCCGCCGCCGAGACCGCCGCCGCGACGGCGCTCGTGGTGATCGCGGCCCTGTCCTGACGCGCCCCGGTGGGCACGGTCGGCGGGAGGTCGGCCGGTGGTGGGCCGGTGCGGTGGGCCGGGGGCGGCGCGCGTCGGACGTTCCGGCCAAGAACAGACGGGCCGTGGGACACGGCGGACACCCCATGTTGGGATCGTCACATTTCTTCACACGCGTCCCGCACGTCGCCCGTGCCACGGGCGCTGACGTGCCCGGACGGGGCGGGGAGCCGCGCCGCGCCGGGCCCGCGCGCCCCGGGCGGGGCGGGACGCGGGCGGCCGGACCGGCACGGGGACGGCGGCCGCGGCCCCCCGGCGGGGGCGGAAGTCCCCCCGTTCATCTCCGTTCGGGACGAACCAGACCGCTGCCCGGTGAAGAAGCGCCGTTCTTCACCCCCCGGCAATTTCCGCGCCCTCGTGCCCGCACCGGCGCGCGCGCCGGACGCCGCGTGCCCGGCGGCACGTCATAAGGACTAGCATCGGTTTCGTGAGCACGTCGTTGTCAGTCATTACGGAATCCCCCAGTTCGCTCGACGCCGACGCGGTAGTCGTCGGTTACCACTCCGGTGCCGACGGCCCGGAGCCCGCGTCGGGCGCTCACGACGTCGACGCCGCCTTCACCGGCGGCCTCGCCCGGACCCTGTCGCTGCTGGGAGCGAGCGGCGCCCTGGAGGAGGTGCACCACGTTCCCTCCCTCGGTGCCGTCACGGCGCCGCTGGTCATCGCGGTCGGCCTGGGCCCCGCGCCCGGCGGCGGTGACGCGCTCGCCACCGAGACCCTGGCCCGCGCCGCCGGCGCCGCGCTGCGCGCCCGCGGCGCGCAGGCCCGCGTCGCGCTCGCCCTGCCCGCCGCGACCGCCGACCACGCCGGCGCGGTGGCGCTGGGCGCGCTGCTCGGCGACTACGCCTTCACGCGCTACCGCACCGGGGCCGGCGCCGACCGCGCCCCGGCCGCCGAACTGCGGGTGGTCTCCGCCGCCGACGGCGCCGCGGCGGCCGTCGAGCGGGCCGAGATCATGGCCGCGTCGGTCAACCTGGCCCGCGACCTCGTCAACACCGCGCCCGCCGACCTGGTCCCCGAGGACCTCGCCGGCGTCGCCGCCGAGGTCGCCCGCGAGCACGGCCTCGACATCGAGGTGCTCGACGAGCAGGCGCTCGCCGACGGCGGCTACGGCGGCATCATCGGTGTCGGCCAGGGGTCGGCCAACCCGCCGCGCCTGGTCCGCCTCGCCTACAGCCACCCGGACGCCGCGTCCACGGTCGCCTTCGTCGGCAAGGGCATCACCTTCGACTCCGGCGGCCTGTCGCTGAAGCCCGCCGGGGGCATGGACGCCATGAAGTCCGACATGGGCGGCGCGGCCGGCGTCCTCGCCGCGATGCGCGCCATCGCGGGCCTGCGCCCCGTGGTCAACGTCGTCGGCTACCTCGCCATCGCCGAGAACATGCCGAGCGGCACCGCGCAGCGCCCCTCCGACGTGCTCACGGTCTACGGCGGCCGCACCGTCGAGGTCCTCAACACCGACGCCGAGGGCCGCCTGGTCATGGCCGACGCCCTGGTGCGCGCGCACGAGGACGACCCCGACCTCATCGTCGACATCGCCACCCTCACCGGCGCGCAGAAGATCGCCCTGGGCAACCGGGTGTTCGGCGTCATGGCGAACGGCGACCGGGTGCGCGAGGACGTCGTCGCGGCCGCGGCCGCGGCGGGCGAGTCCGCCTGGCCCATGCCGCTCCCCGAGGAGCTGCGCAAGGGCCTCGACTCCGCCGTCGCCGACATCGCCAACGTCGCCGGCGAGCGCTGGGGCGGCATGCTGACCGCCGGGGTGTTCCTGCGGGAGTTCATCGCCGACGGCGTCGCCTGGGCGCACCTCGACATCGCGGGGCCCGCGTACAACGAGGGCTCCCCCTACGGGTACACGCCCAAGGGCGGCACCGGGACCGGCGCCCGGACCCTCGTGGCCATCGCCGAGTCCTACGCGGCGGAACCGAACTGACCAGCGGCGCGCCCGCGTGCGACACGCGCGCGGGCGCGCAACGTCACCACCAGACGTCCAACCACACCCACAGCAAGGAGTGTCCTTCCGTGAGCGAGAGCGGCGGCACCTACGACCTCGTCGTCCTGGGCGGCGGCAGCGGCGGCTACGCGGCGGCGCTGCGCGCGGCCGAACTCGGCATGAGCGTCGCTTTGATCGAGAAAGACAAGCTGGGCGGCACCTGCCTGCACTACGGGTGCATCCCCACCAAGGCGCTGCTGCACTCGGCCGAGGTCGCCGACGCCGCGAAGGAGAGCGAGACCTTCGGCGTCAAGGCGTCCTTCGAGGGCATCGACATGGCGGCCGTCCACAAGTACAAGGACAAGGTCGTCTCCGGTCTGTACCGGGGCCTGACCGGGCTCCTGAAGTCGCGCAAGATCACGACCGTCGAGGGCGAGGGGCGCCTCACCGCCGCCGACGAGGTCACCGTCGACGGCGCCGTCTACAAGGGCCGCAACATCGTGCTGGCCACCGGCTCCAAGCCCAAGACCCTCGGCCTCGACATCGACGGCGAGAAGGTCATCACCTCCGACCAGGCGCTCAAGCTCGACCGGGTGCCGAAGTCCGTGGTGGTCCTCGGCGGCGGCGTCATCGGCGTGGAGTTCGCCAGCGTGTGGCGGTCCTACGGCGCCGAGGTCACGATCGTGGAGGCGCTGCCGCACCTCGTCCCGATCGAGGAGGAGTCCAGCTCCAAGCTGCTGGAGCGCGCCTTCCGCAAGCGGGGCATCAAGTACGAGCTGGGCACCCCGTTCGAGAGCGTCAAGACCACCGACTCCGGCGTCAACGTCACCCTCAAGGGCGGCAAGACCCTCGACGCGGAGGTGCTGCTGGTCGCCATCGGCCGCGGCCCGGTGTCGGAGGGCCTGGGCTACGAGGAGGCCGGCGTCCGCCTGGAGCGCGGCTTCGTCCAGGTCGACGAGAACCTGCACACCGGCGTCGGCAACGTCTACGCGGTGGGCGACCTCATCCCGACCCTCCAGCTCGCGCACGTGGGTTACGCCGAGGGCATCTTCGTGGCCGAGCACATCGCCGGGCTCAACCCGCCGGCGATCGACTACGACGGCGTGCCGCGGGTGACCTACTGCGAGCCCGAGGTCGCGTCGGTCGGCATCACCTCGGCCACCGCCAAGGAGCGCGGCTACGAGATCGTCGAGATGAACTACCCCCTCGGCGGCAACGGCAAGAGCCAGATCCTGCAGACGCAGGGCGCGGTCAAGGTCATCGCGCAGAAGGACGGCCCGGTGCTGGGCGTCCACATGGTCGGCAGCCGGGTCGGCGAGCTCGTGGCCGAGGGCCAGCTGATCTACAACTGGGAGGCGCTGCCCTCGGAGGTCGCGCAGCTCATCCACCCGCACCCCACCCAGTCCGAGGCGCTGGGCGAGGCCCACCTCGCCCTGGCGGGCAAGCCGCTGCACGTCCACGACTGACACGCGCCAACGGGGCGGGCCGCGAGCGGCCCGCCCCGTCCTCACTCGCGTTCTCGCACGTTCATCTAAGAGGAATCATGCCGACTTCCGTTGTAATGCCCGCACTGGGCGAAAGCGTCACCGAGGGCACCGTCACCCAGTGGCTGAAGAACGAGGGCGACACCGTCGAGGTCGACGAGCCGCTCCTCGAAGTGTCGACCGACAAGGTCGACACCGAGATCCCGTCTCCGGTGGCCGGTGTCCTCACCCGCATCGTCGTCGCCGAGGACGAGACGGTCGAGGTCGGCGCCGAGATCGCGGTGATCGGCTCCTCCGACGAGGCCCCCGCCGAGGACGGCGCCTCCGGTGCGGCCGAGGCCGAGCCCGAGCCCGAGCCCGAACCGGAGCCGGAGCCCGCCCCGGAGCCCGAGCCGGAGAAGGAGAAGGAGCAGCAGTCGGAGAAGCCGGCGCCCTCCCCCGCCGAGGCGTCCTCCGCCGACTCCGCCGCCGAGCCCGAGGCCGAGCAGGCCCCCGCGCAGCAGGCCGAGCCCGCCCGGGGCGGCCGCGACGACGCGCCCCCCGTCGACGTCGAGACCCTGAGCGGCACCGGCCGCTCGTCGGGCACCGACGCCGTCACCGAGGCCTACGTCACCCCCCTGGTGCGCAAGCTCGCCGCCGAGGAGGGTGTCGACCTCGCCACCGTGCGCGGCACCGGCGTCGGCGGCCGCATCCGCAAGCAGGACGTGCAGGAGGCCGCCCGCAAGCGGCGCGAGGCCCCCGCGGCCCCCGCCGCCCAGGCCGCCCCCGCCCGTCCGAAGCGGACCGTCACCACCGACACCACGCTGCGCGGCACCACCGAGAAGATGACCCGGCTGCGCCGGTCCATCGCCGACCAGATGGCGGAGTCGCAGCGCATCTCGGCCGACCTCACCCAGGTCGTCGAGGTCGACGTCACCGACATCGCCCGGCTGCGCGACCGCGCCGCCGCCCAGTTCGCCGCCCGCGAGGGTGTGGAGCTCGACTTCTTCCCGTTCTTCGCCCTCGCCGCGATCGAGGCGCTGAAGGGCCACCCCAAGCTGAACGCCGTCATCGACAGCTCCAGCTACGAGGTGACCTACCACAGCATCGAGAACGTCGGCGTCGAGGTCGACACCGAGCGCGGGCTGCTCGTGCCGGTCGTCAAGGACGCCGGCGACCTCAACCTGGGCGGGCTGGCGCGCAAGTTCGCCGACCTGGCCGAGCGGGCGCACACGGGCGACCTCAACCCCGACGAGCTCAGCGGCGGCACGTTCACGCTGACCGACGCGGGCAGCATCGACGCCCTGTTCGAGACCCCGATCATCCACCAGCCGCAGGTGGCGATCCTCAGCACGGGCGCCGTGAAGAAGCGTCCCGTGGTGGTGGACGACCCCGAGCTGGGCGAGGTCATCGCGGTGCGGTCGATGGTCTACCTGGCGCTGACCCACGACCACCGGCTGATCGACAGCGCCGACGCCGCGCGGTTCCTGCACAGCGTGCGGGAGCGCCTGGAGGAGGGCGCGTTCGAGGCGGAGCTGGGCCTGGCCTAGCCGCCGGCGCCACCGGCGCGGAACGGCAGCGGGGCGGTACCCGATCGGGTACCGCCCCGCCTCTTACCCCACCATTCACCATCCCCCTGGTGATCCCCATCACCAAAGGTCTGCGGGCGGGGCGGCGCACGCGCCGCCCCCGGGAAGCCCACCGGTCACGGTGGGTCTCCCATCCCCTACCTACGGTACTCGCGGGCGGCGCCCGGCGCAGGCGTTCGGCGGAATCCGCGGCGTTTCCCTCCGGCCGGCCGCACACCCCCCGGCCCGGACCGGGGCCGGGCGGCCGGGACGCGCGTCGGCGGGCCCGCCCCGGGGTAGGCGGCGGGTATGCGCATCGCCATCACCGGGGCGTCGGGGCTGATCGGCACCGCCCTGTCCCGCTCGCTGACCGCCGACGGCCACGACGTCCTGCGGTTCGTCCGCCGCCCGGCGCGCGACGCCGCCGAGATCCCCTGGGACCCCGCCGGGGGCACCGTCGACACCCGGCGCCTCGCCGGCGCCGACGCCGTGGTCCACCTCGCCGGGGAACCGCTCGGGCCGGCGCGCTGGACCACCGCCCGGCGGCGGCGCATCCTGGAGAGCCGCCGGCGGGGCACCGGCGCCCTCGCCACCGCGCTCGCGGGCATGGACGCGCCCCCGCCCCGGCTGCTGTCGGGGTCGGCGGTGGGCTACTACGGCGACACCGGCGACCGCACCGCCGACGAGGGCTCGCCCCGGGGCGGCGGGTTCCTGGCCGGGGTCGCGGAAGCCTGGGAGGGCGCCACCCGCCCGGCCGAGGACGCCGGGATCTCGGTCGCGCACCTGCGCACCGGCGTCGTGCTCGCCCGCGAGGGCGGGCTGCTGGGGACCGTCCTGCCGCTGTTCCGGCTGGGCCTGGGCGGCCGCCTGGGGTCCGGCCGGCAGTACGTGAGCTGGGTGGCGCTGGCCGACGTGGTCGGGGCGGTGCGGTTCCTGCTGGAGCGGCCCGACCTCACCGGGCCGGTCAACGTGTGCGCGCCGGAGCCCGTGACCAACGCCGCGTACACCGCCGCCGTGGCCCGCGCGGTGCACCGCCCCGCCGTGCTGGCGGTGCCCGCCTTCGCCATGCGCGCGGCGCTCGGCGGGTTCGCCGACGAGGCCGCGCTCGTGAGCCAGCGGGTGCGCCCCGAACGCCTGCTGGCCGCCGGATATTCCTTCCGCCACCCCGACCTCGCCGGTGTGCTGTCCGACATCGCCTGCGGCCCCGGGACGGCATAAGGTGGGATGTATGAGTGAGCTCGTCTACGCGTGGCTCGGCAGCGCTCCCGTCCCCTACCACGAGGGCTGGGAGCTGCAGAAGCGGCTCCACGAGGACCGCGTCGCCGACCGGGCGCCCGACACCGTCCTGCTGCTCCAGCACGAGCCCGTCTACACGGCGGGCAAGCGCACCGGGCCGTGGGACCGCCCGCAGGCCGACCCCGGCGCCCCCGTCGTCGACATCGACCGCGGCGGCAAGATCACCTGGCACGGCCCGGGCCAGCTCACCGCCTACCCCATCGTCCGCCTGAACGACCCGATCGACGTCGTCGCCTACGTCCGCGCGCTGGAGGAGGCGATCATCCGCGTCCTGGCCGAGTTCGGGCTGGCCGGCATCCGGGTCGAGGGCCGCACGGGGGTGTGGCTCGCCGCCGACCCCGACCGCGGGCTGATCGAGCGCAAGGTGGCGGCCATCGGGTGCCGGATCGCCCGCCGGGTGGGCATGCACGGGTTCGCCGTCAACTGCGATAATGACCTGTCCTGGTTCGACCGGATCGTGCCGTGCGGCATCACCGATGCCGGGGTCACCTCGATCTCCCGCGAACTGGGCCGCGACGTCCCGGTGGACGAGGTCCTGCCGTTCGTCGAGCGGCACCTGGCCGACGTGCTCGGCGCCCCGTCGTACGTCCACCGCGAGGGCGCGCCCGGGTCGGCCGAGCCCGCCGAGCCCGCCGGGCTCGCCACCGCCTGAGCACCGCGCCACCACGACCTCCCCACGAGGGACCAGGAAAGGAAGGGCCCGCGTTGACCATCGCTCCCGAGGGCCGCAAGCTGCTGCGGATCGAGGCCCGCAACAGCGAGACCCCCATCGAGAAGAAGCCGCCGTGGATCAAGATCAAGGCGAAGATGGGCCCGGAGTACACCGAGCTGCACTCGCTGGTCAAGCGCGAGGGGCTGCACACGGTCTGCCAGGAGGCCGGGTGCCCGAACATCTACGAGTGCTGGGAGGACCGCGAGGCCACGTTCCTCATCGGCGGCTCCCAGTGCACCCGGCGCTGCGACTTCTGCCAGATCGCCACCGGCAAGCCGAGCCTGCTCGACCGGCGCGAGCCGCTGAAGGTCGCCGAGTCCGTCGCCGCCATGGACCTGCGCTACGCCACGGTCACCGGTGTGGCCCGCGACGACCTCGAGGACGGCGGGGCCTGGCTCTACGCCGAGACCGTGCGCAAGATCCACGAGCTCAACCCCGGCACCGGCGTCGAGCTGCTGATCCCCGACTTCAACGCCGAGCCCGACCAGCTCGCCGAGGTGTTCGGGTCGCGGCCCGAGGTGCTGGCGCACAACATCGAGACCGTGCCGCGCATCTTCAAGCGCATCCGGCCGGGCTTCCGCTACCAGCGGTCGCTCGACGTGATCACGGCCGCCCGCGAGGACGGACTGGTCACCAAGTCCAACCTCATCCTGGGCATGGGCGAGGAGCGCGAGGAGATCAGCCAGGCCATGCGCGACCTGCACGCCGCGGGCTGCGACCTGCTGACCATCACCCAGTACCTGCGGCCGTCCAAGCTGCACCACCCCATCGACCGGTGGGTCAAGCCGCAGGAGTTCGCCGAGCTCGCCGCCGAGGCCGAGGAGATCGGCTTCGCGGGGGTCATGTCGGGGCCGCTGGTGCGGTCGTCCTACCGGGCCGGCCGGCTCTACCAGCAGGCCCTCGACCGCCGCGAGCAGGCCGTTCGCGCCTGACCCGCAGCGCCACAACCGGACAAAGTCATCAAACTGAAACGGCGGCCGACGGCCGCCGTTTCACGTCCGGGGCCGGCCGCCCCATATCCTGGGTCCATGGCGAAGAAGCCCAAGGAACCCCAGACCCCGCAGGCCGGCGCCGCCCGGGGCGCGGGCGGCGCCGAGAAGCCGCCCGGCAGGCTGAAGCAGATCGGCATGGTCGCCAAGGTCGTGCACAAGCAGAGCCCGCGCAGCATCCCGATCGCCGTCCTCATCTTCGTGGCGGTGGTGGCGCTGTCCGTCGGGGGCGGCTTCCTGTTCGGCGGCTGGCTGTACTGGCTGACCCTGGGCATCCCCGTGGCCTTCCTCGCCGGGTTCGTCTTCTTCACCCGGTCCGCGCAGAAGATCCAGTACAAGATGCTCGACGGCCAGCTCGGCGCGGGCATGGCGGTGCTGGAGAACATGCGCGGCGACTGGTCCGTCGAGCCCGGCGTGGCCGCCAACCGGCAGATGGACATCGTGCACCGGGCGGTCGGCCGCCCCGGCGTGGTCCTGGTCGGCGAGGGCGACCCCGGCCGGCTGCGCGGGCTGATCGCCGGCGAGAAGAAGCGGGTCGCGCGGGTGGCCTACAACACGCCCATCTACGACGTGCGGGTGGGCAACGGCGAGTCCCAGGTCGCCATCGGCGACCTCCAGCGCCACCTCGTGAAGCTGCCGCGCAACCTCAACAAGGCCGAGGTCGCCGAGCTGCGGTACCGGCTCAAGGCGCTGCCCGCGGCCATGCAGATGCCCAAGGGGCCCCTGCCGCGCGGCGTGAAGATGCCCAAGAGCCCGAAGGCCCGCTGACCCGGAGCAGTGACCGGGAGCAGTGACCGCGACCGCCGGCCGCCGCGTGCGGCCGGCGCGCCCGTCCGGTGTCAGAAGCGGCGGCTGATCGTCCCCGCGGCGCGGTCGTGCAGGCCCCGCTGGTCGCGGTCGTAGACCACGGCGGGGACCACCAGGCACAGCAGGACGGTGCGGATGAGCATGGCCACCGCCCACGGCACGGGGCGCTCGCCGGTCGACGCGAGGCCGATGCCCACCAGGCGCTTGCCGACGGTGGTGCCGATCAGCGACAGCAGGACGACGTTGTAGGCGGCGAAGACGCCGAGGGTGGGTTCGGCCACCGCGCCGGCCGCCGCGGGGTCGGCGGGGTCGGCGCCCGTCACCAGGAAGGTGGCGGCCAGGCAGAGCAGCCAGTCGAGCAGCACCGCGACGAGGCGGCGGCCCACGCCGGGCACCGAGCCCGGCCCCTCCTCGGGCATCCCCCACCGGTTGCCCCGGTACGCGAACTCGGCGTCGTCGACCCGTCCCGTGTCTCCCATGGTGACCACGGTAGCGGGCGCCGTGCGGGGCGCCGGACCGGCCCGCGCCGGTCCCGCCCTCCCCGGGGCATGCCCGCCCGGCCGGCCTCCTCCCCCGGGTTCCGGGCCCGCCCGATGCGCGGCCGTTCCGGCCGTTTCTCCGGTCATGGGCGCCGGGCAGGGAGAACGCCGGTCTCCGTAACATGCGGGAAACATTGGAGACATGGGGTTGAAATCGCCTGCTCCTAGCGTCGATGCGTAGCCGGGAGGCGGCGGGGTAGCCAGGTGCGCATCAGTGACGATGCGGGCCGCGGGCCGCGCGGCCTCGTCCACCTGCACGGAGGTACGTCTTGTTCAGCAGCGCCGAAGAGCTTCTCGCCTTCACCCGAAACGAGGACGTGAAGTTCCTCGACGTCCGCTTCACCGACCTCTTCGGGGCCACGCACCACTTCACCCTCCCCATCGAGAACGTCGACGCGGGCACCTTCGACGAGGGCCTGATGTTCGACGGCTCGTCGATCCGCGGCTTCCAGGCCATCCACGAGTCCGACATGCTGCTGCTGCCGGACGTCACCACGGCCGTGCTGGACCGGTTCCGCGAACACAAGACGCTGAACCTCACGTTCTTCGTGCACGACCCGTTCACTCGCGAGTCCTACAGCCGCGACCCCCGCAACGTCGCCCGCAAGGCCGAGGGCTTCCTGAAGAGCACCGGCATCGCCGACACCGCGTTCTTCGGCCCCGAGGCCGAGTTCTACATCTTCGACGACGTCCGGTTCCAGACACAGGAGAACGCGAGCTTCTACTACATCGACTCGCAGGAGGGCGCCTGGAACACCGGCACCCAGAACGGCGAGTCCAACCTCGGCTACCGCCCCCGCTACAAGGGCGGCTACTTCCCGGTCGAGCCCGTCGACCACTACAGCGACCTCCGCTCGACCATGGTGCGCAACCTGATCGAGGCGGGTGTGGACGTCGAGATCCAGCACCACGAGGTCGGCACCGCCGGGCAGGCGGAGATCGACTTCCGGTTCGGCACGCTGCTGAAGAGCGCCGACACCGTGCAGCTCTACAAGTACATCGTGAAGAACACGGCCTACGCCGCGGGCAAGTCGGTCACCTTCATGCCCAAGCCGGTCTTCGGCGACAACGGGTCGGGCATGCACGTCCACCAGAGCCTCTGGAAGGACGGCGACCCGCTGTTCTTCGACGAGTCCGGCTACGCCCAGCTGTCGGACATGGCGCGCTACTACATCGGCGGCCTGCTCAAGCACGCCCCGGCGCTGCTCGCCCTGACCAACCCGACGGTGAACTCCTACCACCGCCTGGTGCCGGGCTACGAGGCCCCGATCAACCTGGTGTACTCGCAGCGCAACCGCTCGGCGTGCATCCGCATCCCGCTCACCGGCTCCAACCCCAAGGCCAAGCGCCTGGAGTTCCGCGTGCCGGACCCGTCCGCCAACCCGTACCTGGCGTTCTCCGCCATGCTGATGGCGGGCATCGACGGCATCAAGAACAAGATCGAGCCGCCGGAGCCGGTCGACAAGGACCTCTACGAGCTGCCCCCGGCCGAGGCCGACGCCATCCAGAAGGTCCCCGCGTCCCTGGACGCCGCGCTGGAGACCCTGGAGGCCGACCACGAGTTCCTGCTGGAGGGCGGGGTCTTCACCCCGGACCTCATCGAGACCTACGTCGACTACAAGCGCACCGAGGAGATCGACTCCCTCCGCCTGCGCCCCCACCCGCGCGAGTTCGAGCTGTACTACGACATCTGAGGACCGCCACGGGCCAGGGCGCACCCGCCCCGCCCCCAGCCGTCCACGGGCCGCCGGCCGCGTCCTCCCCACGTACGGGGGACGCGGCCGGCGGCCTTTCGGCGTGCGGCGATGCCGACGCCGCGGGCGTTTCCGGGGGGCGCCGGGCACCTCCCGGAACCCGGGCCTAGCTTGGCCCCATGACGAACTACGCGCGGATGTACCGCCTCGGATTCACCCCATGGGAGCGCTACGGCGCGGCGGGCGGCGCCCAACTCGGCGCCCTGCTCGACCGCGAGGCGCGGGAGCGCCCGGCCGGCCCCGGACGGGCCATCGACCTCGGGTGCGGGCGCGGGCAGTTCACCCCCGAACTGGCGCGGCGCGGCTGGCGGGCGGTGGGCCTCGACCTCGTGCCCGAGGCGGTCGAGGCCGCCCGCCGCAAGGGGCCGGCGGAGATCGACTACGTCGTGGGCGACGTCACCGATTTGGAGTCGGCCGGCCTGGGCACGTTCGACCTCTTCCTCGACATCGGCTGCTTCCAGGGCCTGGACGCCGATCAGCAGGCGGCGCAGGCCCGGGGGGTGACGGCGCTCGCCGCGCCGGGGGCCACGGTGCTGATGCTCGCGTTCGGCCCGACGCGGCTCCGCCGCTTCATCGAGGGCGTGTCCCGGGAGGAGATCGAGGCCGCCTTCACGGGCTGGGACCTCGTCTCGGCGGACCCCGCCGACCCGTCCGGCCTCGGCTGGCCCATGAACCGCACCTCCCCCCAGTGGTACCGCCTCCGCCGCCCAGCGGACTGACGCCCCCGCCCGGCCTGGGGGCAGGCGGGTGGGGGTGTGCCGGTGGTCAGGCGGAGACGGTGTAGCCGGCCGAGCAGCGTTCGAAGGTGCCGCGGACCACGCGGGCGCGCATGGTGGAGGCGTTGCCCTCGGGGAGGTTCCCGGTGGCGGTCTCGCTGTACGGGGAGTCGTGCCCGCGCGTGGACGCCACGCGGCCGGTGCTCAGGCGGCCCTCGATGCCGTAGCCGTCCGGCAGCAGGTCGCGTGCCGTCAGTGCGTCGCCGGGGCGCCCGTTGCTCGGGTCCTGCCGCCACTCCACCGTCCCTGCGGCGTCGCCCCACGTGGTGGTGGAGTTCGCGAAGACCGCGCCTCCGCTGCCGGCGATCTCGGTGAACGTGAAGCCGAATCCGTCCGCCGCGAGGGCCGCCGTCTCCGCATCGGCTGCGGCGGCCGCCCCGCCGATGGCCACCGTCGCCGCCACCGCCGCTCCTACCGCCGTGAACCGGCGCAATGCGTTCCGCATGTCCGCTCCTCCGCTGTCGTCCAGTACCCGCCATCCTCCGTGCGGAGCGCGCGGCGCCCAGGCGTGGCCGAGCGGTTTCGGTGGTGGCCGAAGCGGGGGCGGCACGGGGTCCGGCGGCCGCCCCGTCGGGGCGA
>NZ_BCRK01000069.1 GCF_001552555.1 Nocardiopsis trehalosi NBRC 14201 | reverse complement strand
GGGCTGCGCTCCCGGCTCGCCCGGATTCCTCGACTTCGCGGACCCCACCGGTAGAGGGCCAGACGTGGCAGGAAGCCGTGGGCCGGCGCGATACAGCGGGCGGCTCCGGCCTCCCTCGCCGTGTCGAGTGCGCGGTGCGCGGTGACGGCTGGACGCCCCAGGGTGCCCCCTGCTCCTTCGGGCCCCCGGTGGACACTTTCGCCCGCCTCGCTGTCGGTGACTCAGACCACGGTCTCGCGGCAGACGTCGACGAAGGCCTCCATCCGCCTCACCGGCCGGCGCCCGGCCAGCCGCATGACCTCGATCCCCAGCCCTTCGGAACGGATGTCGAGCTTGCGGGTGGTGTAGGGCAGGTCCTCGTAACTGCGTTCGAGCACGGTCCGCTGGGTGAGCAAGGCGTTGCCCAGGCCGCGGGCGACCAGGGAACGCACCATCTCAAAGCTCGTGGTGCGAAAACGCACGTTCGGCGTGAGGTCCGCTTCGTGGAACAGGTTGAGGAAGTAGTCACCACCGGGCGGCAGGTCGAAGAGGATGAACGGCTCGGTCGCCAGGTCGGCGAGGGTCAGCTCCTCCTTCGAGCTCAAAGGACCGTCCACAGGCATGAGGGCGTAGGGCGGATCCGATCGCAGCCACTGTGCGACCACCCCTGCCGCAGGGCGAACAGAGGCCAGCTCGTAGTGATAGGTGATCGCCAGGTCGATGCGGGAGTTGAGCAGGTCGTCCAAGAGCGCCCCGTGGGCCGCTTCGACGAACGAGAGGCGCACCTGCGGATGCCGGCGCGAGAACTCCGCGATGACCTTCGGTAACAGGATCGGCGCGATCGTCGCATAGCAGCCGATGGTGAGGTCCCCCTCCAGTGCCTTTCGCTCCCGACTGGCGGCCTCCCAGAGCTGTTCGAGGTTGGCCTGTACGTTGTCGGCCACCGCCAGGGCGCGCTGCCCCGACGCGGTGAGGCGCATCCCCCTGGGGGAACGGACGAAAAGGGTGACTCCCAACGCCGTTTCCAGGTCGGTCAGCGCCGTGGACACCGTCGACTGCGAGACGAACAGTTCCCGCGCCGCCGCCGTCACCGAGCCGAGCCGGGCGATGGCCCTCAGGTACTCCAGCTGCCGCAGACTGACATCGCTCACCGGTCGGGTCCTTCCAGGGGTATCGGTTTTTCCGAACGCGATCTTCGGATCTATGTGTTTTACAGACCCTAGTTCCCGCCTGGATAGTGGTGATCCAGAACACAAGCAGGTCGGATGCCGACGGCACCGGGACCCCTCCCCGCCTCCGCGAAGAGCTCGACTCCGGGCTTCTGCGAACGAGCGACCCCTTGAGCCTTCATCAGGACGCCCTGGCGGGAGAGGTCACGAGGCCTCCCGGACCCCGGCGCGTGCCGGAACGAGATCCCAGGAGGAGACATGACCAGCGAGGCCTCGGAGCGTGTGGACCAGAAAGACCTGAGGCGGGGCGTGTTCGCCGGTGCGGTGGGTGTGTTCGTCCACTGGTTCGACTGGGCCGTCTACGCCTACCTGGCCACCACCATGGCCGCGGTGTTCTTCCCCGAGCAGGACGGCACCACAGGTCTCCTGTCGGTGTTCGCGGTCTTCGCCGTGGCGTTCTTCGTCCGCCCGCTCGGCTCGGTGCTCTTCGGCCACCTCGGCGATCGCTTCGGCCGTAAGACCACGCTGTCGATCGTCATCACCTCGATGGCGGCGGGCACGCTCATGCTCGGGCTGCTGCCCACCTACGCGTCCGTCGGCATCATCGCACCGATCCTTCTCGTCGTCGCCCGCATCATCCAGGGCCTCGCCGCAGGTGGGGAGTTCGGCTCGGCGGCGGCCTTCCTCGCCGAGTTCTCACCGCCCAAGCGCCGCGGGTTCGGATGCTCGTGGATCGAGTTCGGCTCGGTCGGTGGGTTCCTGTGCGCGTCCATCGTCGTCTGGGGCCTGCACTCCGTCTTCCCCGCCGAGACCGTCCTGGACTGGGCGTGGCGGCTCCCCTTCCTGTTGACGGTGCCCATGGCCGCGGTCGGTCTCTACATCCGCCTGCGCATCGAGGACACGCCCGAGTACCGCGCCCTGGAGGACATGAACAACGTCCCCAGCCAGCCGGTCGTCGAGGTGTTCCGCTCCAACAAGCGGCAGTTCCTCCAGACGGTCGGCATCGAGACCTTCATGAATTCGACGTTCTACATCGTCCTCGTCTACCTGATCACCTATCAGGAGGAGATCGTCGGGGTGCCCGCCGATCGGGCGGCCCTGCTCTCCGCGGCGGCCTCGGTCGTCGCCATGGGCATCATCCCGCTGTCAGGCCGGATGTCGGACCGGGTAGGCCGCAAGCCGGTGCTCTACACCGCCGCCGCCCTGCTGATCGTCGCAGCCGTGCCACTGTTCCTGCTGATGCAGGTGAACACGTCATGGGCGGCGTTCGCCGCGACCTTCGGACTGGCCGCGATCCTGGCGATCATCCTGGGTACGCACGCGTCTGCGGTGGCGGAGCTCTTCCCGACCCGAACCCGGCAGAGCGGGCTGTCGATGGCCTACAGCGTCGCCGGGGCGTTCTTCGCGGGGACTCTGCCGTACCTGATGACCTGGCTGATCTCCCTCACCGGGAGCGGCATGGTCCCCGCGTTCACCATGATCGTGATCGGTCTCATCGGGGCGGTCACCCTGCGCACCATGCCCGAGACCAGCGGTTCCGACCTGTTGCACGAGAGCGACCGCGCCCTGCGCTGAGCGAGACCGCCCGGACACCGCCGCCGGCGGTGTCCGGGCGCGCGGAGAGCGCTTATGGAGCGCGTCGGGCATCGCGCGGCCGCACACGTTAATCGAGCCCTGGAGGTTTTTCGGATGTCGGTTGAAGAAACCGAGGTCGTTGTCGTCGGCGGGGGGCAGGCCGGGATCGCGATGAGCGAGCACCTGGGTGCCCATGGAATCCCGCACGTCGTCCTGGAGAGGAGACGCGTCGCCGAACGCTGGCGCTCGGAGCGGTGGGACTCGCTGGTCGCCAACGGGCCTGTGTGGCACGACCGCTTTCCCGGACTGGAGTTCACCGACCGGGACCCCGAGGATTTCGCCTCCAAGGAAGAGGTCGCGGACTACCTGGCCGCCTACGCCGAGAAGGTCGGCGCGCCGATCCGGTGCGGAGTCGAGGTGACGTCCGTGCGCAAGCACGTGGGCCGCCGGGGATTCCGGGTCCGGACGTCGGACGGGGATTTCGACGCCCGCTACGTGGTGGCCGCCACCGGCCCGTTCCAGAAGCCGGTCATCCCCCCGATCATCCCCGCGGAGTCGGGTCTGCTCCAGATCCACTCCAGCGCCTACCGCAACCCGGCCCAACTGCCCGAGGGCGGCGTGCTCGTGGTCGGCTCGGGCTCCTCGGGCGTACAGATCGCCGAGGAACTCCGCGCCGCCGGCAGAGGGGTCCATCTGTCGGTCGGCCCGCACGACCGCCCCCCACGTCGGTACCGCGGCCACGACTTCGTCTGGTGGCTGGGCGTTCTGGGCAAGTGGGAGGCCTCGGCCCCGCCCCAAGGGGCCGAGCACGTCACGATCGCGGTCAGCGGCGCACACGGGGGCCGTACCGTGGATTTCCGGAATCTGGCCGAGCGCGGCATCACGCTGGTCGGCCGGACCGAGTCCTACAGCTCCGGCATCCTGCGCTTCGCGCCCGACCTGCGGGAGAACGTCGACCGCGGCGACGAGAACTACCTGGCCCTGCTGGACGAGGCCGACGCCTACGTCGACCGCAACGGCCTCGACCTCCCCGAGGAACCGCAGGCCCGAGTGCTGGGAGAGTACCCGGAGTCGGTGACCGACCCCGTCCTCGAACTCGACCTCGCCGCGGCCGGTATCACGACCGTGCTGTGGGCGACCGGCTTCACCGCCGACTACGGCTGGTTGCAGGTGGATGCTTTCGACGAGGACGGCAGACCCCGCCACCAGCGCGGAGTCTCCTCCGAGCCCGGTGTCTACTTCATGGGGCTCCCGTGGCAGTCCCGCCGCGGTTCGAGCTTCATCTGGGGTGCCTGGCACGACGCCAGGTACATCGCCGACCAGATCTCCATCCAGTGCCGCTACATGGAGCACAACGACTCGCACCAGCGCCCGTTCCGCCCGACTCCAGAGGTGATCACACCGTGACCACGCACACGCGCATCCGCAAGTTCAACACCAGGGACACCTACCCGGAGCAGAACCTCGACAACGACCTGTGCCAGGCGGTGGTGGCCGGCGGGGTCGTGTACCTGCGCGGCCAGATCGGGCAGGACCTGGACACCCGGGAGTCCGTCGGGATCGGCGACGTCCGCGCCCAGACCGAGAAGGCCATGGCCAACATCGACCTCCTCCTCCGGGAAGCGGGGAGCGGGTTGCAGGACGTCGTCAAGGTGACGATCTACCTCGTCGACCCGCGCTACCGAGAGGACGTCTACCGCGAGGTGGGCCGTTGGTTGAAGGGTGTCCACCCCGTTTCCACCGGCATCGTCGTCCAGGCCCTGGCCCGCCCGGAGTGGCTGGTGGAGATCGACGCCACGGCCGTGATCTCGGAGGGTGGCAAGTGACCTTCTCGATCGCCGCGCACCAGGGCGGCAGGTTCGGCATCGCCGTCTCCTCGTCCTCGCCCGCCGTCGGTGCCCGGGTCGTGCACCTGCGCGACCGCGTCGGCGCGGCCGCCGCGCAGAACATCACCGACCCGCGGCTGGGAACGGCGCTGCTGGACCGGCTCGCCGCGGGCGCGGGCCCGCGGGAGGCGCTCGACGCCGTCGTCGACGGCACGCCGGACATCTCCTACCGGCAGCTCACCGTTGTCGACGCCTCCGGCGCCGCGGCGACGTACAGCGGCGCGCTCACCCTCGGTGTCCACGGCGAGGCCACCGGGCCGCACTGCGCCGCCGCCGGGAACATGCTCGCCGATTCCGCCGTGCCTGCGGCCATGTGCGAGGCCTTCGCCTCGGCGGGGGGAGAACTCGAGGAGCGCCTCTTCGCCGCACTGGCGGCGGGTCTGGCCGCCGGCGGCGAGGCGGGGCCGGTGTACTCCGCGGGGCTGTCCACCGTGTCCGCGAACGGTTGGCGGGACACGGACCTGCGCGTGGACTGGCGGGAGGACCCGGTCGAGGCTCTGGAAAGGCTGCTCGGGGTCTGGCTCCCCCAACGCGACGACTACGTCCAGCGGGGCCTGCACCCGGCCGCCTCGCCCGGATACGGGGTGCCGGGCGATGACCGTTGAACCCGACGGGCCGCCCAGCGCCTCGGAGTACCTGGACCGCCTGATCATCTTCTCCGAGACGCTGCACGCCCACCCGGAGACCGCCTGGGAGGAGCACCGCGCAGCGCGGTGGACGGCGGAGCTGCTGGAGGAGTTCGGTTTCGGCGTCGACACCGGTTATCTCGGCTTCCCCACAGCGGTGCACGCCACCTACGGGTCCGGCCGTCGCCGGGTCGGCTTCGTCGTCGAGTACGACGCGCTGCCCGGTCTGGGCCACGCATGCGGACACAACTTGATCGCCGCCATGTCGGCGGGGGCGGCGATCGCGCTCCGCCCCTGGGCCGACCTGCTGGACCTGCGCATCGACGTGATAGGCGCCCCGGCGGAGGAGGGCGGGGGCGGCAAGATCGAACTGCTGGACGCCGGGGCCTTTCGGGACCTGGACCTGGCGCTGATGGCCCACCCCGGGCCGGTCGACGCCGCGCGGGCCGAGCCCTACGCCGTCGCCCATGACCATATCCGCCTCACCGGCCGATCGGCCCACGCCGCCGCGTACCCGCACGAGGGCCGCAACGCCAACGACGCCTTCGTGATCGCTCAGGTAGCGCTCGGCCTGCTGCGCCAGCAGCTTCCGCCGGGCACCCGCGTCCACGGAATCCAGACGGTGGGGGGCCAGGCGCCCAACGCCATCCCCGAGACGACCGAGGGCCGCTGGTACACGCGGGCCGAGAGCCTGGCCGAACTCGAACCTTTGCGCCGTCGTGTACGGCAGTGCTTCGAGGCGGGGGCACTGGCCACGGACACCGTGTTGGAGTTCACCCCGGAGTCCCGGCCCTACTCCGAGTTCCGCACCGACGAGCGTGCCTTGGAGATCTACACGCGCCACGCCCTCGCGATCGGGAGGCGGTTCGACGCACCCGCGGAACAGCAGACCATGAACCGCGCCTCGACCGACATGGGCAACGTCTCCCAGCACGTGTCGGCCATCCACCCCTACATCGGCCTGGGCTGCTTCCCGGTGAGCAACCACCAGCCGGAGTTCGCCGCCGCTTGCGTGGGGGAGGCCGCCAACCGTGTCATCGCTGACGGCGCCACTCTGCTCGCCCGCACGGCGCATGAGTACTTCACCCCAGCACCCGGGCCCGACTCCCACCAGGACCGTTCGACGCGAAGCAGACCCGAGGCCGGACAATGGCCGGAAAAGGAGCGGGCATGAGCCCCGACGGGGTCGTGGCAAGAACGGAGACCGACTCACTCGGTGAAGTGACGATCCCGGCCGAGGCGCTCTGGGGCATCCACACCGCTCGGGCCAGAACGAATTTCCCCATCACCGGTCGCCCTTGCGGCGAACTGCGCGATCTCGTCTGGGCCTACGGGGCGGTCAAGCTCGCCGCCTGCCGGGCCAACGCCGAAGAAGGGCTGCTGGACCGGGCCCGGGCACAGGCGATCGCCGAGGCCTGTCACGAACTCATGCGGGGCGACCTCGACCGGGAGCTCCTCGTCGACCGGATCCAAGGCGGTGCGGGGACCAGCACCAACATGAACGTGAACGAGGTGGTGGCCAACCGGGCGTTGCGGTTCCTCGGCCTCGCACCGGGGACCCACGGGGTGATCGACCCACTCGACCACGTCAACCGCAGTCAGAGCACCAACGACACCTACCCCACCGCGGTCAGACTCGCGGTGCACCGGGGCATCGAGCGCCTCGTGCCGGCGCTCGGCAGGCTCACCGCCGAGTTCGAGACGCGTTCGGCGGATTTCCGCGACATCGTGAAGATCGGCCGCACCCAGTTGCAGGACGCCGTGCCCATGACACTGGGTCAGGAGTTCGCGGCTTTCGCGGAAACGGTCCGGGAGGACGCCACCAGATTGCAGGAGCTCCTGCCGCACCTGCGCGAGGTGAACCTCGGCGCCACGGCGATCGGTACCGGCATCACCGCCCCCGCCGGGTACCGGCGGAGAGTGGTGTCCGAGCTCGCTGAAGTCACGGGATACCCGATGACCTCGGCGAGCGACTTGGTCGAGGCGACCTCCGACACCGGTGTGTTCGTCCTGACCTCCGGGCTCCTCAAACGCTGCGCGGTGAAGCTGTCCAAGATCAGCAACGACCTCAGACTCCTGTCCTCCGGCCCGCAGGCAGGACTGCGCGAGATCATTCTCCCCCCGGTACAGGCGGGCTCCTCGATCATGCCGGGAAAGGTCAATCCCGTCATCCCGGAGACCGTCAACCAGGTGGCGTTCCTGGTCGTGGGGGCGGATACGACCGTGACCATGGCGGCCGAGGCCGGGCAACTGCAGCTCAACGCCTTCGGCCCGGTCATCGCCTCGTCTCTGCTGGACTCGCTCGCCCTGCTGACGAGTGCGGTGGACCTGCTCGCCGAGCGTTGTGTGAGCGGCATCCGCGCCGACGGCGCGTCCATCACCGCACGCACGAGAGGAAGCCTCGCCGTCGCCACCGGGCTCGTTCCCCTCCTCGGGTACACGCCCACGGCGGCTCTGGTGAAGGAGGCACTGAACGGTCCCCGCACGTTGGCCGAGTTGGTCCTGGAACGGGGGCTGCTCGACGAGGAACAGCTGAACGCGGCGCTGGCACCGGAGAATCTGACCGGTGAAACCGCTCCCGCACCGTAGATCCGGCGAACCGGGGTGTGCGGGGGCGCCGCCCTCGGCCGGCTTCGACTGCCCCGGTGCCGGAGCCGCACCCACCCCGGACTCCGATCCGTGCGACGCCTCAACCGACGGGCGACCCCTGACCGTCTCGCAGGCGGAACGAAAGGCCCCGACCGGGTGCGCGGTCGGGGCCTTCGTCGTGTTCCGGCGGGTGCTACTCGGCGTAGGGCTGGTCCGTTCCGCGGGCGCTGTACCCGAGGCTCCAGATGTAGCCGTCCGGGTCCGCGAAGGTGCCGCCGTATCCGCCCCACGGCAGGGCGCCGGCGGGCTTGAGGATGGTGGCGCCCGCCTCCCCGGCTTCCGCGATGATCTCGTCGACCCGCGCTTCACTGCGGACGACGTAGGTGAGGACGAACCCGCTGAATCCGTCGCCCTCCGGGCTGGTGCCTACCTGTTCCGCCAGTCCCGTGCGCCCGTAGAACCCGACGGGTGAGGCTCCGTCCGCTTCGAAGAAGACCGAGATGCCGTAGTCGTTCTTGACCTTCCAGCCGAGCCCCTCCGTGTAGAACCGCTTGGCCGCCTCCATGTCCCGGACGCCGAGGAGGATCGAGCTGACGTGCGCTTTCATGTAAGTCTCCTTTGTGCTCAAGGGGTGCGTGTGCCGCGTGACCGGGGCGGCGCATCCGGGCCGCGCCCGGATGTCACATCGACCCGGGTTCGCCGGTCAATCGATATGACCGCCGAAACGGAGGAATGTGACAGATGGCCGAGCAGGATTGGGTGAGCCGGCGGTTCGCCGAGCACCAGGACCGCTTGTACGCGGTGGCCTACCGGATGCTCGGATCCGCCGGCGAGGCCGAGGACGCGGTGCAGGAGGCGTGGCTGCGGGTCAGCCGCTCCGACACCGGCCAGGTGGAGAATCCGGGGGGATGGCTGACCACTGTCGTCGCGCGGGTCTGCCTGAACATGCTCGAGGCACGCCGCAACCGGCGCGAGGACTCGGTCGGAGCGCTGCCGCCCGAACCGGGCGCGTCCCGCGCGTGTCTCCGCCCGACCGGTCAGCGCGGCCCCGAGGAGGAAGCGCTGCTGGCCGATTCGGTCGGTGCCGCGCTGCTGGTGGTGCTGGACACGCTGACCCCCGCTGAGCGGCTCGCGTTCGTCCTGCATGACGTCTTCGCCGTGTCGTTCGGCGAGGTCGGTTCGGTCATCGACCGCTCACCGGCGGCGGCCCGGCAACTCGCCAGCCGTGCCCGGCGCCGGATCCAAGGAGCGGCCGGGGCGTCCGATGCCGCACGGTCGGCGAAGCGGGAGATCGTCGAGGCGTTCCTCGCCGCCGCCCGGAGCGGCGATTTCGCCGCCCTCCTCGAACTGCTCGATCCGGCCGCCGTGGCCGGCGAGGTCCGCGGTGGCCGTGACGTGGCGGCCTTCTTCGCCGCACGGCGCGCTCAGGCGGCCCGGCCCGCTCTGGTCGACGGCGTGCCGGCCGCCGTCTGGTCGCATCTCGGCCGACCGAAGGCCGTCTTCACGTTCACCGTCGACGGCGGGAGGATCAGCCGCATCGATATCGACACCGACCCCGACCGGCTGCGTGACCTCGACATCGTCATCCTCACCGCGGACGACAAGGAGCGGCGTTGACCCGCGCGGACGTCAGGCTCTCGGCGCGCACCCTCCTCGCCCACGACGTGGGCGAGGCGCTCCGCTTCTTCGTGACGTGCTCGGCTTCAAGGTACGCGACGACGCACGCGTAGGAGTGACCGGGCGGGTATCGGCTCCCGTCGCAGCCGGATGTGCGGAACGCGGCCCCGGATACGGGCCGGCCGGGGCGCGTTCCGGCGGTCCGTGGACACCACCGGGTCGGCGCCGGTCGTCAGGCAGACGGTTCGGCCTGGGACGGATCGTTCAGGTGCTCGACGGTCGGGGCGGGTGGTGCCTCGGGCGCCACCCCGTGCAGCGCCCGAGGAGGAGCGGCAGCGGGGGAGCCGGTGTGCGGCCGTGACCCTTCGTCGCGTCACGGCCGCACACCGGCGGATGCCTCCGGCTCCGGCGGGTCGGGTGGGGGCTGGGGATGCCCTCGTCCGAGCTTGGGGGGCGCCCGCGGTATCACCGGTGGCTCGGGTGGCCGAGGAGCGCTCCCTCTACTCCGGTGGGGTACCGGACCGCGGTACCGTCCGCCCGGCTGTTCAGCTCGTCTTGGCGAGGAAGCGGAGGACGAGCTCGTTGTAGCGCTCGGGCTGTTCGGCCGGGACGATGTGCCCGGCCCCCTCGACGAAGGCGGCCTCGGAGTCCTTGTTGCTCTCGGCGAGGGCCGCGCCGATGGAGGTCAGGGTCTCCTGGTCGAGCACGACGCTCTTGTCCTCGGTGCCGTGCAGGTACAGGGTCGGCTGACTGGGCAGGTCGCCCCACAGGCGGCCGTGCTCGGCCGCCCACTCCGGCGTGCCCATCTGCCGGGTGCCGAAGTTGGTCCGGTAGAGGTCGAGGGCGGCGCGGAGCCGGGCGGGCTCGCCCAGGGCCTTGCGCATCCCGTCGATCTCCTGGGTGGCGTCGAATCCGGGGGCGGTCCACTTGTCCTGCAGGCCCTGGCGCAGCCAGGCCATGTCGTCGGCGGCCAGTACCTCGGTGGCCATGTCCATCTGGATGAACCAGAAGTGGTTCAGGTTCTCGATGCCTTCGAAGGTGTTGGCGTAGGCGGCGAAGAACCGCAGCGGTGGGACGTCGCTGACCACCACCCGCGACCACCGTTCGGGTGCCGTGTTGGCGGCGGCCCAGGCCATACCCCCGCCCCAGTCGTGTCCGACCAGGATCGCGTCACCGCCGCCGCCCAACTCCTGGTGCAGGGCGTTGACGTCGTCGACGAGGTCGCTGAGGAGCATGCTGCCGTCGGACGGGAGTGCGGTGGGGGCGAAGGCGCGCATGTTGGGCGCGACGGCCCGGTAGCCGGCCGCGGCCAGCGCCGGGATCAGATGGCGGTAGGTGACGTCTCCGGACTCGGGGAAGCCGTGCAGCAGCAGGGCGAGCGGGCCCTCCCCCTCCTCGACGTAGGAGAAGTCGATGCCGTTGGCGGTGATGCGCCCGTTGTTCACGTGGACTCCGTGCTGGTGAAGTGAAGTGTGGAGCCGCGGGATGGGCCCCTCCCGCGGCAACTCCGATGGTGCTGTCTTGCGGCAGTTCTTACAAGTACCTACTATTTTTTCCGATACCTACGTTTTCTTCAGTATGGGAGGGCGCAGTGAAGAAGCGGAGTTACTCGTGCGGGCTCGATGCCGCCGTGGACGTGGTGGGCGGCAAGTGGAAGGCGCTGATCCTGTGGGCCCTGCACGACGGTCCGCGGCGCTTCGGTGAGCTGAGGCGGGGCGTGCCGGGCATCAGCGAGAAGTCGCTGATCATCCAGTTGCGCGAGATGGAGCACTGCGGCCTGGTGCACCGGGAGGTGTATCACCAGGTCCCGCCGAAGGTGGAGTACTCGCTGACCGACCTCGGCACCTCGCTCAACCAGGCCCTCATCCCATTGGGCGAGTGGGGCGAGAAGCACATGGAGACCATCGAGGCCATCCCCGCGGCCTGAGCAGGGAGAGGACCCCCCGCATCCGCGCGTCCCGGCCGGGAGACGCCGTCGCAGCACGGGAAGCGGGCTGACGGCTCCCGGTCCCGGCGATCGCGGTCCCGCCCTCGCGCCCGTTGCGGGCGGGCGCCACGGCCTCGCCCCGGCGCGGGTGGCGGTGGCCCGCCGGGCCGGTGGTCGGCGGCCCGGCGGGACGGCCTCACACGTCGGCGGGCTCGGCGGTGGGCTCGGCGGTGTCGAAGACCTCGGTGGTGAGGCGCTGCGTCACCTGCTGGAACGCCGCTGCCAGGGACAGGTCGGCGTCGTCGACGTAGTTGAGTCCGGCGGTGAGGGTGGTGCGGCCGTCGGGGGTGCTGTACATCAGCCCCGCGTGGCCCGAGATCCCGCCGTTGTGGGTGACGACGGTGCCGCCGTCCGGGCCCGCCGGCTGCACGAAGACCCCCAGGCCGTAGCCGATCCCGGGGTAGGGGGTGAGCATCTCGGCCAGCAGCGGGGCCGGCAGGAGCCGGCCGCCCACCAGCGCGCTGATGAACGTGTGCAGGTCCCGGGTGGAGGAGATCATGTCGCCGCCGCTGGAGATCCAGGACGGGTTCTGGCGGGTGACGTCGACCGTCCGCTCCTCGCCGTCGACCTCGTACCGGTAGTAGGCGTGGGCGTGCGGCTCGGGGACGTCGGCCCCGGTGGTGGGCAGCACGGTGTCCGCCAGCCCGAGCGGCGCCAGGACCAGCCGGTCCATTTCCTCGGCCGCCGTGCGGCCGGTGACGTTCTCGATCAGCAGCCGGAGCACCACGTAGTTGGTGTTGGCGTAGCTCCAGGCGGTGCCCGGCTCGAACCGCGCGGGCTCGGCCAGCGCCAGCCGGACCAGCTCCGCCGGCTCGTACGTCCGGAAGCGGTCCTCCACCCACTCCCGGCCGGACCAGGTGATGCCCGGGAGGACCGACCCGTCGGGGAGCACCTCGCCGGTGAAGTTGAAGATGCCGCTGGTGTGCTGGAGGAGCATGCGCACCGTGATCCGCCGGTCCAGCCCGAACCCGGGCAGGTGGTCGTCCGCCGGGTCGTCCAGGCCGATCCGGCCCTCGGCGACCAGCCCCAGCACCGCGGTCGCGATGAAGGTCTTGGTGTTGCTGCCGATGCGGAACCGCCCGTCGGTCGGCGGCGCGTCGGCCGAGCCCAGCTCGCGCGCCCCGGCGCTGCCGACCCACTCGCCCCGCTCGTCGTTCACGCGCAGCTGCACCCCGACGAAGCCGGCGGCGACGATGTCGTCGAGGGCCTTCCGCAGCTCCGGGCGGTCCTGGTCGGTACGGGTGGTGGACATGGCGTGCTCCTCTGGCTCTGCACTGCGTTCGGGCGTTCGGGAATCTCTGAACAATCCAGAAAGTACATTGCGTTTATAGATTCGTCAACACTCGATGTCGACACTGAACCCCTGTCAAATGGGGAACTTCGCTCATCTTTGCAATGGCCATGGAGGTGAACGCAATGCGGGATCGCCGGATGTTTTGCAATGAGCTGCTTCCGAACGCATACTGTGCACCTGGGGCCCGGCGCACGCCGGGCCCCGCGCGCGTCGACGGAGAGGACCCGATCACCGATGCCCGGAGGCAGGCTGACCGGCCAGGACCGGCGGCACATCGCCGAATCGCTGGCCGAGGGACTCGGCTACGCGGAGATCGGCCGGCGCCTCGGCCGGCCGGCCTCGACCATCATGCGCGAGGTCACCCGCAACGGCGGCCCCGAGGGCTACGCCGCCGACCGGGCGCAGGAGGCCACCCTGCACCGCGCGCGCCGGGACGGCAGGCCGCGGGCCGCCGCCCCGCCGGTCGCCGACGGCGGCCACGGGCGCGACCCCGGGGCGGTCGAGGACTTCACGCGGTCCTTCGCTGACCTGCTCATCCAGCAGGGGATGCCCCGGATGGCGGCGCGGGTCATGGCCTGCCTGTACGTCACCGACTCCGGGAGCCTCACCGCCGCCGAGCTGGTCGAGCGGCTGCGGGTCAGCCCGGCGTCGGTCTCCCACGCCGTCACCTTCCTGGAGGAGCAGGGGATGCTCCGCCGGGAGCGCGTCCCCGGCGCGCGCCGCGAGCGCTACGTCGCCGACGACGAGGTGTGGCTGCGGACCATCCTCGCGTCGGTGCGGATCAACGACGACCTGATGGCCACGACGCGGCACGGCAGCGAGGTCCTGGGGGGCGCGACCCCCGCGGGCGCCCGGTTCGAGGTCGCCACCGAACTGCTCGCGCTGGTGAGCGAGGGCCTGCGGTGGGCGATGCGGGAGTGGCGCCGCGAACAGGAGGCGCGGGAGGCGGGGCGCTGACCCGGCCGTCCCGCGCGCCCGCCCGCGCCCGCGGCCCGGTCCGGGTCGGCGGCACGGGCGGGCGGGGGCGTCAGTGCGCGGCGAGGACCCGGCCGAACGCGCGGGCGTCGGCGAGGGCGCGGGCGCGCTCCTGCTCGGCGAGGTCGATCAGGCCCTCCATGCCCGGGGTGGTCGCGGCGAGGGTGAGCTCGCGCTTGACGAGGGTGAGGTCGGCCTGCCAGATGTCGGCGACCACGCGCTCCAGGTAGGGGGTGGAGTGGTCCCAGCCCTCGCGGGGGGTGCCGGGTCCGTAGCCGCCGCCGAGGGTCGTGACGAGCACGGTGGGGGTGCCCTTCAGCACCGGGGTGGTGGCGCCCGCGCCCGCGAACACCAGGTCCACCCAGGACTTGAAGTGCTGGGACACCCCGTAGTTGTAGAGCGGCACGGCCAGGATGGCGGCGTCGGCCCGCTGGAGTTCCGCGGCCAGCCCGGCGGCCAGGGCGAGGGCCGCGCTCTGGGCCGGGGACCGGTCGGCCTCGGGCGTGCCGCCGCCGGTGACGGCCAGGCCCCAGGCGCCGGCGGGCAGCGGGTCGGCGCCCAGGTGGCGGCGGGTGACGGTGGCCTCCGGGTGGGCGGCGGTCCACTCGGCCTCGGCGGCGTCGGCGATCTCGGCGCTGGCGGAGGTGGTCGGCAGGATGCTGGCGTCCAGGCGGAACAGGTTCATCGGTCTCTCTTCCCCACGGGTGTCGGGTCGGCGGGCGCGCCGAGCGGTGGCGCCGAGCGGTGCGTCCGGCGCGTCGCCACTCTAAACGGACTTTACCCCGCTTATTGTTCCCGGGGTAGATTGTCGGCGTGACTGTGCCCCTGGAGCCCTTCGGGAAGGCGCGCGGCGAACGCGCCGACGCCGCGCGCAACCGCGAGCGCCTGCTCGCGGCGGCCCGCGAGATGATCGCCGAGCAGGGCACCGCGCAGGTGACCATGGACGGCCTCGCCGAACGGGCCGGGCTGGGCAAGGGCACCGTCTTCCGCCGCTTCGGCAGCCGGGCCGGCATCTTCCAGGCCCTGCTCGACGACGACGAGCGCCGCTTCCAGGAGCGGGTCCTGTCCGGTCCGCCGCCGCTGGGGCCGGGGGCCGGTCCCGCCGACCGCCTGATCGCCTACGGGAGCGCCCGCATCCCCTTCCTGCTGGAGCACCACGCGATCGCCCGCGCCGCCGTGGACCGCGCGCTGCCGGTCCCTGCGGGCGCCGCGAGCATGACCCAGCCGCACATCCGCGTGCTGCTGGGCCTGGCCGGCCTGCCCCCGGACCGCGTGTACGGCCTGTCCGTGCAGTTGACCGCCGCGCTGGAGGGACCCCTGCTGCTGTACCTGGCGCAGGACGAGATCCCCGCGCCCCCGGCGCCGGACGACCCCGACCCCCTGGTCGACGGCTGGCGGTTCCTGGTCGAACGCCTCCTCGCCGACTGACCGCCCCGGCGCCGCGCCGCCCGCCCCCGCCCCCGCCGCACCGGCCCGCCCCCGGGGAAGTGCCGGATGTCACCGGTTCCCCATGACGTTCGGCCCGCCCGAGGCATGACGCGGTGTCACTGGCGGGCGCCGCCGCGTGAACGGAGGCTGGAGGCGCGCTCGGCGGCGGCGGTTCCGACCCTCCCCCGCACGCGGAGCGGCAGGCGGACCCGACACGCAGGAGGCGGGATATGGAGCGAAGGTGGAGCGCGGCCCGGAGACCGGTCGCGGTGGTGGTGGCGGTCGGCCTGGCCGGCGCGCTGGGCGCGGCACCGGCCGCGGCCGACGAGCGGGGCGCGGAGCCGGCGGCGGGCGTGGAGTGGGGCGCGTGCCCCGCGGACGTCGCGGAGAACGCCCCCCAACTGGAGTGCGGCCTGGTGCCGGTCCCCCTGGACTACGCCGACCCCGAGGGCACCCAGATCGAGGTCATGATCTCCCGGCTGGCCGGCCCCGACCCGGAGGGCCGGCGCGGGGTGCTGCTGCTCAACCCGGGCGGGCCGGGCGGATCGGGCCTGACGATGCCGGCGGACCTGACCGCCCTGGGCGTGCCCGACAGCGTCACGGACGGCTACGACCTCATCGGCATGGACACCCGCGGGGTCGGGCACTCGACCCCGGTGAGCTGCGGGTTCACCGCCGACCAGGACTACTACGGCAACATCCCCCCGTACGCGGCCGACGACGCGGCGTTCACCGCGCAGGCCGAGCGCGCCGAGGCGGTCGCCGACCAGTGCGCGGCGAACGACACCGGCGGGCTGCTGCGCCACATCTCGACGGCGAACATCGCCCGCGACCTCGACCGCGTCCGGGCCGCCCTCGGCGAGGAGAAGGCCTCCTACTTCGGCCTGTCCTATGGGTCGGCCCTGGGCGCCGCCTACGCCTCGATGTTCCCCGAGCGCACCGACCGGGTCATCCTCGACAGCAACGTCGGCGACACCCACCTCGGCCACGACGGCATGCGCCGGTTCGCCCTCGGCGCCGAGGAGACGTTCCCCGACTTCGCGGAGTGGGTGGCGGCGCGGCACGGCTCCTACGGGCTGGGGCGGACGGCGAAGGAGGTCCGGGCGACCTACTTCACGCTCGCCGAGCGGCTCGACGCGGAGCCGTTCGAGGGGGTCGACGGCGCGGTCTTCCGCCTGGCCTCCTTCGCGGGGCTCTACAGCGAATCGCAGTACGCCTTCACGGCGCGGCTGTGGCAGTCGGTGCACGAATCCGACGCCGCCGCGGTCCGGCGGCACCTGGAGGAGGGCGAACCGTTCGGCCTGCCCGCCGTCGGACCGGCCGCGGCGCCGGCGGAGGCGGTCCCGTCGCCGTACGACAACTTCTGGTCCGCGTTCCTCGCCGTGACCTGCAACGACTCCGACTGGCCCGAGGACGTCGACGCCTACCGGAGCGCCATCGCCGACGACCGCGAGCGGTACCCGCTGTACGGCGCGGCGGCCGCCAACATCACCCCCTGCGCCTTCTGGCCGCACGAGCCCGCCGAGCCGCCGGTGGAGGTCGACGACGACGGCCCGCGCAACGTCCTGATCGTGCAGAACCTGCGCGACCCGGCCACGCCGCACCGCGGCGGGGAGCTGCTGCGCGAGGCGTTCCGGGACCGGTCGCGACTGGTGAGCGTCGACGCGAGCGGGCACGGCGCCTACGTCTACGGCGACAACGCGTGCGCCTGGAACACGGCGACGGCCTTCCTGGTCGACGGCCGGCTCCCGAAGCGGGACACCTCCTGCGCGGCGTCCCCGGCCTCCGCGCTGGGCCTCGACGGGGAGACCGAGCGGTCCCGGGCCGAGGCCCTCGACCGGCTGCCGAGCACCATCTGAGCGCGGACGGCGGAGGCCGTCTCTGAGGCCACCTGACGGGGTGGGGCGGCGCGGCCGCCCCACCCCTTCGGCGCGCCGGGCGGGGCCGCGCCCCGGCCCCGCCCGCTCGACGTCCGGTCGGCGTCCGGTCGGCGTCCGGCCCGGGTCCGCCTCAGCCGGCGCGCGCGGAGCGGATGCCGATCAGCAGCAGGTCCATGATCTCGTCGAAGAAGGCGTTCTCGACGGCGAGCGCGTCGGCGGTGGACACGGCCGCGGACAGCGCCTCGTCGGCGCCGCCGTTCTCGGCCGCCGCCGCGCCCGCGCGCATGGCGACGGTGGTCATGGCCGCGCCGAGCATCTGGTTGGCGATCGCGCGGATGGCCACGGCCTGGGCCTCCTCGGGGACGCCGGAGTCGCCGAGCGCCGCGATGATCCGGCGCGACAGCGCGACGGCGTTCGGCCCGATCAGCGGGCGCACCCCGGCGAGCTCCGCCGCCCAGGCGTGCGCGGTCAGCGCCGCGTAGAAGCGCCGCGCGGTCGTCTTCACCGCGGTGTCCCAGGGCGTGTCGGCGCCGGGCAGGGCGGCGGCGGCCTCGGCCAGGATGCCGTCGACGGCCAGGTCCACCAGGTCCTCGCGGCGCTCCACGTGCCAGTAGAGGCTCGTCGCGTGCACGCCGAGTTCGGCGGCGACCTTGCGCATGGTGAGCGCCGACGCGCCCTCGCGGTCGAGCAGCGCGATGGTTCCGGCGACGATGCGGTCGCGGCTGAGCGCCGGCTTGGACCGGCTGCCGCGTGCGGGGCGGGTGAAGACGCTGTCGGGCTGCTGCGTACTGCGGGGTTCGGCCATGGTCACCAGAATACTCTTGATCATACGTTGTAGGTTTTTCTCCAACAGTGTATGTTCCTGGCCGACGGCAGCACCGCAGCACCCGTCACCTTCCAAGGAGGCCCCCGTGTCCACGTCCACCATCGCCCCCCCGGCCGCTCCCCCGGTCGCCCCCGCCGAGAAGACCGACCTGGCGCGCACCACGACGCTGGACCCGCGCGGCCTGACCGCCTTCCTGGTGATCGCGTTCGCCTTCTCCTGGGGCGTCTGGTGGGCCGGCTCGACCTTCCTGCCCGGCGGTGACCCGATGCCGGCGGTGATCGCCGGCAGCTTCGGCCCCGCCATCGCCGCGGTGATCGTCACCCTCTTCACCCAGGGCCTCTCCGGGGTGGGCGCCCTCTTCCGGCGCTACTCGCCCCGGCGGCGCGGCTGGCGCGGCTGGCTCGGCGCCCTCTCGGTGACGGCCCTGATCACCGCGGCCATCGCGGCGTCGGGGATGGTCCCGGTCTACCTGGACGAGGCGACCATCGACCTGGACGCGCTGCGCGCGGCGGCCGCCCTGGCGCCCGTCAACTTCATCGTCATCGCGCTGGCCGGCGGCGGCAACGAGGAGCTGGGCTGGCGCGGGTTCGCGCTGCCGCGCCTGCAGGGCGCACTGTCCCCGGTGGCGGCCAACACGGTGCTCGGCGGGATCTGGGCCGTGTGGCACGCCCCGCTGTTCTCCATGCCGGGCACCCTCCAGGCCGACATGTACTTCCCCGCCTACGCCCTGCTCTGCGTCGGCCTCACCCTGGTCCTCGGCTTCGTCTTCAACGTCACCCGCGGCGGCGTGCTCCTCGCGGTGCTCGCCCACGCCGCGATCAACGTCATCTCCGGCCTCAAGGGCGCGGCGGTCGGCGACCCCGCCGGCCTGGGCGAGGTCGTCCTGGTCTCCCTGGTCGCGCTGTTCCTGATGGTGGCCACCCGCGGCCGCCTCGGCACCCCCCGGGCCGGGCGCTAACCGCCCGCCGCCCCACCCGAGCGCGCCCCCGACCGTCACCCGACGGGCGGGGGCGCTCGCGTGTGCGCCCCCGGCCTCGGCCGGCGACCGGGTCCGCCGAGCCGACCGGTGTCCGCGGGCGGGTCAGGGGCGGCAGGAGCAGCCGGGGCCGCACGCGCAGCCGCCGGGGGCGGCGGTGGGCGCGGCGGTCAGGGCGATGCCGGACGGGGCGCAGCAGGCGTCGCCGCGCCAGGCCTCGCGGCCCTCCCGGACGGCCAGGACGGCGATCACCAGGGCGGCCGCCGGGTCGGCCCAGGCCCACCCGAGCAGGGCGTTGGCCAGCAGGCCGACGAGCAGCGCGGCGGAGAGGTAGGTGCACAGCAGGGTCTGCTTGGAGTCGGCCACCGCGGTGGCCGAGCCCAGCTCGCGCCCTGCGCGGCGCTGGGCCAGCGACAGGAACGGCATGACCACCACCGACAGGGCGGCCAGCGCGATCCCGGGGACGGAGGGCTCGGCCTCCCCGCCGCCCAGCAGCGCGCGCCCGGCCTCGAAGGCGACGTAGGCGGCCAGGGCGAAGAACGACACGGCGATCACCCGCAGCGCGCGCCGCTCCCGGGCCCGCCGCACCGCTGCGTCGCGGGCGGAGAACTGCCAGGCCACGGCGGCGGCCGAGGACACCTCGATGACCGAGTCCAGGCCGAACCCGATCAGCGCGGCGGAGGAGGCGACGGCGCCGGCGGTGATCGCCACCGCGGCCTCCACGACGTTGTAGCCGATGGTGGCGGCGACGAGCAGCCGGACGCGGCGGGTGAGCACGTCGGCGCGCGTGCGCCGCTGCGGGGATGCGGTGCCGGGTGCCATCAGCAGCAGCCCTTCTCCTCGGCGTCGGCGCAGGTGGTGTCGGCCTCGACGGCCAGGACGGCCGACCGCAGGTCGTCCAGCGCGTGGCCCAGGCGCGCGTCGGCGAGTTCGTAGCGGACCCGGCGGCCGACGGGGACGGCGACGACCAGGCCGCAGTCGCGCAGGCAGGCCAGGTGGTTGGAGAGCCGGGTGCGGCTGATGCCGAGGGCCTCGGCGAGGTCGGCGGGGTGCGCGGGGGCGTCGCGCAGCGCGAGCAGGACCCGGCAGCGGATGGGGTCGGCCAGCGCCCGGCCGAAGCGGGCGAGGGCGTCGATGTCGGTGGCGATCGTGAGCACACCACGAGCGTACACGTTTCCCTGGATTCAGGAAATGATGGATGTCAGCCCCGGCCGGCCGCCGCGGTCCGGCGGCGCGGGATGGACCCTCCCACGGGGGGAGGGTCCACCATGAGGACGTGCACGACGAACTGCTCACCATCGGGCGCTTCGCCCGCCTGTGCCGGCTCAGCGTCAAGCAGCTGCGGCACTACGACGAGACGGGCCTGCTGGCCCCGGTCCGCGTCGACCCCGACTCCGGCTACCGCTACTACTCCCCCGAGCAGGCCCGCGACGCCCTGACCATCGCCCTGCTCCGCGGGATGGACCTCCCCCTGGCCGTGATCGCCCGCGCGCTGGCCGCCGCGCCCGACGCCCGGGCGGAGATCCTGCGCGCCGAGCGCGACCGGCTGGCCGAGCGGATCGACCGCGACCGGGCCCGGTTGGCGCTGCTGGAGCGGCTGACCAAGGGCGGCCTGCCCGGCTGCGAGGTGGCGACGGGCCGGGAGCCGGACCTGCGGCTGGCCGTGGTGCGGACGACCTGCTCCCCCGAGCACATCGGGGAGGCGTTCGGCGCGTGCGTCGGCCGGCTGCTGCCCGCGCTGAAAGCGGCGGGGGCCGCCTGGGAACCGCCGCTGTCGGCGCTGTACCCGCTGGACCTGGCCGAGCGCGTGGAGATCGCGGTCGGGGCGCCGGTACCGCACGGGGACGGGGTGCCCGGCCTGGAGTCGGTGGTGCTGCCCGGCGGCCCGGTGGCCGCGACCGTGCACATCGGGCCCTACGCCCACCTGCCCCTGGCCTACAACGCCCTGTTCGCCGCCGTCCACGGGCGCGGGCTCCGCCCGCGCGGGCCGGTCCGCGAGACCTACCTCGTGGGGCCGGAGGAGGCGCCCGAGGAGGAACTGATGACCCGGTTGACCATCCCCGTCGAGGAGACCACGGCATGACCACGAAGCTCGACGTCGACGCCCGCGGCATGCGGCACTGCGAGACGACCGCCCTGGGGGTGCTCCTGCGGCACCAGGGCCTCGACCTCTCCGAGCCCCTGCTCTTCGGCCTCGGCTCCGGCCTGTCCTTCGTCTACTGGGACGCCCGGAGCATGGACTTCCCCTTCCTCGGAGGGCGGGTGAAACCGTTCGTCCTCACCCGGAACCTGGCCGCCGCGCTCGACCTGGACCTCGAGGTCAAGGAGACCGCCTCCCCGCGCCGGGCGTGGGAGAACGTGGCGGGCCCCATCGGCGCGGGCTCCCCCGTCGGCCTCCAGCTCGACAGCCACCACCTGGACTACTTCGGGTCGAAGGTGCACTTCGGCGGGCACGTCGTCGCCATGTACGGCTACGACGACCGGGACGCCTACCTGGTCGACACCGACCAGCAGGGCGGGGCGGTGACCACCGGCCTGGCGAGCCTGGCCCGCGCCCGGGCCGCGCGCGGCCCGATGACCGCCAAGCACCGCTCCTTCACCCTGACCGTCCCGGGGGGAGCCGCCGCGGCGCGGGCCCGCGTCGCGGCCGCCGTCGTGCCCGCCATCACCGCCTGCGCCGACGCGTTCCTGCACCCGCCCATCGCCAACCTCGGGCACCGCGGCATCGCGAAGGCCGGTCGGCTCGCCCCCACCTGGCTGCGGCGCGCCTCCGACCCGGCGCGGGACCTGCCGCAGGCCGCCATGCTGATGGAGCGGGGCGGCACCGGCGGGGCCCTGTTCCGCAACCTCTACCGCGACTTCCTCGCCGAGTGCGCCGACCTGGTCGGCGGCCCGCACCTGCGCACCGGCCACCGGCTGTACACCGAGGCGGCCGTCCTGTGGACGGAGGTCGCGGCGCTCCTCGCCCGCGCCGGGGAGTCCGGCGACGAGGGCCCCCTGGTCCGCGCGGGTACCGTCCTCGGCGACCTCGCCCGCCTGGAGACCGAGGCCATGCGGGCGCTCCGCAGTCTGGGCGAGGACGCCCCGGGCGCGCCCCGTTCCTGACGCCCCCGCCCGCCGGGCCCGATCAGCGGGGGATCGCGGGTTCGTCGGGGGTGAGGACGGCGCGGGCGATGAGTTCGAGGGTGATGACGATGGCGGCGCTCTCGACGAGCAGCAGCGCGACGAGGACGAACACCTGCACCGCGCCCGCCTCGAACGGGGTCGCGCCGCCCAGCAGCATCCCGACGAACGCGCCGGGGAGCGTGACCAGCCCGACCGTGCGGGTCTGGTCCAGAGCGGGGAGGAGGGCGGCGGCCGCGGCGGGGCGGGCGATCTCGATCGCCGCGTCGCGCGGGAGCAGGCCCAGGGACAGGGCCGCCTCCACCTCGCCCCGCCGGGACCGCAGTTCCTCGGTGACCCGCCGGCCGGCCAGGACCGTCGCCGTGAGGGCGCCGCCGATGAGGATGCCCGCCAGGGGGATGAGCGCCAGCCCCGTGCGCGGGACCAGGCCCACCGCCACCAGCACCGCCAGCACGGGCAGCACCGGGACGGCGATGGACACCGCCGCCCAGGCCCCCGTCCGGCTCGCGGTGATGCGCCGGCCCGCGGTCACCGACGCCACCGCGAGCATGACCGCGACGAAGCACAGTGTCAGCGGGCCGGAGGAGACGACGGAGGCGATGATCAGCGACACCGCCCCCAACTGCACGACCGCGCGCACGCCGGCGCGCAGCACCCCGGCGGCGTGCCCGAGCCGGGCGGCCAGGCAGATGCCCGCCGCGGCGAGCAGCGCCACGGCGATGGCGGCCGCCAGCCCCGGGCCGACCACCAGCAGTTCCCCCGGTCCGCCCATGCCACCCGCCTCCGTGATCGGCCCCGCGCCGGGGCCGGGACCGCACCCCGCGGCCGCCGACAGTACAGCAGGCGCCCGCTGCCGCCGCCCGACCGGGTCAGCCGAGGAGCATGAGGGCGCCCTGGCCGACCATGACCGCGCCGGCGAGGAAGAACAGCGCGGCGGCGCCGATCCGGATGGCGTTCTCGGGGAGCTTCTTGCCGAGGACGGCGCCGATGGCGATGGCGATGGCGTCGGCGGCGACCATGCCGGCGGTGGAGCCGATCCACACGGGCAGCCAGTCGTACTGCGTGCCGATGGCGATGGTGGTCAGCATGGTCTTGTCGCCGAGTTCGGCGATGAGGAACACCGTGAACACGGTGATGAAGACGGACCTGATCCGGCGGGAGGCGGCGCGCTCCTCGTCCTTGTCCGTCATCTCGTCCCCGCGCAGCGTCCACGCGCCGAAGAACAGGAAGGCGACGCCGGCCACGAGGGTGATCCAGTCGGTGGGGAGCGCCGCCCCGAGCACCTCGGCGATGACCACGCTGGCGATGTGGACGACGGCCGTGGCCGCGGTGATGCCGAGGATGACGGTCAGCGCGCGGTAGCGGCTCGCCAGCGACATGGCGACGAGTTGGGTCTTGTCGCCCATTTCAGCGATGAATACGGCGAACGAACTGAAAACAAGGCCGGCGAGAAATGCCGTCATAAAAGAACTCCCTGAGCGTCGTGGGGGTGGAAGGGAGCGGAGTACACCCCTTCGACCCGGTCGCGTCCTCCACCGGGTCGAAGGTCTCGTCCGCCCGGGAATCCGCCGCCGCTCGGGGAGGGGGAGGTCGGGCCCGCGTGACCGGGACCGGGAGGGTCCAGTGTGTCGACCACGCGATCGGGGACTACTCCCCTTCGACGGCCACCACTTTAGGAGACCATTACCGGGATATGCAATTCGTGGGTGCGGCGCATCGATCGGAACGGGAAGTCGAATTCCCGAGTTCGCCGCGCCGAACTCTTCTCCTGGACGGGCCGTCCGCCTTTTCCGCCGCGCCCGTCCGGCGGTCGGACCGGGGGCGCACCGGGACGAACCGGTTATCGTGGTCGCATGCGAGCCAACGCGACCGGACGGGTGCTGCACGACCCCCGGGGCGGGTCGTTCCGGTTCGACGCCGGCGCCGTGTGCCTGGACTTCGCGCACACGGGCGGCGAGGGCCGGTACGCGGTGTTCGAGTCCCTGCACACGCCGGACGACCTGGGCGGATGGCTGGCGCAGCCGCCGCTGGGCGCGGCCGTGACCGAGCCCGTCACGGCCGGGGAGCTGGCCGCGGCCAAGGCCCTCCGCCGGGCCCTCTGGGACGCCGCGCACGCGCGGGCGGCGGGGCGCCCGCTCCCCGCCGGCGCGGTGGCCGCCGTCAACCGGGCCGCCGCCGCGGCTCCGCTGGTCCCCGCGCTGGCCGCCGACGGGGCGTCGGCGGGGTGGGCCGCGCCGGTGCGCGCGTCGCAGGCGCTGTCGACCCTGGCGCGCGAGGCGATCGACCTGCTGACCGGCCCGCTGGCGGGGCGCATCCGCGAGTGCGCGAGCGACGACTGCCCGCTGGTGTTCGTGGACTCCTCGCGCCCAGGGCAGCGCCGCTGGTGCTCGATGGAGCGGTGCGGCAACCGCCACAAGCTCCGCGCCCTGCGCGCCCGGCGCGCCTCCCCCGCCTGACCCGGCCGCCCCGCGCCGCACGGACGCGGTGCCCGAACGCGCGCGGCCGCGGCCGGGGCCGTCGCCGCGGGCGGCCCGTTGCGGGCGGCACGCCCGGCGGGCGCCGGGCCGCCCGGGGTCAGCCGGCGCGGCCGTCCGCCCTGGCGCGCACGTCCGGGTCGCCGACCGGGCCCCCGCGTACGCCTACGTCTTCAGCGACCCCTCCGCCCCCACGCCGAGCGGGAGCCCCCTCCCCGACCACGTCCGGCCGGCCACCGCGCACGGGGCGGAGGTCTTCTCCCTGTTCGACTTCGCCGACGCGCCGGAGCCCACCGCCGAACAGCGGGCGCCGGCGGACCGGATGATCGGCTACTGGGGCCGGTTCGCCCGGACCGGCGACCCCAACGGCGGGGGCGCCCCGGTGTGGCCGCGCGTCGGCTCCGCGTCCACCGCGCTCGGGATCGCCCCGGACGCCGTCGGGCCGATCGACATGGGGGACGAGCACGGCTGCGGCCTCTGGTCCGGCGTCTGACCCCGGCCCCCCGGCCCCGCCTCCGGCCGCCCCCGCCCGCCCCGCACCCGCGGCGGCGGGCGGGGGCGCGCGGTGTGACCCGATGCACTGGGAGCAACGTTGCACTCAGTGCATCGATCTGCGTACCGTGGCAGGGTGGACAAGCAGCGCAAACCGCCCGCACGCGACCGGCGTGACGCGCTCAAGGCGCGGCACCGCCGGGCCATCGTCGACGCCGCGTCGGCGCTGGTCGGCGAGCTGGAGGGCACGCACTTCACCGTCGACCAGCTGGCGGAGCGGGCCGACGTGTCGCGGCGGACGGTCTTCAACCACTTCGGCTCCCTGGACGACATCGTCCTGGAGGTGTTCGCCGAGATGCTGGAGACGATCGTCGACGGCATCGAGGACAGCATGGCCGCGGCCGCCGACGGCCGCGCGGACGGCATGTTCGACGAGTTCGCCGCCGCGCTGCGCGAGACCGACCTGGTCACGGCCATCACCCGGCTCAAGCGCCTCCTCCGCCGGGAGGGGCGCGAACCCACCCCGAGCCAGGCGGGCCTGTTCACGCGGGCCCTCAACGACGTGAGCGCCCGGCTGGCGTCGATGGTGCGGCGCCGCCACCCCGACGCCGACCCGCTCGTGGTCGACCTGATGTGCGGCGCCCTCGTCAGCGGCGGCGCCGTCGTGGTCCAGCACTGGGAGCAGGCAACGGGCGGCGTCGACACCGAGGCGTCCCGCCGGGTCTGGACCGAGCTGCTGGACCGCATGATCTCCGTGAACCGCGACGGATACGGGTCCGTCGCGTCCGCGACGTCCTGAGCGCAGGCGCGCTCCCCTCCCACGTTTGCAGGGACCCATGGCTGAACTTCTCTACCGACTCGGGCGCGCGGCGGCAGGCCGCGCCACGACCGTGATCGCGGTATGGCTGGCGCTCCTCGCGATGGCCGGTACCGCCTACTTCCTCTTCGGCGGGCAGCTCAAGGACAGCTTCTCCATCCCCGGCACCCCCACCGACGAGGTCAACCAGACGCTGAAGGCGGAGTTCGACGGGATGGGCGGCGGTGCGGGCACCGTCGTCTACCGGACCGAGGACGGCTCGGCCTTCACCGAGGAGCAGCGGGAGGCCATCGCCGCCCGCGCGGCGGACGCGGCCGGGCTCGACGGGGTCGAGGACGCCGTCGACCCGTTCGCCATGGAGGCCGACCGGGCCGAGCAGGCGGACCGGATCGAGGAGGGCCGGGCCGAGATCGAGGACGGCCGGGAGCAGCTGGAGGAGGGCCAGGAGGAGCTCGACTCCGGCCGCGAGCAGGCCGAGGCCGCCGGGATGCTCGACCAGCTCGAAGAGGGGCTGGACGCGCAGCAGGCCGAGATCGACGCGGGCCGCGAGGACCTGGACGACGCGAGCCGCGAGCTGGAGCAGGGCGCCGACCTGATGGAGATGTCCGAGGGCATCCGCATGGTCTCCGAGGACGGCGACACCGCCCTGGTCAACATCGCCTTCACCCAGGCCCAGGAGGAGGTCCCCCAGGAGACCCGCGACGCCGTGATGGCGGTCTTCGCCGACGACCCCGTCGAGGGCACCACGGTGGACTTCGCCAACGACATCGCCATGACCATGCCCCAGCTGGTCGGCCCCGCCGAGGTGATCGGCCTGGTCGTGGCGGCGGTCGTGCTGGTCGTCATGCTCGGCACCCTGATCGGGGCCGGGCTGCCCATCCTGACCGCGCTGGTCGGTGTCGGCCTGGCCACCGCCACCGCGATGTCGCTGTCCGGCGTGCTGGAGATGGCGTCGGTGACGCCGATCCTCGGGCTGATGCTCGGCCTGGCGGTCGGCATCGACTACGCGCTGTTCATCGTCAACCGGCACCGCCGCCAGCTCAAGCAGGGCGTGGAGATCGGCGAGTCCATCGGCCTGGCCAACGGGACCGCGGGCAACGCCGTGGTGTTCGCCGGGACGACCGTCCTCATCGCACTGCTCGGCCTCAACCTGACGGGCATCGGCTTCCTCGGCCTCATGGGCACGGTGGGCGCCATCGCGATCTTCGTGGCCGTGCTCGTCGCGGTCACCCTGGTGCCGGCCCTGCTGGCCCTGGTCGGGCCGCGCATCCTGTCCCGCCGCGAGCGCGCGCGGCACGGCGCCGACGGCGCGGACGACGCCCCCTCCGGGTCGCGGGCCGCCGGCCCGAAGCCGATGTCGCTCGGCTCCGCCCTGGCGCGGACCGCCGCCGCGGCGATCGCCCTCGGCGTCATCGCCCTGCCGGCCCTGGACCTGCGGGTGGGCATGCCGGACGGCTCCTCGGAGCCGCACGAGTCGACCCAGCACCGCGCCTATACCGCCATCTCCGAGGAGTTCGGCGAGGGGCAGAACGGCCCGCTGCTGGTGGCGGCGCGGCTGCCCGGCGGCCCCACCGACGACGCCGCCGAGGCGAACGCGGTGGACTACCAGTACCAGGTCGCCGAGGAGCTGTACTCGCGGGACGGCGTCGCCGCCGTGGCGCCCATCGACGTCAACGAGGACGGCACGCTCGCCATCTTCCAGGTCCTCCCCGAGGAGGGCCCGTCGAGCCCGCTGACCACCGAGCTGGTGCACACCTTCCGCGACATGGAGCCGATCCACGGGACCGGGACGCTGGGCGTCGCGGGCATGGCCAGCGGCAACATCGACATCTCCGAGACGCTCAGCAGCGCGCTGCCGGTCTACCTGACGGTGGTGGTCGGCCTGTCGCTGGTCATCCTGCTGCTGGTGTTCCGCTCGCTGTACGTGCCGGTGGTGGCCACGCTCGGGTTCATCCTGTCCTACTTCGCCGCCCTGGGCGGCGTGGTGGCCGTCTACCAGTGGGGCTGGCTGGGCGCGGTGATCGGACTGGAGACCCCCGGGCCGGTGCTGAACTTCCTGCCCACGCTGCTGGCCGGCATCCTGTTCGGCCTGGCGATGGACTACATGCTGTTCATCGGCACGGGCATGCGCGAGGCCTACGTCCACGGGGCGTCGGCGCGCGACGCCGTCGCCCAAGGGTTCCGGGCCGGGCGGTCGGTGGTGACCGCTGCGGCGATCATCATGATCTCGGTGTTCGGCGGGTTCATCTTCTCCGAGACCATGATGATCAGCTCGATGGGCTTCGCGCTCGCCTTCGGCGTGCTGCTCGACGCGTTCGTCGTCCGGATGCTGCTGATCCCCGCGCTCATGCGCCTGGCCGGCGACGCCGCCTGGTGGCTGCCGAAGTGGCTCGACCGCATCCTGCCCGACGTCGACGTGGAGGGCTCCGCGCTGGAGCGGCGCCACCTGCACACGGAGGACGCGCGGGGCGGTGACGGACCGGCCGCCGGCACGGCGCCGCCGGTGCCCGACCCGTCCGACGACCCGGTCCCGTCCGGGCGGCGGTAGCGCGCACGGCCGGGCGAGGGCCCGGGGGCGACCGCCCCCGGGCCCTC
>NZ_BCRK01000068.1 GCF_001552555.1 Nocardiopsis trehalosi NBRC 14201 | reverse complement strand
GGGGGCGGCGGCCCCCGCCCCGCCCCCGTTCACAGCGGGGTGAGCAGGCGGTGCGGGACCCGGCCCGCCCGCCGCTACTTCTTCTTCTCGCCGGTGTCCTCGGTGGACAGCGCGGAGATGAACGCCTCCTGGGGGACCTCGACCCGGCCCACCATCTTCATCCGCTTCTTGCCCTCCTTCTGCTTCTCCAGCAGCTTGCGCTTGCGGCTGATGTCGCCGCCGTAGCACTTGGAGAGGACGTCCTTGCGGATGGCGCGGATGTTCTCGCGGGCGATCACCCGCGAACCCACCGCGGCCTGGATGGGCACCTCGAACTGCTGCCGGGGGATCAGCTCGCGCAGCTTCTTGGTCATCTCGACGCCGTAGGAGTACGCCTTCTCCTTGTGCACGATCGCGGAGAACGCGTCGACGGTCTCGCCCTGGAGCAGGATGTCGACCTTGACCAGGTCGGAGTCGTGCTCGCCCGAGGGCTCGTAGTCGAGGGAGGCGTACCCCTTGGTGCGCGACTTGAGCTGGTCGAAGAAGTCGAACACGATCTCGGCGAGCGGCAGCGTGTACCGCATCTCGACCCGGTCCTCCGACAGGTAGTCCATGCCCTGCAGCGCCCCGCGGCGCGCCTGGCACAGCTCCATGATCGGGCCCACGAAGTCGGCCGGGGACAGCAGCGTGGCCTTGACCACCGGCTCGAAGACCTTGTCGATCTTGCCCTCGGGGAACTCGCTGGGGTTGGTCACCACGTGCTCGGTGCCGTCCTCCATGACCACCCGGTAGACCACGTTGGGCGCCGTGGAGATCAGGTCGAGGTTGAACTCGCGCTCCAACCGGGCCCGGGTGATCTCCAGGTGCAGCAGCCCCAGGAACCCGCAGCGGAACCCGAAGCCCAGCGCCGCCGAGGTCTCCGGCTCGAACACCAGCGCGGCGTCGTTCAGCTGGAGCTTCTCCAGCGCGTCGCGCAGCACCGGGTAGTCGGTGCCCTCGATCGGGTAAAGGCCGGAGAACACCATCGGCTTGGGGTCCTGGTAGCCGGACAGCATCTCGGTGGCGCCCTTGGCGGCCGAGGTGACGGTGTCGCCCACCCGCGACTGGCGGACGTCCTTGACGCCGGTGATGAGGTAGCCGACCTCGCCCACGCCCAGGCCGTCGACCTTGGTGGGCTCGGGCGAGATGACCCCGACCTCCAGCATCTCGTGGGTGGTGCCGGTCGACATCATGGCGATACGCTCGCGCGTCGACAGCGCGCCGTCGATCACCCGCACGTAGGTGACCACGCCCCGGTAGGTGTCGTACACCGAGTCGAAGATCATCGCCCGCGCGGGGGCGTCGGGGTCGCCCACGGGCGGCGGCACCTGGCGGACGACCTCGTTGAGCAGGTCCTCGACGCCCTCGCCGGTCTTGGCGCTGACCCGCAGCACGTCGCCGGGGTCGCACCCGATGATGCCCGCCAGTTCGGCGGCGTACTTCTCGGGCTGGGCGGCGGGCAGGTCGATCTTGTTCAGCACCGGGATGATCGCGAGGTCGTTCTCCAGCGCCAGGTACAGGTTGGCGAGGGTCTGCGCCTCGATGCCCTGCGCGGCGTCGACCAGCAGCACCGCGCCCTCGCACGCGGCGAGCGACCGCGACACCTCGTAGCTGAAGTCGACGTGGCCGGGGGTGTCGATGAGGTTGAGGACGTAGGGGCGGTCGTCGACGGCGGTGAACGGCAGCCGGACCGCCTGCGACTTGATGGTGATGCCGCGCTCGCGCTCGATGTCCATGCGGTCGAGGTACTGGGCGCGCATCTGGCGGTCCTCGACGACCCCGGTCAACTGGAGCATGCGGTCGGCCAGAGTCGACTTGCCATGGTCGATGTGCGCGATGATGCAGAAGTTCCGGATCAGCGCGGGATCGGTCCGGTTCGGCTGTGGCACCGTGCTCCGTTCACGTTTCACTCGAAGGGGGCGGGCATCGTCGGGCCGCGGCGTGCGCACGGCGGGCCGCGGCCGGCCCTCCATGATCCCACGGCCGCCGTTGCGGCGCCGCCGCGGTGGACAATGGGGACCGCCGCACCCCTCAGGTTATGTGACGTCAGGAGACGCTCGTGAAGTGGTTTCTGCAGCGCCTGTTCGCGGCCGTCGCCGCGATCGTGGTCGTCGCGGTCGGCGCCGGCCTGGTCATCCGCGCCCAGTACTCGGGCGACCCCGAGCCGTGGGCGGTGTCCGACGGCACCAACGCGCTGTGGATGGGCCACGCCTGGGTCGACGGCCGCGCCGGCGACGCCGAACTCGCCGAACTGGCGCCGCGCATCACCGCCGGCCAGATCAGCGACGTCTACGTGCACGTCGGCCCACTGGAGTACGACGGCACCCTCGACCCCGCCCTGCGCCCCGAGGCCGAGGAGTTCCTCGACCGGTTCCGCGCCGCGCTGCCCGACGTGCGGGTGTCGGCGTGGGTGGGCCAGCGGGTCGAGCCGGGGCAGCTCGACCTCGGCGACGAGGAGACGCGGGCCCGCGTCGTCGAGGGCGTCCAGGACGTCGTGGCCGCCGGGTTCGACGGGGTGCACTACAACTTCGAGCCCGCCCCCGACCGCGGTGAGGGCCTGCTGTCGCTGCTCGACGCCACCCGCGAGGCGCTGCCCGAGGACGCGCTGATGTCGGCCGCCGTCCCGCAGATCGAGCCGCTGGCCGGGGTCTCCTTCCCCATCCGGCTGTTCGCGGGCAAGGACAAGTACTGGTCGACCCTCTACCTGGAGCAGGTCGCGGAGAAGCTCGACCAGGTCGCCGTCATGTCCTATGACACGGCGATGCCGATGGAGGGGCTGTACGGCGGGTTCGTCGCCCGCCAGACCCGGCTCGCCCTCGACACCGTGCCCGAGGACGTGCAGCTGTTCATGGGCGTGCCCGCCTACCCGGACGAGCACGCCACCCGCGACGCCGACGCCGAGACCCCCGCGACGGCGGTGCAGGCCATCCGGGTCGGCCTGTCCGACGCCGCCGAGCGGCGGGAGCGGTTCGGCACGGCCCTCTACGCCGAGCACTCCGCCACCGAGGCCGACTGGGCCGCCTACCAGGAGGGCTGGGTCGACGCGCGGGAGGAGTAGCGCGGGGAGCGACGGGAGGACGACGGGAAGGGCGGGAGCCGGGCGGGGCGGCCCGAGGAGTCGGCCGGGCGTTGCATAATGGAAGTCCGTGTCTCGGACGTTCCACGTTCGGTTTTGAGCCCCTCGGTTCACACACCCTGCGTCGGTACCCGCGAGGCCCCCCGCGGAACGGCTGCCCGCGGAGTCCGGCCCCCGGCATCGGCGCGTTCACCACAGCAACTGGAGCACGTTTTCGCATGGCGAACATCAAGTCGCAGAAGAAGCGCAACCGGCAGAACGAGAAGCGCCGGGTGCGCAACCAGGCGGTGCGCTCGTCCCTGAAGACGGCCATCCGCAAGTTCCGCGCTGCCGCCGAGGGTGGGGACGTCGAGCAGGCCACCACGCTCCAGCGCGCCGCCGCGCGCCAGCTGGACGTCGCCGTGAGCAAGGGCGTCATCCACAAGAACCAGGCCGCGAACCGCAAGAGCGCGATCGCCAAGCGCCTCGACCAGGTCCGCCAGGCCGCCTGAGGCACCCCATCGCCATGAGGCCGCTCCCCCACCGGGGGGGCGGCCTCAGCGCATATAGGCGGCCGACGACACACCGGACCCCCCACCCCGCGATGGGGCCGGGCCTCCGGTCCGCGCGGGCGCGCCCCACCGCGCGGACCCGGCGCCGCGCCGAGTCCGGTCCCGCGTCCGTCCCGCGTCGAGCCCGCGTCGAGCCCGCGTCCGGACCGAAAACGCTGGGGACCGGCCGGGCCGGGACATTAGCGTGGTCCCCGTGGACTTCACCTCGCTCCGCCTGAGCCTCTGGGACGACCCCGTCCTCCGCAACGAACTCATCGCCTGGGTCGAGGGCCGCCTCGCCGAACGGGGCGCGCACCTGCTGCCCGAGCCGCCGCGCGTCCGGGTGCGGCCGTGGTCGGCGACGGCCCGCTTCGCCACCTCCCTGGGGCCGGTCTGGTTCAAGGCCAACGCGCCCGGCGCCGAGTTCGAGGCGGCGCTCGCCGGGGCGCTGTACTCGTGGGTGCCGGGGCGGGTGCTGACGCCCCTGGGGGTCGACGTCAAGCGCGGGTGGACGCTCACCCCCGACGGCGGGACGAGCCTGCGCGACCAGATGGGCGCCCTGGACGACTTCGCCGTGTGGGAGGCGCTGCTCACGACCTACGGTGAGGTGCAGCGGGCCCTCGGCTCCCGGGTCCGCGACCTGCTGGCCCTGGACGTCCCCGACCTGCGCCCGGCGGCGCTGGGCCGCCGACTGGACGGCTTCCTCGCCTCGCCCGGTGTCGCGCGCGTCCTCGGCGACGACCATGACGCGCTGATCCGGCGGCGGGCGGAGTTCGACGACCGGTGCCGCGCGCTCGCCGAGAGCGGGGTGGGCGTCTCCATCGACCACTCCGATCTGCACGTCGGCAACGTGTTCGTGCAGGAGGGCGGGTACCGGTTCGCCGACTGGGGCGACGCCGCCGTGGCCCACCCCTTCACCAGCCTGATGGTGCCGCTGCGCTTCGTGGCGCGCGAACTCGGCGCGGACGCCCGGACCGTGGCGCGCCTGCGCGACGCCTACCTGGAGCCGTGGACGGGCGACCACACCCTCGCCGACCTGCGCGTCACCGTCCGCCGCGCGACCTCGCTGGCCCCGGTCAACCGCGCCCTGGCGTGGAGCCGCTGCTTCCCCGAGCTCCGCCCCCAGGTCGCCCCCGAGGAGGACACCCAGCAGGCCCTCTGGCTCCGCCTCCTCCTCAAACCCACCCCACCCCTCCCCCTCTGACCCCCGTCCCCACCCCACCCCGGCGTCCCGGCACCGGCCGACCCCGCCCGGGGGCGATCCGAGGGAGGACGGGAGCCGCGACGGGGTGCCGGGAGTTATCCACAGGCGCGAAAGTCGCCCTGGCAGAGGCGTGACGTGCTGCTTAGCGTTGGTGGTATGCCTCCCACGCCCCGGTTCCGCCGCCCGACCGACCCCACCGCCCTGCGTCGCCTGCACGCCCTGACCACTCCGCCCCCTCCCCGGCAGGCGACCCCGACCGTGTGCCCCCCGCCGGTCGATCAGCGCCGCCCGGGCCTCCCTGATCCCCCGCACTCGGCACCCGCGTCGCCTCTCCCTCCCGCGCCGAAGCCCTCGCACGACGCGCGACCACCGGGACAGGCGGTTCCCCCCACACCCCCGCCGCACACTGCGCACGCCGCCACTCCAGAACAGGCCACGACCGCACCCCTGCACCGGCCCGAGGGAATCACGGGCCAGGGCTCCGACCACCCGCCCTCTTCACACAGGCCGCCGCCGCAGGGCGGGACGCCCTCGGGCGGTGTGCCCGGTCGCCCGGTCTCGGGGGCGCCGCGTGGTCCCGCGTCCCGGGTGCCGTCCTCCGCAGGGGCGGACGCCCGCGCGCCGGAGCCCTGCCCAGCGACCACCGTGGTGCCGCTGCCTGGGCCGATCCCGGCCCCTCCGTACGCCGTGACCGCGCCGCCCCTCGCCACCCGCCGTCCCGTCCGCCCCCGCGATCTCCGTTCCGCTCCGACCGGACATCCACCCGTCTCCCGGCATGCGGAGCGGCGGTCGGCGGCCACGGCACCGGAGGGCCGTGGCACCGCACCGCCGAGGAGGCGGGGCCGGCACGCGGCGGCACCGGCCGTCGATCGAGACGCGGCACCCGTTGCGGTCGGCCACGGACGGCCACGGCGCCCCCACCCGCACGGCGCCGGTCCGGCCGATGGCCCGATCCCACCCCGGCCCCATGCCGCAGAACCCGGCGGCCACGCGCCCCCGTGGGCGGGAGCCCGCGCCGGTGCCCCGCCGGTGGACGGGTACCGGCCACCGCCGGGCGGTGGCGCCAGGACGCACGCAGGGCGCCCGGCGCTGCACGGCTCCGACGCTATGGCAGTGGGTGGCGGTCCCCCGGCATCATCCGGTGCCGCCGACATGGAAGCGGGCGGCGCCATGGCGCACCTCAGCGGCGGCATGCCGGTGGGCGGCCCCCAGGCGTCGCCCGGCGCCGACGACATGGGGGCGGGCGGCGGCCCCCAGGCACCGCCCGGTGCCGACGAGATGGGGACGGGCAAGGCCATGACGCACCCCAGCGGCGGCAGGGCGGTGGGCGGCCCCCTGGCGTCGCATGGTGGCGGTGACCCGTCGATGCGGGAGTACCGAGCCCCATTCCCCGACCGTGCCACGGCCGCCACCAGCGGATACGCGGCGCGGACCGGCGCCCGCGCCCCGGCAGCGGACGATCTCCGGAAGCCACCCGCCCACCCGGAGACGACGGCCACGGCATACCCGGAGCAACCCGGCGGCCGGGGCCCGGCGGCGCGCGGACGTCAGGAACCGTTCACCGGCCACGACGCGGCGGTGGAGGCATCGCCGGAGCCGTACGGCACCGACGCGGTCGGCGAGGGGGAACCGGGCGGGGCCGGCCTGCGGCGGCGTTCACCCGCCGACGCCGCACCCGGGCGGCGGTGGTCCGACCGGGCCCGGCCGTTCGGCGGACTGCACACCGTCGCCGCCGCTCCGCCCGGTTACGCGGAGGTCGACCCCGACCCCGAACGGCGCACGCCGCTCTCCGCCCTCCTCGCCCGCCTGCCGCCCGCGCTCCGCGCCCAGCCGCTGCTCACCCGGCCCGGGGTGCAGGGGTTGGCCGCCGTCTGCGTCATCGCGGTCCTGGCCACGGTGTGGGTGGCGCTGCGCGCCCGCCCCGAGATCCACCCGCCGCCCGAGCTGAGCGCGGGCACCGCACCCATGGCCACGCCCGGCTCCCCGGCCGCGTCCGCGCGCCCGCCCACCCCCGCCGGCCGGGTGACCGTCCACGTGGGCGGCGACGTCGAGACCCCCGGTGTCATCTCCCTTCCGGCGGGCTCCCGCGTCACCGACGCCATCGAGGCCGCAGGCGGCGCCACCGCCGACACCGAGGCCCTGAACCTGGCCCGCCCTCTGGTCGACGGCGAACAGATCCTCGTCGGCGCCTCCCCGCCCCCCGTCGCGGCGGCCCCGGGCGCACCCGCGCCGTCCGGTGGCCCGCCGACGACTCCGATCGACCTCAACACCGCCACTTCCGGGCAGCTCCAGGAACTCCCGGGCATCGGCCCGGTCCTGGCCGACCGGATCGTGGCCCACCGCACCGCGTCGGGCGGCTTCACCTCCGTGGACCAGCTCCAGGACGTCACCGGTATCGGCGAACAGCGCTTCGCCGAACTCGCCGACCTGGTCCGGGTGACCGCGCCCCCGTGACGCCCAGCGCCCGCGATTCCAGCCCCCGGCCCACCCCACTCGCGAAGGGCGCCGTGGCTACTCCGCCCACCGACCGCCGCACTCCGCTACCGCTCCGCCGAACTCCTCGCCCCCGGTCCGCGTGACCACCCACCCCCCGCGACGCCCAGCGCGCAGGACTCCGTCCCTGCCCACCCGGCTCGCGAAGGTTGCCGTGGTCACTCCGCTCACCGACCGCCGCGCTCCGAGGCCGTAGCCCGCCGACACCGACGGCCGCACCGCACCATGCGGCGCAGCGCGGTGCCGCCGTCGGTGTCGGTGCCGCCATCAGTGTCGGTGGCGTGCCGCCGCACCAGCGTGGTGGCCTCGGCGCGCGGCGCCGCCTCGACCAGGGCGGCGCCCCACCCCTCGGGGCCGCCCCGCACGGCCGGGGCCAACCGCGCTCCGCACCGTGGACCACTGACCGCAGACGACCGACCAGGGAGGGAGGGGACGGCCGTGTGGACGGGCGGGACCGATGTGGTCGAGGGCGATGAGCGCGAGGTCCCCGATCTGCGGCTCGTGGCCCCGGCGGTGGCCACGTGGGTGTGCGCGGGCGGGCTGCTCGGGGCGCGGTCGGCGACCGCGCTCGCCACCGGAGCGCTGCTCGCCGCCCTGGCGGCGGTGGTCGCGGTCGCGCTGCGGCGGCCGTCGGCGGAGCAGTGGGCGGCCCCGGTGCTGGCCGTCCTCGTGTGCGCGGCCGCAGCCGCGTTCGCGACCGGCGGCCGCCTCGCGGCACTGGAGGACGACCCCGTCACGGCGATCGCCGCACGCGAGGACCACGCCGGGCTGCGCGTGGTCGTCACCGGCGACCCGCGCCCGCGCGCCGACCCCCATCGGCCCGGCCCGCCGCGCTTCGTCCTCGACGCGCGCGCCGTCCGGGTCGACCACCGGGACCGCCGCGCGGACACCCGCGTCCCCGTGGTGCTGCTCGCCTCCGGCGCCGCGTGGCAGCGCATGCTGCCGGGGCACGAGGCCGACATCACCGGGAAGCTCCTACCGGCCGGGCGTGGTGACCTCGTCGGCGCGCTCGTGGCGGTGAGCGGCGCCCCCGACCGGGTCCGGCCGCCGCCCGCCCACCAGCGCTGGGCCGGCGACGTCCGCGCCCGGCTGCGCGCGGCGGCGTCGGGGCTGCCCGCACCGGCCGACGGCCTGGTCCCGGCGATGGTCGTGGGCGACACCTCGGCCCTGGCACCCGCCACGATCGAGGAGTTCCGCGCCACGGGGATGACCCACCTGCTCACCGTCTCGGGGACCAACCTCGCCGTGCTCACGGCCCTCGCCCTCGCCCTGGGCCGGTGGGCGCGGTGGCCTCCGTGGGCCGTCGCCGCCGGGGGCGCCGCGCTGATCACCGTGTTCGTGCTCGTCGCCCGCCCCGAGCCCAGCGTGCTCCGGGCGGCGGGCATGGCCGCGGTCGCCCTGCTGGCCCTGACCCTTGGGCGGCGGCGGGTGGGCCTGTCGGCGCTGGCGGCGACGGTCATCGCGCTGCTGCTGTTCGCCCCCGACCTCGCCCGGTCGTTCGGGTTCGCCCTGTCCGTCCTCGCCACCGGCGGCATCATCGCCCTCGCCCCCGGGTGGCGCGACCGGTGGTCGACCCGGCTGCCCCGGTGGCTGGCGGAGTCGGCGGCGGTGGCGCTCGCCGCGCACGCCGCCTGCGCCCCGGTCCTGGTGCTGCTGTCGGCCGAGGTGAGCTGGGTCTCGATACCGGCGAACGCGGTGGCCGGCCCGCTGGCCCCGGTCGTGACGGTGGGCGGGTTCGCGGTGGCGGGTGCCGCTCTGGTGTGGCCGGCGGGCGCCGCCCTCGCCGCATGGGTGCCGGGCGCGGCCGCCCTGGGGGTCGGTGCGGTGGCGTCGGCGGGGGCGGCGGTGCCCGGCGGCGCCGTCGAGTGGCGCGGCGACGTCGTGGGCGCGCTCGGCCTGGCCCTCCTGGTGGTGGCGGCGCTGGTGCTGCGCGGGCGCGCCCGGCGGGCAGCGGCGGCCGTGGTGGCGGCGGTGGTGGTGACCGCCGTCGCGGTGCGGTGCGCGGCTCCGGCGTGGCCACCGCCCGGGTGGGCCGTGGTGGCGTGCGACGTCGGGCAGGGCGACGCCCTGGTGCTGGCCGCCGCCGATGGCGGGGCGGTCGTCGTCGACACCGGCCCCGATCCGGCGGCGGTCGACCGGTGCCTGAGCGACCTCGGGGTCGGCGGGGTCGCCCTGCTGGTCGTCACCCACGGCGACACCGACCACGCGGGCGGCACCCCCGGCCTGTCCGGTCGGCGGGTGGCGGCCGTGCTCACCCCGCCCGGGATCGGCTCCCACCCCGCCCTCGGCGAGGTGCGCGCCGCCGGGGCGGCCGTCCGGACGGCTGCGGCCGGGCAGCGGTGGACCGCCCCGCCGTGGACCTTCGACGTGCTGTGGCCGCGTGCGGGCGCCCGCTACACGGGCAACGACACGAGCGTGGTGCTGCTGGCCCGGTGGGCTCCCCCACCGGACGCCGGCGCCGCCCCGATGAGCGTGCTGCTCACCGGCGACATCGAGGAGGCCCCGCAGCGGTCCCTGCTCGCCGCCGGCGCGATCCGCGGTGTGGACGTGCTGAAGACCCCCCACCACGGGGCGCGCGGCCAGGAGCCCGCGTTCCTCGCCGCCACCCGCGCCCGGGTCACGCTCACCTCGGTGGGCGCGGAGAACCCCTACGGCCACCCGGCGCCCGAGACGTGGGCGGCGCTGGAGGCGCTGACCCCCGCCAACCACCGCACGGACCTGCACGGCGACATCGCGGTCGTCCCGTCAAGCGACGGCCCGTCCGTCGTCCGCCGCGGCCCCACGGGACGATGACCGCCGTCCGGGCCTCCGAAGTCGGGGCCCCCGGCCGGAGACGCACGCGTGGACGCCGGCGTCGCGCGTCACACGGAGGCGATGAGCCGCTCCACCAGGTGCGGGCGGCGCTCGGTCCTGGGGGGGCGGTGGGGGCACGATGAGGGTGGCCATCCCCAAGACGGCGGCCCCGCCGTCGTGGGTGTGCGCCCGCTGGCGGGAAGTCCCTCGTCCGCCGTGGGCAGCGGGGCGGGCGGTCGTTCACAGCCAGACGTTGGCCGCGAATACCGCCCCCAGGGTGAACGCGATCAGCCCCGCGATGAGGAAGACGCCGGCGCCGATCCTCTGGCTGGACGCCTCCAGGATCTCGGCGCGGCGGGGGTTCTCGGGGTCGTAGGCCACCGTGACCCGGCGGCCGGTCCGCATACCGCCGAAGGAGACGGACATCCGCTGCGTGGTGGTGATCTCGGCACCGTCCAGGGTGGTGAACGCGAAGACGGTCATGGTGGTGTCCGACCGCCCGCCCCCCGACCTCCGGCCGGTGACGACCCCGGGCACGCGCACCCCGTGGCGGCGCAACCAGGCGAGGGTGCGCAGCTCGCGCCCGCCCACGAACGCGAACACCGCGCCCAGCGCTAAGGGGATGGCCGGAAGGAACTGGGGGTTGTCCATCGGGCGGCGACCTCGACTCTCCACTCCGGCCCGCACCGGCCGGCGGGCGCCTCACCCCCCGGCATACCGAACACCACCCCGTCCGCGCCACCCCGGCGGGTCAGTTCGGGGCCCCGACCCCGGGCGGCGGCGGGCCGACACCGAACCGCCGGCCCGGCCGGAGTGCGGCGTGAGCGCGCCCCGGCCCGGGGCCGAGACCGGCCACCAGGCGGTCGGCGGCCGCGCCGGTGGCGAACGCGTACACGGCCTTGTGCAGCAGGTCCACGGCGAGTTCGCGGCGCGGCCACGTCCACGGCGGGGCGCCGACGCCCGTCGCGTTCTCGAAGATCTGGTCGTTGGTCAGCCGGACCGCGAGGAACATGCCCGACGCCCAGGGGCCGCGCAGCCCGGACGCGGCCATGACGCCGCGCAGTCCGCCGAGGAGGGCGCCCTGGCCGACGTGCATGGCGGTGTCGTAGGCCCGCAGCCGCCGCCCCGACGCCTCGGGGGCGCCCAGCAGGCGCTGCAGGGTGCGGCCGGGGACGTCGGAGTCGGGTCGCCCGGTGCAGGCCTGCTCGGCCTTCTCGACCGCGGTCATGACGGCGACGCCGATCGCCCCGGCGGCCATCCCGCGCACTATCGCTCTGCTCCACATGCCCGACCGGCTACCCGTGCCCCCGTGCGGCATGCCCGCCGGCGGACGTGGAGGACCGTCCCGGCGGCCCGGACCGGCCTGGTCGCCGGCGGCGGGTCCGCCACCCGCGTGCCGCTCCCCGCCTCCGCCCCCGGCCTCGTGCGCCGGCGCGGGACGCTGCCCCAGCCCCCCGCGCTGGAACGGCCGCCGCCGGCCCCTCCCCGCCCGGCCCCGCCCCGGACCGCCGCCCGGCGGGGACGGCCGCACCGGGCGGGTCGGCGCCCGGGGCCGGGTTCGATCGTCCCCCGGGCATGGCATGCTGCAGGTATGGCTGGAACCGGTGTCGCCCCGTTGACCGTCGTCGTCGGCGACGAGGAACTGCTCGTCGACCGGGCCGTGGCCGAACTGGTGGCGGCCGCGCGGGCCGCCGACCCCGAGACCGACGTCCACGACCTCACCCCCGGGCAGGTCACCTCGGGGAAGCTGGTGGAGGTCACCTCGCCGTCGCTGTTCGGCGAGGGCCGGGTGGTGGTGCTCCGCTCGGTGCAGGACCTCACCAAGGACCTCGCGGCCGAGGTCACCGCCCACCTCAAGGACCCCGCCGACGACCTCGTCCTGGTGCTCGTGCACGCGGGCGGCGCCAAGGGCAAGGCGCTGCTCGACGCCGCCGTGAAGGCGGGGGCGGTGCGGGTGACGTGCGCCAAACCCACCAAGGCGGGCGAGCGGCTGCAGTTCATCAAGGGCGAGTTCGCCCGCGCGGGGCGCCAGATCACCGCCGACGCGGCCCAGGCCCTGCTCGACGCGGTCGGCACCGAGCTGCGGGAGATCGCGGCCGCCTGCACCCAGCTCGGCGCCGACACCGAGGGCCGGATCGACGCGGCCGCCGTCGCCCGCTACCACACGGGCAAGGCGGAGGCGTCGGGGTTCACCGTCGCCGACCGCGCGGTGGAGGGCCGGCTGGCCGAGGCGCTGGAGCAGCTGCGCTGGTCGCTGTCCGTGGGCACCGCCCCGGTGCTGATCAACAGCGCGCTGGCGGGCGCGGTGCGCGGCGTGGCGGTCGTGGCGCAACCGCAGCGGGGCGGCGGTTCCGACGCCGACCTCGCCAAGCGCGCCAAGGTGCCGCCGTGGAAGCTCAAGACGCTCCGCCAGCAGGCGCGCGGCTGGACCCCGCAGGGCGTGGCCCACGCCATGTCGGTGATCGCCGAGACCGACGCGATGATCAAGGGCGCGAGCCGCGACCCCGCCTACGCCTTGGAGCGCGCGGTCATCGCCATCGCCACCGGGCGCGGCCGCCGCTGAGGCGCGCCCCTCGGCCGCCCGGCCCCGAACCCGCGTGGCGCGGTCCCACCCGGCGGCCGGCCTCGCGGTCGGCCGCCGGGTGGGTCCGGGTCAGCGGATGGTCTCGCCGCCGCGCCAGACGCGCAGCGTGTTGAGGCCGTAGGACCAGGCGAACGCGCCTTCGTGGTCGGCGTCCCACTGCACGATGTCGGCGTACTGGCCGGGCGCGAGCAGGCCCCGGTCGGTGGCGCCGAGCGCGTACGCGCCGCCGACGGTCGCCGCGCGCAGCGCCTCCAGGACGCTCATGTTGAACATCGAGATGGCCATGGAGATCGCCAGCGGCAGCGACATGGTCCCCGACTGGCCCGGGTTGTGGTCGGTGCCCAGCCCCACGGGCACCCCGTGGTCGAGCAGGGCGCGCACCGGCGGGGTGCGCCGCTCGTTCAGCGAGGTGGTGGGGCAGACGACGACGGGCGTGCTGGTCTTGGCCAGAGCGAGGACGTCGTCCTCGTCGGTCTCGTGCACCAGGTCGACCGACGAGCACTGGAGGTCGGCCGCCATGCGCACGGCGCCGTGGCGCGGCCGGGCGCACGCGTGCATGTGGGTCTGCAGGCCCACCGACCGGCCCGTGGACAGCAGCAGCCGCGCGTCGTCGGCGGTGAACTGCTGGTCGTCGCAGTACACGTCGACGCCGTCGGCCCCGGCGCGTGCGGCGTCGGGCAGCCACGAGCACACGGCGTCGACGTAGTCGTGCGCCCGGCCGAAGTACTCCGGCGGCACCGCGTGGGCGGCGAAGAAGGTGACGTGCAGCCGCGGCATGCCGGGCTCCTCCTCCAGGGAGCGGAGCAGGCGCACGTCCGCGAGTTCGCCGTCGCGGGTGAGGTGGTAGCCGGTCTTGGCCTCGACGGTGGTGCAGCCCGACAGCACCCAGTGCCGCAGCCGCTCGCGCACCGCGTTGCACAGGGTCCAGGGGTCGGTTCCGCGGGTGACGGTCACCGTGGACGCCACCCCGCCGCCCGCGGCGGTGATCTCGGCCTTGGAGGCGCCGCTGGCGCGCATGGCGACCTCGGCGTAGCGGTTGCCCGCGTACACCGGGTGGCAGTGGGCGTCGATCAGCCCGGGGGTGACCAGTCCGCCGCCCAGGTTGGCGACCTCGTCGACGTCGACGATGTCGTCGATGACGCCGGGCAGACTCTGCGGCAGGTCGGCCGCCGCACCCACCCAGGCGATGCGGTCGTGCTGGATGAGCATGGCCGCGTTACTGAGGAGATCGGTGCCGGTCCACAGCCGCCCGATGTTCGTCAGCAGTCGTACTGTCATGGTCTCACCGGCCCGCCGTGGGGGGTCAGGGTCGCGCGGAAGCGGACGTCGCGGCAGGGCGGAGCATGCGGGCGGACATAGGCGACCTCGGTTCTCGGCTGGTCTGGCGGGGGGAGGGAGCGGTGCGGCCGGGGCCGACGCATCACGGTCTCATGCCAGTGCTCCAAAACCGTAGTTCATCCGCGGAGGCCGTGTACACCTCTTCCCGCCCTCAACACGGCAACGGCGGAACCCCATCAGGGGTTCCGCCGTGGTGGTGTGGCCGATCCGTCAGCCGACGGGCACGGCGAACTCGTCGAGTTTCCCGGCGAGCAGCTCGGGCACCCACGCGTGCAGCGCGGTGCCGTCGCCGGTGTGCCGCTCGTCGACGATGCGCCCTTCCTCGTAGACCCGGGACACCAGGTCGCCGCGCTCGTAGGGCACGACGACGCGGACCTCGCGGTCGAGGGTGGGCAGGGCGGCGGTGAGGGCCGCGACCAGGTCGCCGATGCCCGCGCCGGTGCGCGCGGAGACCTCGACGGCGTCGGGTTCGCGGGTGCGCAGCTGCTTGAGCACGACGGGGTCGGCGGCGTCGGTCTTGTTCAGGACGATCAGTTCGGGCACGTCCTGGGCGCCGATCTCGCCGAAGACCTCGCGCACCGACGCGAGCTGCTGCTCGGGGTCGGGGTGCGAGGCGTCGACCACGTGCAGGATGAGGTCGGCGTCGGCGACCTCCTCCAGGGTGGAACGGAACGCCTCGACCAGCTGGTGCGGGAGGTGGCGGACGAACCCGACGGTGTCGCTGAGCGTGAACGCCCGGCCGTCGGGGGTGTGCGCCTGGCGGACGGTGGGGTCGAGGGTGGCGAACAGCGCGTTCTCGACCAGCACCCCGGCCCCGGTGAGCCGGTTGAGCAGGCTGGACTTGCCGGCGTTGGTGTAGCCGGCGATGGCGACGGCGGGCACCTGGCGGGTGCGCCGCTTGTCGCGCTTGACGTCGCGCGCGGTGGCCATCTGGGCGAGCTGGCGGCGGAGCTTGGCCATCTTGGCGTTGATGCGCCGCCGGTCGGTCTCGATCTTGGTCTCACCGGGGCCGCGCAGGCCCACGCCGCCGTTGCCGCCGCCGGCCCGGCCGCCCGCCTGCCGCGACAGGGAGTCGCCCCAGCCGCGCAGGCGCGGCAGCAGGTAGGTGAGCTGGGCGAGTTCGACCTGCGCCTTGCCCTCGCGGCTGCGCGCGTGCTGGGCGAAGATGTCGAGGATCAGCGCGGTGCGGTCGATGACCTTCACCTTGACGACGTCCTCCAGCTGCCGGAGCTGGCCGGGGGTGAGTTCGCCGTCGCAGATGACGGTGTCGGCACCGGTGGCCTCAACGATGTCGCGCAGCTCGGCCGCCTTGCCCCGGCCCACGTAGGTGGCGGGGTCGGGCTTGCTCCGGCGCTGGGTGGCGCCTTCGAGGACGGCGGCGCCGGCGGTCTCGGCGAGCTGCTTGAGCTCGATCAGCGAGTTGTCGGCGTCGGCCTGGGTGCCGGTGGTCCACACGCCGATGAGGACGACGCGCTCCAGCCGCAGCGACCGGTACTCGACCTCGGTGACGTCGGTGAGCTCGGTCGACAGGCCGGCGACGCGGCGCAGCGCGTGGCGGTCGGCGAGTTCGAGTTCGCCCTGGTCGGGTTCTGTGTCGGGGCGCGCCGCGGCCGCGTCGAGCGCGGCGGCGTCGATGTCGCCGACGGTGGTGGCGCCGCGGTGCGCGGCCCCGGGGCCGAACGCGGTGTCGGTGTGGTCAGGACCGTGGTCGTAAGCAGTACTCAATATCCCTCCAGCCAGCCCAACGCCGCGGCGGCGCGGGTTGTTCCCCTCGGATGGTGGCATGCCCGGAGGGCGATGGCACGCGTTTTTCGCCGCGGAACGCGGCGCGGCGTGCGCGGACCGGTCGGCGGGCGCCGTCGCGGCGCCCCGTCGGCACCGGTCGGCGCGGGCGCGGCCCGGGCGCGGCGCACCGGTGCCCGCATCGCGAAATTGTGTGAATCCTTCCGCACTGAGGAAAGTTTCCGGGTGTGAGGCCGTCACAGCGTTGACCGCTTCGCCTACGCCAGAGTAGCGTCATATTCCACATAACAGAAGCTACTTTCGCTTTGTGGAAGGTTTCCCATGGGCGCCACGAACGGGGTCGAGATCACCGGCCCCCTGCACGACCGGTTCGACGAGATCCTCACCGAGGACGCGCTCGACCTGATCGCCGACCTGCACCGCCGCTACGAGGACCGCCGCCAGGAGCTGCTCGCCGCGCGCGCCGCCCGCCAGGAGCGCGTCGCCGCGGGCGCCGACCTCGACTTCCTCCCCGAGACCCGGCACATCCGCGAGGACCCCTCGTGGAAGGTCGCCCCGCCCGCCCCGGGCATCACCGACCGGCGCGTCGAGATCACCGGCCCCACCGACCGCAAGATGACGATCAACGCGCTGAACTCCGGCGCCAAGGTCTGGCTGGCCGACTTCGAGGACGCCAACACCCCGCTGTGGGAGAACATGATCGGCGGCCAGCTCAACCTGCGCGACGCCCTGGACCGCACCGTCGACTTCACCTCCCCCGAGGGCAAGACCTACGCCCTCAAGGACGACGCCGAACTCGCCACGATCGTCGTCCGCCCGCGCGGCTGGCACCTGGACGAGAAGCACATCCTGGTCGACGGCCGGCGGGTCAGCGGCGGCATCGTGGACTTCGCGCTGTACTTCTTCCACTGCGCCCGCCGCCAGCTCGACAAGGGCAAGGGCCCCTACTTCTACCTGCCGAAGATGGAGAGCCACCTGGAGGCGCGCCTCTGGAACGACGTCTTCGTCACCGCGCAGGAGCGCCTGGGCATCCCGCGCGGCACCATCCGCGCCACCGTCCTCATCGAGACCATCCCGGCCGCGTTCGAGATGGAGGAGATCCTCTACGAGCTGCGCGAGCACTCCGCCGGCCTCAACGCCGGGCGCTGGGACTACCTGTTCAGCATCATCAAGGTCCACCGCACCCGCGGCCGCCGCTTCGTGCTGCCCGAGCGCAACGCGGTCACCATGACCGCCCCGTTCATGCGGGCCTACACCGAACTGCTCGTCTCCACCTGCCACCGCCGCGGCGCGTTCGCCATCGGCGGCATGGCCGCCTTCATCCCCAGCCGCCGCGACCGCGAGGTCAACGAGCGCGCCCTGGCCAAGGTGCGCGACGACAAGTCCCGCGAGTCCGGCGACGGCTTCGACGGCTCCTGGGTCGCCCACCCCGACCTCGTCCCCGTCTGCCGCGAGGTCTTCGACGGCGTCCTCGGCGACCGCCCCAACCAGCTCGACCGCCTGCGCGACGACGTCGACGTCAAGGCCGGCGACCTGCTCGCCGTCGACTCCGCCGAGGGCGGCGTCACCGAGGCCGGGCTGCGCGGCAACATCAACGTCGCCCTCCAGTACCTCGCCGCCTGGCTCGGCGGCAATGGCGCTGTCGCCATCCACAACCTCATGGAGGACGCCGCCACCGCCGAGATCTCCCGCTCCCAGGTGTGGCAGTGGCTGCACAACGGCGTCACCCTGGACGACGGCCCCGAGGTCACCCGCGACCTCGTGGAGCGGCTGATCGAGGAGGAGCTGGACACCATCCGCGCGGCCGCCGGCGACGCCTACGACGCCGACCGCTACGCCCAGGCCCGCGAACTGTTCACCACCGTCGCCCTCGCCGACGACTACGCCGAGTTCCTCACCCTGCCCGCCTACGAGTCCATGCCCTGACCCGGGCCGATCCGCCCGGCGGCCGCCCGCGCGCCCCGCGTCCCCCCGGCGGCACCGCCGCCCTCCCCGCCCCTTGCCCCGCACGGGGCGGGGAGGGAGAGTCGGAGGGAAACGGGGCCGCGGGCCCGCGCACCGCCACCGCCGAAAGAGGGGCCGCCCTCATGCCGGACCAGCTCCACGCGCTCATTCCGCGCCTGCGCGAGATCTGCGGTGACGACGGCGTCGTCACCGACCCGATGGGCCGGCGCACCTACGCCAGCGACGGCATCCCCTACCACGCCGCCGACCCCGGCGTGGTGGTGCTGCCCACCTCCACCGCGCAGGTCGCCGCCGTCCTCCGCCTCTGCGCCGACAACGGGGTGCCCTTCGTGCCCCGCGGCGCCGGCACCGGCCTGTCGGCGGGCGCCCTGCCCCGCACCGACGGCGTCCTCGTCGTCACCTCCCGGATGCGCCGCATCCTGGAGATCGACACCGCCAACGAGCGCGCCGTGGTCGAACCCGGCGTCGCCAACCTCGACATCACCCGCGCCGCCGCCCCGCACGGCTACTACTACGCCCCCGACCCCTCCAGCCAGCAGGTGTGCACGGTCGGCGGCAACATCGCCGAGAACTCCGGCGGCGCCCACTGCCTCAAGTACGGGTTCACCGTCCACCACGTCACCGGCCTCGTCGTGGTCACCCCCTCCGGCGACACCGTCCGCCTCGGCGGCAAGGCCGCCGAGGCCCCCGGCTACGACCTCATCGGCGCCTTCGTCGGCTCCGAGGGCACCCTGGGCATCGCCACCGAGATCACCGTCCGGCTCACCCGCGCCCCGCAGAAGGTCAGCACCGTCCTCGCCGCGTTCGCCACGATGGACGCGGGCGGCGCCGCGGTGTCGGCCATCATCGGGGCCGGGGTGCTGCCCGCCGCGGTGGAGATGATGGACGCGCTGTCCATCGAGGCCGCCGAGGCCGCCGTCGCCTGCGGCTACCCGCCCGGGGCCGGCGCCGTGCTCATCGTGGAGCTCGACGGCCCCACCGCCGACGTCGACGCCCAGTTCGCCGAGGTCACCCGGATGTGCCGGGAGGCCGGCGCGTTCGAGGTCCGCACCGCCACCGACGCCGCCGAACGCGCCCGCATCTGGAAGGGGCGCAAGTCGGCGTTCGCCGCCGTGGGCCGCATCAGCCCCGCCTACATCGTGCAGGACGGCGTGGTCCCGCGCACCGCGCTGCCCCGCGTGCTGCGCCGCATCGCCGAGCTGTCCGCCGAGTCGGGCATCCGCGTGGCCAACGTCTTCCACGCCGGCGACGGCAACCTGCACCCGCTCGTGCTGTTCGACGACACCGAGCCCGGCGCCGAGGAGCGGGCCGCCGAGGTCTCCGGCCGCATCCTGGACCTGTGCATCGAGGCCGGCGGGTCCATCACCGGCGAGCACGGCGTGGGCATCGACAAGGCGTGCCACATGCCCGCCATGTTCTCCGCCGACGACCTCGCCGCCATGGACCTGTTCCGCCGCGCGTTCGACCCACTCGGCATCGCCAACCCCGAGAAGCTGCTGCCCACCCCGCGCCTGTGCGGCGAGCGCCCCCGGGTGGCGAAGGGCGCCCACCCCCTCGTCGCCGAGGGCCGGGCGGAGCTGTTCTGACCCGCGGCCGACGGCACGGCGGCGCGCGCACGGACGCGCCACCCGGAAGGGAGAACGCCACATGACCAGCGAAGACGGGCCCGCCGGCACCGACCCGGTCGCCGCCGACCTGCGCGCCGCGGGGGCGCGCGTGCGCGGCGGCACCCCCGGCGACGCCATCGCCGGGCGGGTCCCCCGCTACGTCGCCGCCCCGGCCGACGGCGCGGCGGCCGGGGCGCTGCTGGCCGCCGCCGCCCGGCACGGCCTGGCCTCCGTCCCGCGCGGCAACGGCACCAAGGCCGACTGGGGGGCTCCCCCGCTGCGGTGCGACCTCGTGGTCGACACCACCGACCTGACCGGGATCGACCACGCGGCGGGCGACCTGGTCGCCGCCGTCGGCGCCGGCACGCCCGTCGCCGACCTGGCGGCCGTGCTGGCCGCCGCCGGGCAGCGGCTGTCCGCCGACCCCGTGGTCGCCGGCTCCACGGTCGGCGGCCTGGTCGCCACCGGCCTCTCCGGCCCGCGCCGCACCCTGCACGGTCCGCTGCGGGACCTCACCATCGGCATGACGACCGTCCGCGCCGACGGCACCCCCGCCTCCTCCGGCGGCCGGGTGGTGAAGAACGTCGCAGGCTACGACCTGGCCAAGCTGCACACCGGCGCCCTGGGCACCCTGGGCCTGATCACCTCGGTCACCTTCCGCCTGCACCCGCTGCCCGCGGCCGTCCGGGCGGTGTCGGCCACCGCCGCCGCCCCGGCGACCGCGCGGGCGTGGCGGCACGCCGTCGCCGCCTCCACCACCGCGCCCACCGGCGTGGAGCTGGACTGGCCCGCCGACGGCCCCCTGACCCTGCGGGTCCTGCTGGAGGGCGCCGAGGACGGTATCGAGGCGCGCGCCGCCGAGGTCGCCGCGCTGCTCCCCGGCGCCGCGACGACCGCCGCGCCCCCGCCCGGCTGGGCCGCCCTGCCCGGGGCGCCCGGCGCCACCCTGCTCAAGGCCGCCGTCCCGCCCGACGCCGCCGCCGACGCGGCCGCCGGGGTGCGCGCCGCCGCCGCGGCCGCCGGGACGGCCGCCGACGTGCGCGGGTCCGCCGCCGCCGGGGTGCTGTTCGCGGCCCTGCCGGCCGGGGCGGACGGCGCGGCGGCGGCCGGCGCGGTCGACGGGGCGCGGACGGCGGTCGCCGCCCTCGGCGGGAGCCTGACCGTCCCGCACGCCGCGCCGCCGCTGCGGGAGCACGGCGTCGACCTGTGGGGCGAGGTTCCCGGGCTGGCGCTGATGCGCGCGATCAAGGACCGGTTCGACCCCGGGCGGCTGCTGGCGCCGGGGCGCTTCGCCGGCGGCATCTGACGCGGCCGCCCGGCGCCGCCGGGCGGCCGGACACGGAAGGGATGAGGGCGTGACCCACGGCCACACGCACCACGGCGCCGCCGGTACCGGCGGCGGCGACCGCACGTTCGACGACCTGCTCGGCGACTGCGTCCACTGCGGGTTCTGCCTGCCGACCTGCCCCACCTACGTGCTGTGGGGCGAGGAGATGGACTCCCCGCGCGGCCGCATCCACCTGATGGGCCAGTCCCGGTCCGACGACGTGCTGACCGAGGCGGCGGTGGGCCACTTCGACAACTGCCTGGGCTGCCTGGCCTGCGTCACCGCCTGCCCGTCGGGGGTGGCCTACGACGCGCTGATCGAGACCACCCGGGCCCGCGTCGAGGAGGAGCACACCCGCGGCCCGGTCGACCGGGCGCTGCGCGCGGCGATCTTCGCCCTGTTCCCGTACCGCCGCCGGCTCGACCTGCTGCGCGGTCCGCTGCGCGCCTACCAGGCCAGCGGGCTGCCCCGGCTGGTGCGCGCCACCGGCCTGCTCGACCGGGTCTCCCCCACGCTGGCCACCATGGAGCGGGTCGCGCCCCCGCTGCGCGGCGGCGTGCCGGCGCTGCCCGAGCGGGTGCCGGCCGTGGGCCGCCGCCGGGCCGTGGTGGGCATGCTCACCGGCTGCGTGCAGGGGGCGTTCTTCCCGCAGGTCAACACGGCGACCGCGCGCGTGCTCGCCGCCGAGGGCTGCGAGGTGGTCATCCCGCCGGGGCAGGGCTGCTGCGGCGCGCTGTCGTCGCACGCCGGGCGGGCCGGCGAGGCCGCCGACCTGGCCCGCGCGACCATCGACGTGTTCACGCGGGCGGGGGTCGACGCGGTCGTGGTCAACTCGGCGGGGTGCGGCGGCACGATGAAGCACTACCCCCGGGTCCTGCGCGAGGCGGGCGCCGGCGCCGGCGAGCAGCGGCGCGCGGAGGGGTTGTCGGCCATGGTGGTCGACTTCGCGGAGTTCCTGGCCGCCCTGGGGCCGCGCGCCGAGCGCCACCCGCTGCCGGTCCGGGCCGCCTACCACGACGCCTGCCACCTCTCCCACGGGCAGGGGGTGACCGCGCAGCCGCGCGAGCTGCTGCGGGCGGTCCCCGGCCTGGAGGTGGCCGACCTGCCGAACGCGGACATCTGCTGCGGATCGGCGGGTGTCTACAATCTTCTGAAGCCCGAGGCGGCGGCGGAGCTGGGCGACCGCAAGAGCGCGGACGTGCGCTCCACGGGCGCGGAGCTGCTGGTCGCGGGCAACCCCGGCTGCTCGCTGCAGATCGCGTCGGCGGTCGAGCGCTCGGGCGGGTCCATCGCGGTGGCGCACACGGCGCAGGTGCTCGACGCGTCGCTGCGCGGGCTCCCGCCGTCGGCGCTGCTCGCCCGGAACTGACGCCTGTACGGCGTAGATTTGATTTTGTCCGGTTTTGCCGGGTGCCCCCGGCCGCCCGCGCCCGGCCGGGGGTACCGTCGTCGGCATGCCCGACACCCCTCCGGCCGGCCCTGCCCGGCCGCCCGTGACCGCCGACGACGTCGACCTCGCCGTCCGCCTCGCCGTGTCCGCTCTGCGCGCCGCTCCCCCGGACCGGTGGGAGCGGCCCGCCGGAACCCTCACCTGGACCTGCTGGGAGACCGCCGAGCACCTCGCCGACGACCTGTTCGCCTACGCCGTCCAGATCGGCCCCGCGTCCCCGCCGCTCGACCGCGAGGTGCCCTTCGCCTACGCCCCCCGACGCCCCGGCGGCCCGGCGAACTCCGTCCACGCCGACCCCGCCGCCGGCCCGGAGGGGCTGCTGACCGTGCTGGAGGCGAGCGGGGCGCTGCTGACGGCCATGGTCCGCACCCGGGGACCGGAGGTGCGCGCCCACCACGTCCACGGCGTCGCCGACCCCGAGGGGTTCGCCGCGATGGGGGTCGTGGAGGTCCTGGTGCACACCCGCGACCTGGCCGACGGGCTGGGGCTGGCGTGGGACCCGCCGGCGGACCTGTGCGCCCGCGCGCTCGCCCGCCTGTTCCCCGACGCGCCGGACGCCGACCCCTGGCCCGCGCTGCTGTGGTCGACCGGCCGCGCCGACCTGCCCGGCCGCCCCCGCCCGAGGTCGTGGCGCTGGTACGGCGAACCCCGGCCGTAGGCGCGGCGCGGCCCGGCCGGGGCGGCGGGGTCAGTACGGCAGGAGCGCGGTGTCGCCCTCGGCGACCACGACCGCGGGCCCGCGCAGCAGGGCGCGGCCGGACTCCAGGACCACCCGGCAGGTGCCGCCGGGCACGCGGACGTCCCAGACCGCGTCGGCGCCCGGCGGGGTGGCCGCGACCGCCGCCGCCACGATGCCGGTGCCGCACGAGCGGGTCTCGCCGGACCCGCGCTCGTAGACCCGCATCTCCAGGGTGTCCGGGCCGACCGCGCGGAACACCTCGACGTTGGCGCCGTCGGGGAACACCTCGGGGTCGAGCCGGGGCGCCCGCGTGAGGTCGACGGAGGCGACGTCGCGGTCGACCCGGCAGGCCAGGTGCGGGTTGCCGACGGAGATCCGCACCCCGCGCACCCGGCCGTCGGCCAGGTCGGCGGCGCCGGCGCCGAGCACCTCGGCGCCGCCCATGTCGACGGTGATGTCGCCGTCGTCCTCGGCGGTCACCGCGCGGGCGCCCGCCCGGGTGCCCACGGTGAACTCCGGCCCCTTGGCCCAGCCCTGGTCGATGAGGTAGCGGGCGAAGACCCGGACCCCGTTGCCGCACATCTCGGCGACGCTGCCGTCGGCGTTGCGGTAGTCCATGAACCAGGTGCACGCGGCGGGCAGGGCGGCGGCCTCGGGCACGTCCGCGCCGAGGGCCGCGGTACGCACCACGCGCAGCACGCCGTCGCCGCCGATGCCCGCCCGGCGGTCGCACAGGCGGGCGACGTCGGCGGGGCGGAGGTCGATCCGGCCGTCCGGGTCGGGGACGATCACGAAGTCGTTCTCGGTTCCGTGGCCCTTGGCGAAGCGCATGCCTCCATCCTAGGAGCAACCGGGCGCGCACCGCTGTCACACTGGACCGATGGGCAGCACGAACACAGGGGACGCGGGCACGGTGGTCGCCGTCGTCGGGGCGACGGCGGCGGGCAAATCCGACCTCGCCGTTGAGCTGGCGCTGCGGCTCGGGGCCGGGGGCGCCCCCGCCGAGGCCGTGAACGCCGACTCCATGCAGCTCTACCGCGGCATGGACATCGGGACGGCCAAGCTGAGCCCCGCCGAGCGGCGCGGGGTTCCCCACCACCTCCTGGACGTGTGGGACGTCACGGCCACCGCGAACGTCGCCGAGTACCAGCGCATGGCGCGGGCCGCCATCGACGGCCTGCGCGAGCGGGGCGGAACCCCCGTGCTGGTGGGCGGCTCCGGCCTCTACGTCCGGGGCGCGCTGGACGACCTGGACTTCCCCGGCACCGACCCGGCCGTGCGTGCCCGCCTGGAGGCCGAGCTCGCCGATCTCGGCCCCGCGCCGCTGCACGCCCGGCTGGCCGGGCGCGACCCGGCCGCCGCCACCGCGATCCTGCCCACCAACGGGCGGCGGATCGTGCGCGCGCTGGAGGTGATCGAGCTGACCGGCCGCCCGTTCACCGCCACCCTCCCCGAGCACGTGTCGCGCTACCCGTGCGTGCAGATCGGGCTGGAGGTCCCCCGCCCGGAGCTGGACGCCCGGATCGAACTGCGCGTGGACCGCATGTGGCGGGCCGGCCTGGTCGAGGAGGTCCGCGGGCTGGAGAAGGCGGGCCTGCGCGAGGGCCGCACCGCGTCCCGGGCCCTCGGCTACGCGCAGGTGCTGCGGTTCCTCGCGGGCGAGTACGGCGAGGACGAGGCGCGCGCCGAGACCGTGCGCGCCACGCGGCGGTTCGCCCGCCGCCAGGACTCCTGGTTCCGCCGCGATCCGCGCATCCACTGGCTGCCCTACGACGCCCCCGACCTCGCCGACCGCGCCTTGGCGCTGATCGCGGCCGGCCCCGCCCCGGCGGGCTGACCTCCGGCGGCGCCGGCCGCCGATGATCTACGGTTCCTTTGCGCCGCCGCGCCGGTGCGCGTTCCCCGGCCGGGTACAAGGGGCGCCATGACGACACCGGTGGAGTACCCGCCCGGCGCGCCCGCCTGGTTCGACCTGTCGGCGCCCGACCTCGACCGGGCCGTCGAGTTCTACGGCGCCCTGTTCGGCTGGGCGTTCGAGGGCTGCGGCGGCACCTACCTCACGGCGCTGTCCGGCGGCCGCCGGGTCGCGGCGCTGACCACCCCCTGGGCGACCGCCGCCGACGCCCCCGGCCGCCCCGCCTGGACGGTGTACCTGGCGGCGCCCGACATCGCCGCCGCGCTGCGCGAGGTCGCGGCCGCGGGCGGCACCGTCCTCGCCCCGCACCAGGAGATCGGCGAGGTCGGCGGCACCGCGCTGTTCCGCGAACCCGGGGGCACGGTCGCCGCGCTGTGGCGCCCCGGGCGGCTGCGCGGCGCCGAGGCGTCCGGGGTGCCGGGGGCGCCGGTGTGGGCCGAGGCCGCCAGCAGCGACACCCGCACCACGGCGGCCGTCCTGTGCCGGGTGTTCGGGATGGCGGCCGAACAGCTGCCCGACCTCGACTACGCGGTGCTGTCCAGCGGCGGCGCCCCGGTGTGCGGCGTCCACGGCGGCGCCGGCGCGCGGGTGGCCGGCGGACCGGGCGCGTGGCTGGTCTACATCGCGGTGGCCGACGCCGACGCGGCGGCCCGCCGCGCGGCGGACGGCGGCGGCCGGGTGCTGCGCGCGCCCGCGGACTCCCCGCACGGCCGGTGGACGCTGCTCGCCGACCCGTTCGGCGCGCACCTGGCGGCGGTCGAGCCCGCCGGCCGTCCGGCCGCCCCTCAGGACCACAGCGCGACGAAGTAGGCCACGCCGTAGGGCGCCGTGTGCGCCAGGAGCGCGCCGCGCAGGCCGGCCCCGTCGGCGGCGCCCGCCAGGGTCTGCCAGGCGGGGCGGCCCGCCGCGCCCAGGTCGGCGGCGAGCCGGGGGTCGAGGGCCGCGAGCCGGGCCGGGTCGGCGGCGGCGAGCGCGGCGGCGACCTCGGCGTCGAACGGGGCGGCGCGGTCGTCGGCCCCACCGGGGGCGCCGCCGCCGCGTCGCGCGCTGCCGTCGCCCATGACGAGCGCCGCCACCCTCGGGGCGCCGGCGGCGACGGCGGCCCCCCGCTTGCGGCACACCCCGGGACGCGCGGCGGCGGAGACCTCGACGTAGGCGTCGGGACGGACGCCGGCGCGGTCGGCCAGCCGGCGCCCCACGGTGAGGGAGAGCGGGAGCACCGCCGGGGGCGGTCCGACCGGCAGCGCGACCCCGTAGGGGCGCAGGTCGCCGCCCGCGTCGGGGCCGTGGGTGCGGTCGCGGGCGCCGGAGCCGATGACGACGAGCCGGTCGGGGGCGGCCGCCCGGAGCGCGGCGACGGCGCGGTCGCAGGCCGCCCGCAGGGCGTCGAGCCCGCCCGCCGCGCCCGCCGCCAGTTCGGGCATCAACAGCGGGGGGTGCGGGCAGACGGCGGCGGCGACGAGCACCTTTCCGAGGCTAGCCCGGGGAGGGCGGCCGCCGCCGGAGAACGGCCGGAAGGGGCCGCGCCAAGGACCCGTCAAGGAACCCGCCGGAGCCTTGTCCGCCGAGGGCGCGCGGCGTACCGTGACCGCGTGACCAGATTACGAATCCGGTCACGAAGTCAAGATCCACAATGGACGCATGGACCGAGAGAAGAAGATGACGACGCCCACCGGAGCACCCGCCCCCGCGGCGGCCGGCGGCGCCCGGGACGAGCGCGCCGAGCGCATCCTGGACGCCGCGGCCGACCTGCTGGTCGCGTGGGGCTACCGGCGCGTCACGATCGACGAGGTCGCCCGCCGCGCGGACGTCGGCAAGGGCACCGTCTACCTGCACTTCTCCACCAAGGAGGTGCTGTTCCTGACGGTGACCATGCGGGCGCAGGCGCGGCTGATCGACCTGCTGCTGGAGCACATCGCCGCCGACCCGTCGGCGATCCTGCTGAGCCGCTTCACCCGGTTCGTGCACCGGATGGTCCACGACGATCCGCTCATCCGGGCCATGGTCACCGCCGACAGCGACACGCTGGGCAGCCTGGTGCGCAGCGCGCCGGGCGTCATCGACGGCGTCATGGCCGAACGGGCGCGCTCCATCGGCGCCTACCTCGCCGTGCTCCGCGAGCACGGCCTCATCCGCACCGACGAGCCCGCCGACCGGCAGCAGGACGTGCTCACCGCCGTCCTGCTGGGCTTCCTGATCGCCCCGCTCTACACCCCCTGGCCGGCCCGGCCGCCCGAGGAGCGCGCCGACCTGCTGGAGGGCACCGTGCGCGCGGTGTTCGAGACCGGCGCCGACCTCGCCGCCGTCCCCGCGGCGGCGGCCGAGGTGGCCCGCGTGTTCGAGCAGGTGCGCGGCGTGCTGCGGGCGGAGATCGACCGGCAGAAACGCACCTGACCCCCCTGGGAGGACCCGTGACCACGTCCACCGGCCCCGCCGCCGAGCCCGTCGCCGAGCCCGTCGACCTGCTCGACCCCGAACTGCTGGGCGACCCCTTCACCGGCTACGGCCGCATCCGCGAGCAGGCGCCCCTGGTCCGCGCCCGCTTCCCCGGCGCCCCGTCGGACCTGTGGCTGGCCACCCGCTACGACGACGTCCGCGCCGTCCTCGCCGACCCACGGTTCAGCGTCGACCCCGGCAACGTGCCCGGTGGCGAGGCGGAGAACATGCGCGCGGCGATCCTGCGCTCCCGGGGCATCACCGAGGAGTACGCGCCGTACATCACCGGCACGATCCTCGACCTGGACGGCGCCGACCACACCCGGTTGCGCAAGCTGGTGTCGCGGACGTTCACCGTCCGCCGGGTCAACGACCTGCGGCCGCGGGTGGAGCGGATCACCGCCGACCTGCTCGACGCCCTCCCCGGCGCGGCCCGCGACGGGGTGGTGGACCTGATCGAGGAGTTCGCCTACCCGCTGCCGATCACGGTCATCTGCGAACTCGTGGGCATCCCCGAGGAGTACCGGCCGCAGTGGCGCGAGTGGGGGCGCGACCTGGTCTCCCTGGAGCAGGACGGCCGCTTCCCTCGGGCGGTGGCGGCGATCGTCGACCACGTGCGCGGGCTGATCGAGGAGCGCCGCGGCGACCTGGGCGACGACCTGCTCAGCGGGCTGATCCGGGTCCGCGACGACGACGGCGGCCGGCTCTCCGACACCGAACTGGTCACCATGGTGCTGACCCTGGTCGTCGCCGGGCACGAGACGACGGCGCACCTCATCGGCAACGGGACCGCCGCGCTGCTGACGCACCCCGACCAGCGGGCGCTGTGGGCGGCCGACCCCGATCTGGGGCCGCGCGCGGTGCACGAGCTGATGCGCTGGTGCGGCCCGGTCCAGGGCACCCGCATGCGCTACGCCACCGAGGACGTGGCGGTCGGCGGCATGCCGGTGCGGCGCGGCGAGGCCGTCATGGCGGTCCTGGTGGGGGCCAACTTCGACCCCGACCGGTTCCCCGAGCCGGAGCGCCTCGACCTCACCCGCGAGCCGGCCGGACGGCGCGAGTCCCACGTCGGTTTCAGCCACGGCGTCCACTACTGCCTGGGGGCGGCGCTGGCCCGCCAGGAGGGGGAGGTCGCCCTCGGCGCCCTGCTCCGCCGCTACCCGGACCTGGCGCCGGCGGTGCCCCCCGAGGAGCTGGTGCGCCAGCCCATGCCCGCGAGCTGGCGACTGGACCGGCTGCCGGTGCGGCTGGGCTGAGCGGCCGGGGCGCGGGCGGGCGGGACGGCGCCCGCCGC
>NZ_BCRK01000067.1 GCF_001552555.1 Nocardiopsis trehalosi NBRC 14201 | reverse complement strand
GGCGCCCCGCCCCCCTTCCCCTCCCCACCGACCCCGGAGGCCGCCATGACCGCACCCGACCACGCCCCGCCCGCCCCCGATCCGGGTCCACCCGGCCCCGCGCCCGAGCCGTCCGCCGCCCGCCCCGCCCCGCGCCCGCGCGCCTGGTGGCGCCGCCCGTGGATCGCCCCGCTGGCGGTGCTGTGCGTGCTGTTCCTCGCCTTCTCGCTGCCGCCCTACCTCACCTTCGACCCCGCCGAGTCGCGGGTGGCCGTCCGCGCCGACTTCCCCCTGCACTACGCGCTGCTGATGGGGCACATCCTGCTCGGCACGGTCGTCCTGACCACCTCCTGCCTCCAGGTGTGGCCGTGGCTGCGCCGCCGCCGGCCGGACCTGCACCGGTTCAGCGGCCGGCTCTACGTGGCGGCCGCCGTGCCCGGCGCGGTGCTGGCGCTGGTCGTCTCGTTCGCCGGCACCCAGGGCCTGGCCCAGGTGTCCGGCAACGCGCTGGCGGCCGCGCTGTGGCTGGGGTGCACGGTCGCCGGGTACCGGGCGGCCCGGCAGCGGAGGTTCGGCCCGCACCGCGAATGGATGCTGCGCGGCTTCGCGCTCGCCTGGTCGATCGTCGCCAACCGGGTCTGGCTGCCGCTCTGCCTCGCGGTGGCGTCGGCCGGCCTCGACACCGCCTACGGCGGCGACGAGGCGCTGATGCTGCAGGCCGCGGTGGGCGCGTCGGTCTGGCTGAGCTGGGTGGTCAACCTGCTGGTGGCCGAGTGGTGGCTGCACCGCCGCCCGGCCGCCCGCCGCCCGGCCGCCCGCCGACCGCGCGCGGCGGGCACCCGCGCGGCCTGACCTCCGGCGCGGCGCGCCCCGGGACCGGGCCACCGGACCCGGGGCGCGCGGCGCGTCCGGTGATCATTGGCGCCCCCGCGTGCATTAGGGTAGCCTCAACTAAGGGACGGTGGTCACATCGTCGCAGGTCGTGACCTCGCACCCGCCGTCCCTCCGCAGCCCGCATCGGACGCCGCCCGCGCGGCGGGGGAAGGTTGGCCGGATCGCCCATGGCCGTCAGTGAGGCTCCGCTGCAGGCGGTGGTCGACGCCTGCGCGCCGCTGAAGTTCGCGCCGCTGCCCGACATCTGGGTCTGCGGCGTCGAGGCGCCGCGCCGCCCCCACCCCGGCACCGAGCACTGGTACCGCACCGACCTCATGGTCGCCGAGGGCGCCGTCGGCACGCTGTTCGACCAGGTCACCGCCCACCACGGCCCCCCGCACAAGCTGCCGGCCGCCACGCACTTCCTGCGCGCGCTGCTGCGCGAGCCCATCTTCATGGTGTCGGCCGGCCTGTACCTCACCGGCCGCGCCCCGCTGCTCGACGAGCGCCACCTGTGGTTCCCCTGGCGGTCCAACGCCAGCTTCGGCACGCCCACGGTCACCAGCGCACGGGTGGCGGTGCTGCCGGACGACCCCGCCGCCGGCCACCCCGACACCGTCGTCGCGGCCGACCCCGACGACCTCGATCGGATCGCCGCCGAGCACCTGGTGGGCGCGTTCGCCCCGATCATCGACGCCGTGCACGCCCACACCCGGGTCGGCCTGCGCACCCTGTGGGGGTGGGTGCTCGACACCCTGCACTTCTACATGCTCAACCCGGCGCGGTTCCTGGGCCGCGACGCCGCCGAGGCGTGGGCGCGGGCCGACCGGCTCGGCGACGCCCTGGTGCTGGCGGGCGCGGTCACCCGCAAGCGGCCGCGGCTGTTCCCGTTCTGCGAGGGCCACCCGCGCGGCACCTGGGCGGTGCGGGGCACCTGCTGCTTCGAGTACAAGGGCGACCCCGAGCACGGGTACTGCACCACGTGCCCGCTCAAGGACGACGCCGACCGGCGCTCCGAACTCCGCGAGTGGATCCGCAACCCCGCTCTCGCGCCCTGACCCCCGGTCCCCCGCCGGGCGGCCTCACGCGCCCGCCGGGCCGCCCGCCGCGCGGGCCCGCGCCAGCGCGCGGACGCCCAGGACCACGGCGGGTGCGGTCAGCACCGCCGCGTACACGTTGAGCAGGGCGAACCCCGACACCGCCAGCAGCACCCCCGACACCGCGCCGCCGGCCGCGCCGCCCAGGTTCATCAGCAGGTCGGTGAGGCCCTGGGCGCCCGGCCGGTCCTCGGGCCGCAGCGACTCCGCCAGCAGCGTCGACGCCGACACCAGGCTGAACGACCAGCCCAGGCCGAGCAGCACCAGCCCCGCCATAACCCACCCCTGGTGGTGGCCCGCCATGGCCGAGACCGCCGCCGAGGCCACCAGCACCGCCTGTCCGGCGAGCAGCCCCTCGACCCGCCCGAACCGGTCGGCGAGCCAGCCCACCAGCGGGGAGAACGCGTACATCCCGGCGATGTGCAGGCTGATGGTCAGCCCGATCACGGTGAGCGCCGCGCCGCCGTGCTCCAGGTGCAGCGGGGTCATGGTCATCACCATGACCATCACCGCGTGGCCGGCGACGGTGCCGACCACGGCGAGCAGCGCCCCGGGCGAGGCCGCGACGGCGGCGAGCGCGCCGCCCAGCGGGGCGCGGCGCCCGGTACCCGGCGGCGCGCCGGACAGGCGGCGGGCGAGCAGCAGCGGGTCGGGGCGCAGCAGCGCGGTGGTGAGGAGGCCGGCGGCGGCGAACGCCGCCACGGAGAACACGAACGGGCCGAGCAGGGCGTCGACGCCCAGCCGCCCGGCGACCGCCGCACCCGGCCCCGTGAGGTTGGGCCCGGCCACCGACCCGATGGTGGTGGCCCACACGACGACCGACAGGTCGCGGCCGCGGGTGCGGTCGGCGGCGAGGTCGGCCGCCGCGTGGCGCGACTGGAGGTTGGTGGCGGAGCCGGAGCCGAAGAGCGCCATCCCGGCGAGGAAGCCCGGGAAGGAGCCGGTCTCGGCGGCCAGGATCGCCCCGGCCGCCCCGGCGGCGGCGAGGAACCAGCCCAGGCCGAGGGCGGTCCGGCGGCCGCGCCGGGCGGCGGCCGCGGCCAGCGGCAGCGCGAGCACCGCGGCGCCCAGGGTGATCATGGTGGTGGCGACGCCCGCCCACACCTGCGACCCGGTGAGGTCGCGGGCGATGAGGCCGCTGACCGACAGGGCCGAGCCGACGCCCACCCCGCCCACGACCTGCGCCGCGACGAGGGCGGCGACGGTGCGCCGCTGCGCCCGCGCGGCGTCGGCGGGCGGGTCGGCGCGGGCGTCCTCGCGGCCGGGCGCCGTCACCGCGGACCTCCGCCTGCGTGCACGCGCGACCCCCTCGTCGACGACGTCGGATGAACGGACCGATCATAGTCGGCGCCGCCGGGGCGCCCGGAGCGGGCGCCCCGGCGCGGCGGGTTCGACCGACCCGGGGTTCGGGCGGCCCGGGTCAGGCGGCGGGGTTCAGACGGCGCGACGCGGCCGGTGCTCAGCCGCCGCCGTAGCGCCAGCGCAGGAACCCGTGCTCGCGTTCGACGCGGCGCATCTCGGCGTAGAGGGTGTCGGGGTCGGGCGCGGAGACGACCGCGCCGCCGGCGGGCACCGGCCATCGGGCGAACGCCCAGTAGCGGCGCGTGTAGCAGCCCCACAGGACGAGCCACATGTCCTGCTTCTGCCACTCGATGTGCGCCGCGACACGGCGCCGCTCCTCGTCGTCACCATCCATTGCGAAGGGTGCATACCCGGCGGGTCACCCCGCGATCGGGCCGGATGTGGTCACGCCGCACCGCTGGACAGCGGGGCCCCGGCGGCGGTCCGGCCGGAGGCCAGCGCGGTGCCGGGGACGGGCTCGGCGGGGTCGTCGCCCAGGTGCACGATGCGGTTGCGGGCGTCGACGTGCACGACGTGCGGGGTGTGCGCGGCGCGCTCGGCCTCGTCGACCTCGACGTAGGACATGATGATCACCAGGTGGCCGGGGCTGACCAGGTGGGCGGCGGCGCCGTTGATCCCGATGACGCCGCTGCCGCGCTCACCGGCGATGGTGTAGGTGACGAGGCGGTTTCCGTTGTCGATGTCCACCACGTGCACCTGCTCGCCCTCGACCAGGTCCGCCGCCTCCATGAGGTCGGCGTCGATCGTGATGGAACCGACGTAGTGCAGGTCGGCCTGGGTGACCGTGGCGCGGTGGATCTTTCCGTTGAACAGGGTGCGACGCACGTTCTTCATCCTCAGTCGTGTGTGCGGAGGGGCTACAGACCCCGGACGGGGTTCCGTGGACCTCCATCATGACCCGGACGGCGGCCGCGGGTGCCCGGCGGGGTGCCGGTGGGGCGGACGCCACACCACGCCAACGCCGGGGCGGCGGCGGGTGTTCCGCCCCGGCGGGTGCGCCGCGCGCCGCTCAGTCGTCGTCGGCGGCGTGGTGGTCGAGGTTGACGGTGCCGCGCCGCCAGTAGCCGTCGACGTCGAGGGTGCGGCCGCGCTCGAAGCCGCTGTCGCGCAGGTGGCGGCGGATGGGCTTGAGGGCGGTGGCCTCGCCCGCGCACCAGGCGAAGCCGGTGCCGACGGGCGGGGTGAACCCGCGGATGGCGCGTTCGAGCAGGTTCGCGCCGCCGGAGGGGTCGGTGTCGCGGTGCAGCCAGGTGACGACGGCGTTGTCGGGGGCGTCGATGTGCTGCTCCTCGCCGGGGTCGGCGACCTCCAGGAAGGCGTAGGCGCGGGCGTCGCGGGGCAGCTCCTCCAGCCAGCGGGCGGCGGCGGGCAGCGCGGTCTCGTCGGCGCCCATGAGGACGTAGTCGACGTCGGGCAGGTGGTGGGTGCCGCGCGGGCCGAGGACGCCCAGCCGGTCGCCGGGGCGCGCGGCGCGCGCCCACCGGCCGGCGGGGCCGTGGTCGTGGGCGACGAAGTCGATGGTCAGCTCGGCGGCGTCGGGGTCGTGGCGGCGCACCGTGTAGTCGCGGTAGAGGAGGCCGGGGTCGCGCATGTTCCACCGGCCGTCGGCGCCGACCTCGGGCAGCGCGTGCCGGCCGGTCTCCTCGTCGGGGAAGAACAGCTTGACGTGGTCGGCGTAGTTGTCGGTGCGGAAGCCGTCGAGGTCGTCGCCCGTGAGGGTGATCCGGATCATGCGGGGGGTGAGGTACCCGGCGGAGGCGACCGTCAGCAGGCGGGCGCGCAGCGGGTAGAACTCGACACGGGGGTCGGTGGCGGGCATCGCTCAGGGCTCCTGGGTTCGGACGTGGCGGGGCGGTCCACGGCCCCGCGCCCCCAGCGTAGCTTAGGCTAAGCTAACCCGCATTCGCCCCGGTGGGGGCGGTGCCCGCGGCGGTCCCCGCGCGCCGCAGGCCCGGCGCCAGCGCCGCGATGGCGGCCACCGACGCCACGGCGGCGCCGCCGCCCGCGACGATCGCCGCCCCGGCGCCGATGAACGGGGCGAGCACGCCCAGGGTCATGGCGCCCAGCGCGCCGCCGACCGTGTTCTGCGCGGTCCACACGCTGGTGACGCGGCCCCGCACGGCGTCGGGGGTGTGCCCCTGGAGCACGGTGAAGCGCAGGATCTCCTCGATGGTCTCGGCGAAGCCGAGGGCGGCCAGCGCGACCAGCGCCGCGGCCGCGCCGGGGGCGGCGCCGAACGCGGCCGACGCGGCGCCGCACGCGGCGACGGCCGCCAGCAGCGCGGCCCCGGCCCGGCGCACGCCGCCGCACCAGCCGCTGGTCAGGGAGGCGCACACCGCGCCCGCCGCGGCGGCGGAGTACAGCAGCCCGGCCATCGCCTCGCCGCCGCCGAGCCCGCGGTCGACGATCTCGGGGATGAGCACGTAGGGGGCGGCCAGCAGGAGCTGGACGAAGCCGAGCAGCAGCAGCGGGCCCACGACGCGGTCGCGCGCGGCGAACCGGAGCCCTTCGGCGGCCGCGGCGAGTACCGGGCGGCGGCCCTCGGCGCCGGGGGCCAGCCGCGGCAGCAGGCAGACGAGGCCCGTGGCGGCGGCCGAGACGGCGGCGGTCACCGCGTACACGGCGGGGAAGCCCCACAGGGCGACCACGACCCCGCTGAGCGCGGGCGCCGCCACCGAGCCGAGCTGGCCGGTCAGGGCGAGCAGCGCCCCGGCGGCGGGCAGCCGGTCGGCCGGGACCAGGCCGGGGACGGCCGCCTGGAGGGCGACCGTGCTGAACGTGCCGACGAAGCCGTTGAGCGCGGCGCAGGCGCAGACGACCGCCAGCGCGGCCGGCGTGGGCCACAGCGCGTTGAGCGCCAGCCCGGTGAAGGCGACGGCGGCGGCCGCCCGCCCGGACACGATGAGCGCGCGGCGCGGGAGGCGGTCGGCGAGGACCCCGCCGACGAGGGTGCCGCAGAACACCGACACCCCGTTGACCGCGCTGACCAGGGCGACCGCCACCGACGACCCGGTGAGGGCGTACACCTGGAGGGGCAGCGCGACCAGGGCGAACCCGAGCCCGAACACCGAAACCGTGCGGGCGGCGAACACCACCCGGAACGCCCGGCTGTCGCGCAGCGGGCCGACGTCCATGACGACGTGGCGCAGCCGCACCATGCGGATCACCCCTCCCCTGCCGCGCCGGTCCGCCGGTCGGCGGGGGTCAGGCCCCGTCCATGGCCACCCGCAGGCCGCGGGGCCGCAGGTCGGTCCAGTTGGCGGTGACGTAGTCGAGGGCCGCCTGCCGGTCGGCCGGTCCGTGGACGACGCGCCACCCCTCCGGGACGGCGGCGAACTCGGGCCACAGGGAGTGCTGGTCCTCGTCGTTGACCAGGACCAGGAAGGTGCCCTCGGTGTCGTCGAACGGGTTCGTCATGCGTTCATCTCCCATTTCTCTTTAGGGAAGGCTAACCTTATCAAGGGCGCGCCGGGCCGGGAACACCCGGGGGCGCGGCGCGGCGCAGCCCCGGCGCGGCGGCGGCGACCGCGCCGACGGCGGCCACGCACAGCCCGCCGCCCACCAGCAGCGCCAGGGCCGGCCCGACCGCGGCCGCCGCCACCCCCAGCGCGGCGGCCCCCAGCGAGCCGCCGACCGTGGCCTGCGCCAGCCAGGCGCTGTTGACCCGCCCCAGCAGGGCGTCGGGGGTGCGCGCCTGGAGCAGCGCGTAGCGCAGGATCTCCTCGACCGCCTGGCAGCAGCCGAGCACCACCAGCGCCGCGAACGCCGCCACCAGGCCGCGGCTGGCGCCCAGCGCGGCCACCGCCACCCCGCACAGGGCCACCGCCGCCGGCACGATCACCCCGGCGCGCCGGGTTCGCCCGGTCCACCCGCTGGTCAGCGAGGCGGCGAGCGCGCCCGCCGCCGGGGCGGTGTAGAGCAGCCCGGCGGCGGTGGCGCCGCCGTGCAGGACGCGGTCGGTGAACTCGGGGATCAGCACCAGCGGGGCGGCGAACAGCACCTGGGCGAACCCGAGCAGCAGCAGCGGCCGCACCACCGGGTCGCGGACCACGAACCCCAGCCCCTCCCCCACCGCCCGCAGCGCGGACGCGCCCGACGCGTCGGCGCCGGGGCGGGCGGCGGGCAGCAGCACCGACGCCGCCGCGGTCCCGGCGACGATGACCGCGGTCGCGGCGTACCCGGGGCCGAGCCCCCACGCCGCGATGGCCGCGCCGCCGAGCGCCGGGGCGGCGACCGCGCCGATCTGCGCCGTCACCGCGAACAGCGCCCCGGCGGCGGCCAGCCGGTGCCGCCCCACGAGCGCGGGCACCATCGCCTGCTGGGCGATGAGGCCCACGGTGCCCATGACCCCGTTGACGGTGGCGCACAGGTAGATCACCCCCAGCAGCGGGCCGCCGGGCAGGTAGGTGTTGGCGGCGAACAGGGCGACCACGACCGCCTCGGCGGCCAGCGCGGCGAGCACGAGCGCGCGCCGGTCGCACCGGTCGGCGAGCAGCCCGCCGAGCAGCGTCCCGGCGAAGCTCGCCACCCCGTTGACCACGCCGACGCTCGCCACCAGCAGCGAGGACCCCGTCATGGCGTACACCTGCAGCGGCAGCGCCACCATGCGGAAGCCGCCGGCGAACAGCGACACCAGGCGGATGGTGAACACGGTCCGGAACCCGCCGCCGTCGCGCAGCGGGCCCAGGTCGATGGCGATGCCGCCGCGCCGGGGCGGCGGGCCGCCGGCCGCCGGGCCGGGCTCAGCCGCGGCCATGGGCGCCCCCGTGTCCGGCGCCGGGCGCGGGCGGGGTCACCGCGTGCGGGGCGCCGCGCCCCGGGAGCGGACCAGCAGCGCCGCGCGCTTGTGCGGCAGGTCGACCTCGCCCAGCAGCGCCAGGCCGGCCCGCTCGGCGGCCCGCCGGGCGGCGGTGTTGGCGGCGTCGGGCTCCATGACGATCCGCCGGCAGTCCGGGTCGGCGGCGAACACCGCGCGCGCCAGGGCGTCGAGCAGCCGCGGGCCCAGCCCGCGGCCGACCCGGCCCGGGTCGCCGATCGCGATGTGCACGCCGACGTCGTGCGGGTGGGCGTCGTAGTGCCGCGCGACGACGTCGCGCGCCGCCCGGTACAGCTCGACGTAGGCCACCGGGTCCCCGTCGAGCGCGACGAGGCAGGGCCGGGAGAACGTCCCGGCGTGCTGGGCCGCCAGGTCGCCGGCCCAGCGGTCGCGCGGCCACGCCTGGTCGAAGAACGCGGCGACGTGCGGCAGGTTCATCCAGGCGTGCACCCGGTCGAGGTCGGCCCCCTCGGCCGCCGCGGGCCGGACCGAGAACGGGGCGGCGGGCGCGGGGACCGGGGGCGGCCCGGCCGCCAGGACCTCCGGGCCGACGCGGATCTCCCGGGCGGAGCCGGGGACGGGCGGGGCCCCGGCGGCGTCGGACGTCTCGGGCACCTTCGGTCACCTCCGGTGGGGGCCGCCGCGGCGGCCGGGACGGGTTCGGGTCGGGCGGGGCGGGGGCCGCCCCGGGCGGGCGGCGGTGCGCACCCTACCGGTGACCGGGCCGCCGCCCGGCGCGGCGCCCCGGTCACCGCGCGTCCTCCTCGGCGCGCCGCAGCGCGTCGGCGAGGACGGGGCCGACCACGGCGAGGCCGTCGGGGTCGAGCAGGGCGCCGTGCGCGGCGGGCACGTCGTGGCGGTCGACCCCGCCCGCGACGTGCCGCGCCCACCGCTCGGCGGCGTCGGCGGGCGCGCCCTCGGCGGCGAGCAGCACCGCGCGCCCGGGATAGGGCGGCCCGTCGGGGGCCGCGGCGAGCAGCCGTTCGGCGAGGGCGAGGTTGGCGGCGGACCGGTCCGGGCCGCCGGCGGCGCGCCCGGCCGCCGCGGCCCCCTCGGCGGCGGCGGTGGCGGCCGCCGGGTCGGCGAGGGCGTCCGCCGCGGCGCCGGGCGGCGCGGCGTCGAGCAGCGCGAGCACGCCGACGCGGGCCCCGTCGGCGGCGAGGAGGCGGGCCATGGCGTGCGCGACCGTGCCGCCGAACGACCACCCGGCCAGGTGGTAGGGGCCCTCGGGGCGGACCGCGCGGACGCGGTCGACGTAGGCGCGGGCCAGGTCCTCCAGCGAGGCGGGCGGCGGGGCGCCGGGGCCGGCGGCGGCCGCCAGGTCGGGCGACTCGACGCCGTAGATGGGGTGGTCGGCGCCGATGTGCCGGCGCAGCCGGACGAACGGCCAGCTCAGCCCGCCCGCGGGGTGGACGCAGAACAGCGGTGCGGCCGCGCCGCCCGCGCGCAGCGCCACCACCCCTGGCACGCCGGTGCCCCGGCCGGCGCCCTCCTCGCCGCGGTAGGCGAGGTGGGCGGCGAGGGCGGCGGGGGTGGGGGCGGCGAACAGTTCGGCGATGGCCACCGGGACGCCGGTCTCGGCCTCCACCCGGGAGCGCAGCCGCACCAGCAGCATGGAGTGCCCGCCCAGGTCGAAGAAGTCGTCGTCGGCGCCCACCGACGGCACCCCGATGACCTCGGCGAACACCTCGCACAGCACCGCCTCGGCGGCGTCGGCGGGCGCCCGCCCGGGGGCGGCCGCGGCCTCGGCCGGGTCGGGGACGGGCAGCGCCGACCGGTCGAGCTTGCCGTGCGCCGTCAGCGGGAGCGCGGGGATCGGCAGGAACACGGCGGGGACCATGTAGTCGGGCAGCAGCGCGGCGAGGTGGCCGCGCAGGACGGCCGGGTCGACGCCGCGGCCTTCGGCGGGCACCACGTAGCCGGCGATGCGCCGGTCCCCCGGGGCCGGCTCCCAGGTGTCGACGACGGCCTGGTCGACGTCGGGGTGGCGGCCCAGTGCGGCGGCGATCTCGCCGGGTTCGATCCGGAACCCGCGCACCTTGACCTGGTCGTCGGCGCGGCCGACGTAGTCGACGCTGCCGTCGGGCATGCGGCGCACCAGGTCGCCGGTGCGGTACATGCGGGCGCCGGGCGGGCCGGCCGGGTCGGCGACGAAGCGCTCGGCGGTCAGGGCGGGCCGCCCGAGGTAGCCCCGGGCCAGCCCGGCCCCGCCCAGGTACAGCTCGCCGACGACGCCGGGCGGCACCGGGCGCAGTCGGGCGTCGAGGACGTGGGCGCTGGTGTTGGCGGTGGGCCGGCCGATGACGGGGCGCTCGCTGTCGCGCACGTGGGCGGCGAGGGCGTCGACGGTGGTCTCGGTGGGCCCGTAGAGGTTGACGCAGGCCGTGCGGTCGAGTCCGCGCAGCCGCCGCCACAGGGTGGCGGGGACCGCCTCGCCGCCGACGCCCAGGGTCAGCGGGGTGCGGTCGGGGTCGTCGGCCAGCCCGGCGCGGAGCAGGTGCTGGGCGTGGGAGGGGGTCACCTCGATGAAGTCGATCCGCTCGGTGCGCAGGTAGTCGACGAGCAGCTTGGGGTCGTGCATCACCTCCTCGGTGACGACGTGCAGGGCGTGCCCGTCGAGCAGCCACAGCTGCGGCTGCCAGGAGGCGTCGAAGGCGAACGACCAGGAGTGGGCGACGCGCAGCCGGTCCCGCCCGGCCCGCTCCCGGGTCGGCCGGTACAGCGTCTCCCGGTGGCTGTGGAACAGGTTGACGACGCTGCGGTGGGCGACCACCACACCCTTGGGGCGGCCGGTGGACCCGGAGGTGTAGATGACGTAGGCGGGGTGGTCGGGGGTGAGCGGGGCGGTGCGGTCGGCGTCGGTGAGGTCGGTGCCGGGCCGGTCGGCGGCGGTGCCGGGGCCGAGGACGAGGACCGGCGCGGAGCCCAGGGCGGCGGCCCGCCCGGCCAGGTCGGGGGTGGCGACGGTGAGGACCGGGTCGGCGTCGCCGAGCATGTAGGCGACCCGGTCGTCGGGGTAGCCGGGGTCGATGGGCAGGTAGGCGCCGCCGGCCTTGAGGACGGCGAGCAGGGCGGTGACGGTGTCGGCGGAGCGGGGCAGCAGCAGGGCGGCGGTGGTCTCCGGGCCGACGCCCCGGGCCGCGAGGTCGCGGGCGAGCCGGTTGGCGCGGGCGTTGAGGTCGGCGAAGGTCCACCGCTCGCCGTCGCAGACGAGCGCGGTGGCGTCGGGGGCCTCGGCGGCGCGGCGCTCCAGCAGGGCGGGCAGGGTGGCGGGGGCGGCGGGCAGTGCGGGGCCGCGGGCGGCGGCGCCGACCGCGCGCTCCTCCTCGGGGGTGAGCAGGTCGACGCGGCCGATGCGCACGCCCGGGTCGGCGGTGACGGCCTCCAGCAGCCGGACCAGGCGGACGCCGATGTTGCGGACGGTGGCGGCGTCGAACAGGTCGGTGCTGTAGTCGATGGTGCAGCGCAGGTCCTGCGGCCCGGTGTCGCCGTCCTCCCCCGCGGGGTCGGCGAACTCCAGGGCCAGGTCGAACTTCGCGGTGGCCAGGCCGACCGGTTCGCGGCGCACCCGCAGCCCGGCCATGGCCAGGCGCGGCGGGGCGCCCCGCTGGTAGGCGAGCATCACCTGGAACAGCGGGTGGCGGGCCATGGACCGGACCGGGTTCAGCACCTCCACCAGACGTTCGAAGGGGATGTCGGAGTTCTCGTAGGCGGCGAGCCCGGCGTCGCGCACCCGCGCCAGCAGGTCGGTGAAGGCGGGGTCGCCGGAGGTGTCGGTGCGCAGCACGAGGGTGTTGACGAAGAAGCCGACGAGGTCGTCCAGCGCGGCGTCGTCGCGCCCGGCGACCGGGCTGCCGATGGGGATGTCGGTGCCGGCGCCGAGGCGGGTGAGCAGGGCGGCCACCGCGGCCTGGAGCACCATGAAGGTGCTGACGTCGTGGGCGCGGGCGAGCGCGCGCAGCCGGGCGTTGAGGTCGCGCGGGACGACGAGGCCGACGGCGGCGCCGCGGCCGCCGGCGACGGCCGGACGCGGCCGGTCGGTGGGCAGCGGCAGCTCCTCGGGCAGGCCGCGCAGCGCCTCCCGCCAGTGGGCGGCCTGGGCGTGCAGGACGCTGCCGGGGTCGTCCTCGGCGCCGAGGACGGCCCGCTGGTGCAGCCCGTGGTCGGCGTACTGGACCGGCAGCGGGGTCCAGGCGGGCGCGGTGCCGGCGGCGCGCGCGGTGTAGGCGGCGCGCGCGGTGTAGGCGGTGCCGAGGTCGCGCAGCAGGGGGCGGGCCGACCAGCCGTCGCCCGCGATGTGGTGCAGCAGCAGGAGCAGCACGTGCTCGTCGGTGCCGAGGCGGAACAGGCGGGCGCGCAGCGGGGGTTCGCGGTCGAGGTGGAACCCGCGTTCGGCGGCGGCAAGGAGCGCGGCGGCCAGCCCGGCCTCGGTCGTCGTGGTGACCGGCAGGTCGGGGCGGGCGTCCTCGGGCGCGAGGACGCGCTGGTAGGGGACGCCGTCGTCGTCGGGGAAGACGGTGCGCAGGGTCTCGTGGCGGGCGGTGAGGTCGGCCAGGGCGGCGGTGAGCGCCCCGGTGTCCAGCGGGCCGGTCAGCCGGGCGCAGAAGGGGATGGTGTAGGTGGCGGTGGGCCCGTCGAGCCGGTGCAGGAACCACATGCGCTGCTGGGCGTAGGACAGCGGGAGCCGGTCGGGGCGTTCGGCGGGGCGCAGGACGGGCCGGCGGCGGCCGGTCTCCAGCCGCTCCACCAGGCCGGCGACCGTGGGCGCGTCGAAGACGGTGCGCAGGGCGACCTCGCGGCCCAGGACGGCGCGGACCCGGGTGACGAGGCGGGTGGCGAGCAGCGAGTGCCCGCCCAGCGCGAAGAAGTCGTCGTCGATGCCGACCTCGGGCACGCCCAGGACCTCGGCGAACAGGTCGCACAGCAGTTGCTCGACGGGGTCGCGGGCGGGCCGCCCCTCGGGCAGCGCGGCGAGGTCGGGGGCGGGCAGGGCGGCGCGGTCGGTCTTGCCGTTGGGCAGGGTGGGCAGCGCGTCCAGCGGGACGACGGCGGCGGGCACCATCGCCGGGGGCAGCGCGGCGGCGAGGTGGCGGCGCAGCGCGCGCGGGTCGAGCACGGCGCCGGAGGCGGCGACGGCGTACCCGGCCAGGGAGGGGGTGCCGTCGGCGCCGCGGTGGACGGCGACCGCGGCGGCGGCGACGTCGGGGTGGCCGGCCAGGACGGCCTCGACCTCGCCGGGTTCGACGCGGAACCCGCGGATCTTCACCTGGTCGTCGGTGCGGCCGAGGAAGTCCAGGGCGCCCCCGGGGCCGCGGCGCACGAGGTCGCCGGTGCGGTACATGCGGGTGCCGGGCGGGCCGAACGGGTCGGCGGTGAAGCGCTCGGCGGTCAGGGCGGGCCGGCCGAGGTAGCCCCGGGCCAGCCCGGTCCCGGCGAGGTACAGCTCGCCGGGGGTGCCGTCGGGGACGGGCCGCAGCAGGCGGTCCAGGACGTAGGCGCGCAGCCCGGGGTCGGGGCGGCCGATGGGCGTCCGGTCGCCGGCGGCGTCGGGGTCGCAGGCGTGGAGGGTGGCGTTGACGGTGGCCTCGGTGGGGCCGTAGCAGTTGAACATGGGGCCGCGCCGGGCGAACCGGCGGACCAGGGCGGCGGGGACCGCCTCGGTCCCGGCGAGCACGGTCATGCCCTCGGGCACGTCGGCGTCCTCGGGCAGCGCCGACAGCAGGGCGGGCGGCAGCGCGGCGTGGGTGACGCCGTGCGCGCGCAGGTAGTCGGTGAGCGGCGGGCCGGGCACCCGGCGGTCGGCGGGGACGACCACCAGGCGGTCCCCGCACAGCAGGCCCATGACGGTCTCCCAGAACGCGACGTCGAAGCTGGGCGAACCGAACTGGGCGACGCGGCTGCCGGGGCCCACCCCGACGCGGTCGGCGGCGGTGGCGACGAGCCGGCTCACGCCCTCGTGGGTGACGACGACCCCTTTGGGCAGCCCCGTCGACCCCGAGGTGTAGATGACGTAGGCGGCGGTGGCCGGGGTGAGCGGGGCGGTGCGGTCGGCGTCGGTGGGGGCGTCGGCGCGGCCGCGCGCCAGGGCGGCGGCCGTGGCCGGGTCGTCGGGCAGCAGCTGCGGGACGTCGGCCAGGGCGGCGACGCGGTCGGCCAGGTCGGGGGTGGTGACGACGCACGCGGGGCGGGCGTCGGCGAGCATGTGGGCGAGCCGGTCGTCGGGGTAGTCGGGGTCGAGCGCCAGGTAGGCGGCGCCGGACTTGAGGACGGCGACGAGGGTGATGATGAGCTGCGGCGACCGGGGGGCGGCGACCGCGACCACGGTCTCGGGGCCGGCCCCTCGGGCGATGAGGGCGTGCGCGAGCCGGTTGGCGCGCTCCTCGACCTCGGCGGCGGTGAACGCGGTGCCGTCGCCGGCGAGCAGGGTGGCGCCGGGGTCGGCGGCGGTGCGGCGCTCCAGCAGGGCGGGGAAGGTGGTGTGCTCGGCGGCCGCCGCGTCGGCGGGGGTGGTCCCGGGGGCGGTGAGGCGGCGCGCCTCGCCGGGGTCGAGCAGCGGGAGCCGGGCGACGGGGGTGGCGGGGTCGGCGGCGATGTGCTCCAGCAGGCGGACCAGGTGCGCGGCGATCCGGTCGACGCGGGCGGCGTCGACGAGGTCGGGGCGGTGGCCGAAGCGGAGCCGCAGCCCGTCCCCGCCGGGGCCGCGCGTGGGGACGGCGGCGAGCGACAGCGGGTAGTGGGTGGCGTCGGCGGAGGAGCGCACGCGGGCGCTGAGCCCGGGGGCGTCGGCGGCGGGGTCGCCGCCGCCCGGGTAGTTCTCGAACACCATCAGGGTGTCGAACAGGTCGGCGGTGCCGGCGGCGCGCTGGATGTCGGCGAGACCGAGGTGGGTGTGGTCGAGCAGCCGGGCCTGCTCGGCCTGGAGGCGGGTGAGCAGGGCGGCGGCGGTCTCGGCGGGCCGGGCGGTGACGCGCACCGGCACGGTGTTGATGAACAGGCCGAGCATCTCCTCGGCCCCGGGCAGTTCGGGCGGGCGGCCGGAGACGGTGGTGCCGAACACGACGTCGTCGCGGTCGAGCAGGCCGCCGAGGAGCAGCCCCCAGGCCGCCTGGAGCACGGTGTTGAGGGTGACGCCCGTGGTCCGGGCGGTGGCGGTGAGGGCGGCGGCCAGACCGGGCGGCAGGTCGCGCTCGGTGGTGCGCGGGACCTGGGCGTCGGCGGCGCCGGGCGCGGCGGGCCCGGTCAGCCGGGTGGGGCCGTCGAGCCCGGCCAGGGCGGTGCGCCAGGCGGCCTCGGCGGCGGCGCGGTCGCGGCGCGCCAGCCGGGCGAGGTGGTCGCGGTAGGGGGTGGGCCGGGGCAGCGGGGCGCCGTCGGCGGCGTAGAGGCGGAACAGGTCGCGGACGAGCAGCGGCAGCGACCAGCCGTCGAGCAGGATGTGGTGGTGGGTGAGGACGAGGGCGTGCCGGTCGGCGCCCAGCCGGGCGAGGACGAACCGGAGCAGCGGGGGGTGGGCGAGGTCGAACCGGGTGGCGCGCTCGCGCTCGCCCAGGTCGGCCAGTGCGGCGTCGGGGTCGGCGGCCCCGGCCAGGTCGGCGGTGGTCCAGGCGGCGGGCACGGTGCGGCCGACGAGGGCGGCCGGCCGGCCGTCGCGGCGGCGCCGGAAGGCGGCGCGCAGCTGCGGGTGGCGCCGCAGCAGCGCGTCGGCGGCGGCGTGCAGCCGGTCGGGGTCGAGCGGGCCGGCCACGTCGACGGCGACCTGGACGGTGTAGGCGTCGGGCCCGGTGCCGGCGAGCTGGCTCTGGAACAGCAGCCCTTCCTGGAGGGGCGACAGCGGCAGGATGTCCTCCAGGCCGGATGCGTTGCTCACGTGAGCCTCCACTCTGCTTCGAATGCGTCGATCTCGTCCTGGTCCAGTCCGCTGAGGGTCAGGTCCGAGGGGGTGTGTCCGCCGGCGGCGGGGTCGGCGGCGTGGTCGGCCAGGCCGCGCAGCTGGTCGAACCAGCCCTGGGCGAGGGCGCGGACCTCGGCCGCGTCGAGCAGCCGGGCCGGCCACGCCCAGGTGGCGGTGAGGACGGGGCCGCCGGGCCCGTCGTGGGTGAGGGCGTTGACCTCCAGCGTGTGCCGCACGGGCAGGCCGGGGTCGACGCCGGGGGGCACGTCGCCGGTCTCGGCGGCCACCCCCCACGCCTCGGTCTCGGGGGCGACGGCGGTGCGGCCGAGGTAGTTGAACAGCACGGGGGCGTCGGGGCCGGGGTCGCCCTCGGGGGTGAGGTGGCGCAGCAGGCCGTGGCCGAGCGGGGACCCGGGGCGGGCCCGCACCTGCTCCTTGACGCGCTTGACCGCCTCCCCGGCCGCGGCGGCCCCGGCGCGGGCGGCGGCCGGGTCGACCCCGGCGACGTCGAGCCGTACCGGGTGGACGGCGGTGAACCAGCCGACGGTCTCCGAGAGGTCGGTGCCGGGGAGCAGGGCGGTGTCGCGGCCGTGGCCCTCCAGGTCGACCCGGACCGGGGCGTCCGGGCGGCCGCCGCGCCGGGTCCGCCATTCGGCGAGGGCGAGGGCGAGGGCGGCGAGCAGGGCGTCGTCGACCCCGGCGTGGTACAGGTCGGGGACCCGGGTGAGCAGCGGGGCGGTGTGCTCGGCGGGCAGTTCCAGGGTGAGGCGCCGCAGGGTGCCGGCGGTGTCGGCGGCCGGGTCGGGCACCGGGACGGCCGGGTCGGGGGCGCCGGCGGTGACGGCCCGCCAGGCGGCGTGCTCGGCGGCGCGTTCGGCCGCCCGGCCGGGGTCGGCGGCGTGCCGGTGCAGCAGCCGGGCCCACCGGGCGAAGGACGTGGGCGGCGGCGCGGTCGCGGGGGCGCGGCCGGCGGCGAGCGCGGCCCAGGCGGCGGCGAGGTCGGCGCGGAGCACTCCCCAGGAGACCCCGTCCACGGCGAGGTGGTGGACGACGAGGAGCAGCCGGCCGGCCCGGTCGGGGCCGCGGTCGAACCAGGCGCCGCGGACCAGGGCGCCGGCCTCGGGGTCGAGGGCGTCCTGGGCGGCGCGGGCCTCGGCGGCGACGGCGCCGCGCAGGCCGTCGGCGTCGAGCCCGGCGGCGTCGCGGCGGCGCAGCACGTCGGCGGCCGCGACCGCGCCGGGCGGGGCGGCGGACAGCCGCCAGGTGCCGCCGCCGGTGTGCAGGCGGGCGCGGAGCAGGTCGTGGCGGTCGAGGACGGCCTGGAGCGCGGCGGCGACGCGGTCGGCGTCGGCGCCGGGCGGGGTGTGCACCACGGTGGCCTGGCTGAACCGGCGGATGGGGCCGCCGCGCTCCCGCAGCCAGAGCATGACGGGGGTGGGCGGGATGTCGGCGGGGTCGTCCAGGCCGTCGTCGGCGGCGGCGCCGGGGGTGGGGGCGTCGTCGGCGGGACGGGCGGCGAGGGCGAGCCGTTCGGGGGTCTGCTCGGTGAAGACGTCGGCGGGGGTGAGCAGCAGGCCGCCGGCGCGGGCGCGGGAGACGAGGCGGATGGCGAGGATGCTGTCGCCGCCGAGGGCGAAGAAGCGGTCGTCGGCGGCGACCTCGGGGACCCGCAGCAGGTCGCGGAACAGGTCGGCGAGCAGGGTCTCGGTGGGCCCGGCGGGGGCCCGGCCGGCGCCGGCGGGCGCGGTGGGCGCGGGGTCGGGCAGGGCGGCACGGTCGAGCTTGCCGTTGGGCGACAGCGGCAGCGCGGGCAGCTCCACCAGGGCGTCGGGCACCATGTGGTCGGGCAGCCGGTCGGCGGCGGCGCGCAGCACCGTGCCGGTGTCGAGCGGGGCGGCGCCGGGGGCGGCGACGGCGTAGCCGACGAGGCGGTGGCCGCCCGAGGGGGCGGGGCGGGCGGCGGCGGCAGCGGCGGCGACGCCGGGGTGGGCGGCGAGCACGGCCTCGACCTCGCCGAGTTCGATGCGCAGGCCGCGGATCTTCACCTGGAAGTCGGTGCGGCCCAGGTACTCCAGTTCGCCGTCGCGGGTCCAGCGCACCAGGTCGCCGGTGCGGTACATGCGGGTGCCGGGCGGGCCGTAGGGGTCGGCGGTGAACCGCTCGGCGGTGAGGTCGGGGCGGTGCACGTAGCAGCGGGCGAGCTGGACGCCGGTCAGGTAGAGCTCGCCGGGCACCCCGGACGGCACCGGCCGGAGGCGGGCGTCGAGCACCCGCACCCCGGTGTTCCACACCGGGCGGCCGAGGGGGACGGTGGCGCCGGGCGCCGGGCGCAGCGCGTCGCGGGCGGTGACGTCGACCGCGGCCTCGGTGGGGCCGTACAGGTTGTGCAGCTCCACGCCCGGCAGCACGTCGCGGAACCGGGCGGCGGTGTCGGCGCCCAGGGCCTCCCCGGAGGCGAGCACCCGGCGCAGCCCGGTGCAGCGGGCGGCGTCGGGGTGCTCCAGGAACGCGCGGAGCATGGACGGCACGAAGTGCAGGACGGTGGCGCCGTGCCCGGTGACCAGCCCGGCGAGGTGGGCGGGGTCGCGGTGCCCGCCGGGGTCGGCCACGATCAGCGCCGCTCCGGCGGCGAAGGGCCAGAAGAACTCCCACACCGACACGTCGAAGGAGGCGGGGGTCTTCTGCACCACCCGGTCGGCGGCGGTGAGCGGGTAGGCGTCCTGCGTCCAGGCGATCCGGTTGACGATGGCGCGGTGGCTGACCAGCACGCCCTTGGGGCGGCCGGTGGAGCCCGAGGTGAAGATCGCGTACGCGGGGTGGTCGGGGCGCAGCGGCGCGGTCCGGTCGGCGTCGGTGACCGGGCCGGGGTCGCGGCGCTCGGCGGACGCGGCCGCCGCCCCGGTGTCGACGCGCAGCCGCGCCGCCCCGCCGGGCACGTCGGGCACCGCGGCGTCGGTGGCGGCGTCCACGAGGACGGCGGCGGGCCGGGCGTCGGCGAGCACGCCGGCGGTGCGCTCGGCGGGGTGCTCGGGGTCGACGGGCAGGTAGGCGGCGCCGGCGCGCACCACGGCGTGCAGCGCCACCACCAGGTCGGCCGAGCGGGTGAGGGCGACCGCGACCACGGTCTCGGGCCCGGCGCCGCGGGCGATGAGCTCGCGGGCCCACCGGTTCACCCGGGCGTCGAACGCGGCCCGGTCCAGGACCGTCCCGGCGGCGAGCAGCGCCGGAGCGCCGGCGTCGGCGGGGGCGGCGTCGAGCAGGTCGGGCAGGGTGCGGGGGGCGACGGCGCGGCGCGCGCCGGTGGCGGCCGCGGCCAGCCGGCCGCGTTCGGCGGCGGAGCGCAGGTCGAGGTCGGCGACGGGGCGTTCGGGGTGGGCGGTGCCCGCGGCGAGCAGCCGCAGCAGCCGGTCGGCCAGCTCCGCCGCTGTGGCGGGGTCGAACCGGTCGGCGGCGTAGCGGACGGTGAGGTCGGCGGCCGCCGCGCCCGGGGTCTCGACGTACTCGAACTCCAGGTCGAAGCGGGCGGTGCGCAGCGCGCCGTCGTCCACCTCGGCGTCGGCGCCGAGGACGGTGCCGGCCCGGTCGGGCCGGGTCTGGTGGGTGACCATGGTCTGGAACAGCGGGTTGCGCCCGGCCGCGCGGGGCGGGTTGACCGCCTCGACCACGCGGTCGAAGGGCAGGTCGGCGTGGGCGAACGCGGACAGGGCGGTGGTGCGGGCCCGGTCGACGACGTCGCCGAACGCCGGGGTGCCCGACAGGTCGGTGCGCAGCACGAGGGTGGTGAGGTACATGCCGACGGCGTCGTGCAGGGCCGCGTCGGTGCGGGTGGTGGCGGGGGTGCCCAGGGGGATGTCGTCGCCGCCGCCCATGCGGTGCAGCAGGGCGGCCACCGCCGCCTGGACCACCATGAAGGGGGTGGCGCCGCGGGCGCGGGCGAGGTCGGCGACGGCGCGCGCGAGGTCGGCGGGCACCCGGACGCGGGCGGTGCCGCCCGCGTCGCCGCGCTCCGGCGGGCGGGGCCGGTCGGCGGGCAGCGGTATCTCCTCGGGCAGCCCGCGCAGCGCCTCGGCCCAGTAGTCCCGCTGCCGGGCGGCCCGGGAGTCGGGGTCGTCGGCGGAGCCGAGCAGGTCGCGCTGCCACAGCGCGTAGTCGGCGTAGCGCGGCGCCGGGGCCGGCCAGGCGGGCGCCCGGCCCGCCCGCCGGGCGGCGTAGGCGGTGTCGAGGTCGGTCAGGAGGGGGGCCTGGGACCACTCGTCCACGGCGATGTGGTGGAACAGCAGGAGCAGCAGGTGGGTGTCGGGGCCGGTGCGCAGCAGGGTCGCGCGGAACGGGGGTTCGGCGGCGAGGTCGAACGGGCGGCGGACGCGGGCGTCGACCAGGGCGTCGGCGTCGCCGCCGGCGGCGTCGACGGTCTCCAGGGCGGGCGCGTCGTCCACCGGGAGGACGCGCTGCTCGGGGGTGCCGCCGGGGTCGGGGTGGACGGTGCGCAGCACGTCGTGGCGCGCGGCGAGGTCGCGGACGGCGGCGGCGAGGGCGCGGGCGTCCACGGCGCCGCGCAGCCGCAGCAGCCACGGCACGTTGTAGGCGGCGGCCGCGCCGGGCAGCCGGGCGGCCGCCCACATGCCGCGCTGGGCGGCGGACAGCGGGACGGGGCCGCGGTGGTCGCGGGCGGCGCCGGGGCGCAGCGGGGGGCGGTCGCCGGCGGCGCCGGCCAGGCGGGCGGCGAGCGCGGCGGGGGTGGGCGCCGCGAAGAGGTCGGGGACCCCGACGTCGGCGCCGAGGCGGGCGCGCAGGGCGTTGGCGGCGCGGGCGGCGGCCAGCGAGTTGCCGCCCAGGGCGAAGAAGTCGTCGTCGGCGCCGATGTCCGGGGCGCCCAGGAGGTCGGCGAACACGTCGGCGACGAGGCGTTCGCGGGGGCCGTCGGGGGCGCGGCCGCCGCCCGGCGCGGGGCGGTCGGGGGCGGGCAGGGCGGCGCGGTCGAGCTTGCCGTTGGGCGACAGCGGGAGCGTGGGCAGCTCGACCAGGGCGTCGGGCACCAGGTGGGCGGGCAGCCGCTCGGCGAGGTGGGCGCGCAGGGCGGCGGTGTCCAGGGGGGCGGCGCCGTCGCGCGCCACCGCGTAGCCGACCAGGCGGGGGTCGGCGGGGCCGCCGTCGGCGCGGGCGAGGACGGCGGCGGCGCGCACGCCGGGGTGGGCGGCCAGGGCGGCCTCGACCTCGCCGGGTTCGATGCGCACGCCGCGGATCTTCACCTGGTGGTCGGTGCGGCCGAGGTACTCCAGTTCGCCGTCGCGGGTCCAGCGGGCGAGGTCGCCGGTGCGGTACATGCGCGTCCCCACCGGTCCGTGCGGGTCGGCGGTGAACCGCTCGGCGGTGAGGTCGGGGCGGCCGGTGTAGCAGCGGGCGAGCTGGACGCCGGTCAGGTACAGCTCGCCGGGCACCCCGGGCGGCACCGGGCGCAGCCGGGCGTCGAGCACCCGCACCCCGGTGTTCCACACCGGGCGGCCGATGGGCACGCCGGGCCCGGGGGCCGGGGCGGCGGCGTCGCGGGCGGTGACGTCGACCGCGGCCTCGGTGGGGCCGTACAGGTTGTGCAGCTCCACGCCCGGCAGCAGGTCGCGGAACCGGGCGGCGGTGTCGGCGCCGAGTTCCTCGCCGGAGGCGAGCACCCGGCGCAGCCCGGTGCAGCGGGCGGCGTCGGGGTGGTCCAGGAACACGCGGAGCATCGACGGCACGAAGTGGCAGACGGTGGCCCGGTGGCGGCGCAGCAGCCCGGCGAGGTAGCCGGGGTCGCGGTGCCCGCCGGGCGCGGCGACGACGAGGGCGGCGCCGGCCGTGAAGGGCCAGAAGAACTCCCACACCGACACGTCGAACGACGCCGGGGTCTTCTGCACCACCCGGTCGGCGGCGGTGAGCGGGTAGGCGTCCTGCGTCCACCGCAGCCGGTTGGCGATGGCGCGGTGGGTGACCACCACGCCCTTGGGGCGGCCGGTGGAGCCCGAGGTGAAGATCGTGTAGGCCGGGTGGTCGGGGTGCAGCGGGCGGGTGCGCTCCTCGGGCCGGACGGGTCCGGCGGGCAGGCCGGCCAGGTGCGCCCGCACGTCGGGGTCGTCCAGGACCACGCGTTCGGGTGCGTCGGCGGGCAGGGCCGCCGCCGTCGCGCGGTCGGTGAGCACGCACACCGGGTCGGCGTCGCCGAGCAGCACGGCGGCGCGCTCGGCCGGCAGGTCGGGGTCGACGGGCAGGTAGGCGGCGCCGGCCCGCACCACGGCGTGCAGCGCGACCACCAGGTCGGCCGAGCGCGGCAGGGCGACCGCCACCACGGCCTCGGGCCCGGCGCCGCGGGCGATGAGCGCGCGGGCGAGCCGGTCGGCGCGGGCGTCGAACGCGGCGTAGGACACCTCGGCGCCGTCCAGCAGCAGCGCCGGGGCGCCGGGGTCGGCGCGCGGACCGGCGGTGAGGTCGGCCAGGGTGGTGTCGGGCAGCGGGCGGGCGGTGGCGTTCCACCCGCGCAGCAGGGCCTCGTGCTCGCCGGGCAGCAGCGGGTCGAGGGCGCTCACCGGCCGGTCGGGGTCGGCGAGGGCGGCGGTGAGCAGCCGCACCAGGCGGCGGCCGAGGGCGTCGGCCGTCGCCGGGTCGAACCGGTCGGCGGCGAAGCGGATGGCGCCGTCCAGGCCGGGCGCGCCGGGCCGTTCGACGAAAGCGACCTCCAGGTCGAACCGGGCGCCCTCCGGCACCTCGTCCACGAGCCGGGTGTCGAGCCCGTCGAGGCCGCCGCCGAGGTCGGGGCGGGTCTGGTGGGAGACCAGGGTCTGGAACAGGGGGTGGCGGCCGCGCGAGCGGGCCGGGTTCACGGCGTCCACGACGGCGTCGAAGGGCAGGTCGGCGTGGGCGAACGCGGCGAGGTCGGCCGCGCGCACGCGGCCCAGCAGCTCGCGGAAGGCGGGGTCGCCGGACAGGTCGGTGCGCAGCACGAGGGTGTTGAGGTACATGCCGACGGCGTCGTGCAGCGCCTCGTCGGTGCGGGTGGTCACCGGGGTGCCCAGGGGGATGTCGTCGCCGCCGCCCATGCGTTGCAGCAGAACGGCGACGGCGGTGCGCAGCACCAGGAACCGGGTGGTGCCGGTGGCCTCGGCGAGGTCGGCGGCGGCGCGGCGCAGCTCCTCGGGCACGGCGAAGTGGACGACGCCGCCCGCGGTGCCGAGGACGGCGGGGCGGGGCCGGTCGGCGGGCAGCAGGATCTCCTCGGGCAGCCCGCGCAGCGCCTCGGCCCAGAACGCCCGCTGGCGGGCGGCCCGGGAGTCGGGGTCGTCGGCGGAGCCGAGCAGGTCGCGCTGCCACAGGGCGTAGTCGGCGTAGCGCGGCGCCGGGGCCGGCCAGTCGGGCGCCCGGCCCGCCCGCCGGGCGGCGTAGGCGGCGCGCAGGTCGTCCAGCAGCGGCTGCTGGGACCACTCGTCGGCGGCGGCGTGGTGCAGCACGATGACCAGCACGTGCGCGTCGGGGCCGTCGGGCACGAGGGTGTAGCGGACGGGCAGGTCGGCGGCCAGGTCGAACGGGGCGCGGGCGGCGCGGCGCACGCGTTCGGCGGCCGGGCGGGGGTCGGCGTCGACGGCGAGCAGGCGCGCGGGCAGGTCGGCGGGGGCGACGGTGCGCTGCTCGGGTTCGCCCCCGGTCTCGGCCAGGACGGTCCGCAGCGCGTCGTGGCGCGCGGTGACGTCGCGCACGGCGGCGGCGAGGGCGTCCCGGTCGAGCGGGCCGGTGAGCCGCAGGGTCCACGGCACGTTGTAGGCGGTGGAGCCGGGGTCCATGCGCTGCACCAGCCAGAGCCGCCGCTGCTCGGCCGACGCCGGGACGCGGTCCGGCAGCGGGCCGCCGGGGGTGAGGGCGGGCCGGGCGGCGCGCCCGGCCGCGCCGATCCGGGCGGCCAGCGCCGCCGGGGTCGGCGCCTCGAACAGGTCGCGCACGCCCGTGTCGACCCCGAGCAGGGCGCGGATCCGGTTGGCGGCGCGGGCGGCGGCCAGCGAGTGGCCGCCCAGGGCGAAGAAGTCGTCGTCCACCCCGGCCTCGGGCACGCCCAGCACCTCGGCGAACACGGCGCACACCGCTGCCTCGGCGGCGTCGCGGGGGGCGCGGGCGGCCGGCGCCGCGAACTCGGGCGCGGGCAGGGCGGCGCGGTCGACCTTGCGGTTGGCGGTGAGCGGGAACTCCGGCAGCTCCACGAAGGCCGACGGCACCATGTAGTCGGGCAGCCGCTCGGCGAGGTGGGCGCGCAGGGCGGCGGTGTCCAGCGGGGCGGCGCCGTCGCGCGGCACCACGTAGCCGACCAGGCGGGGGGTGCCGGCCGGGTCCGGGTGGGCGGCGGCGACCGCGCCGGCCACCCCGTCGGCGGCGGCCAGGGCGGCCTCCACCTCCCCGGGTTCGATGCGGAACCCGCGCACCTTGACCTGGTGGTCGGTGCGGCCGAGGAACACGAGCGCGCCGTCGGCGGTGCGCCGGGCGAGGTCGCCGGTGCGGTACATGCGCGACCCCGCCGGGCCGTAGGGGTCGGCGGTGAACCGCTCGGCGGTCAGCGCCGCCCGGCCGCTGTAGCCCCGGGCCAGCCCCTCCCCCGCGATGTAGAGGTCGCCGGGGACGCCCGGCGGCACCGGGCGCAGCGCGGCGTCCAGGACGTGCACGCGGGTGTTGGCGATGGGCGCGCCGATGGTGACCGGGGCGCCGGTTGTGACGAGGGCGGCCGTGGACCAGATCGTCGTCTCGGTGGGACCGTACAGGTTGGTCGTCTCGGCGCAGCGGGCGGCCATCCGCGCGGCCAGGGCGGGCGGCAGCGCCTCGCCGCCGACCAGCGCGCGCAGCCCGTCCAGGGCGTCGGGGCGCTCCTCGGCGAGCGCGGCCCACAGCGACGGGGTCGCCTGCATGGCGGTGGCGCCCTCGGCGGCCAGCAGCCGGGCCAGCGCGGCCGGGTCGCGCACGTCGTCGCGGTCGGCCAGCAGCACGGTGGCCCCGGCCATCAGCGGCAGGTACAGCTCCAGGGCGGCGATGTCGAACCCGACCGTGGTGACGGCCGCCCACACGTCGCCGGGCGCGAGTGGGAACCGGTCGGCCATGTCGGTGAGGAAGTTGAGCAGCGCCCCGTGGGACACCACCACCCCCTTGGGCCGGCCGGTGGAGCCGGAGGTGTAGAGGTGGTAGGCGGCGGTGGCGGGGTCGACGGGGGTGCGGACCGGCCCGGCGGCCGCGTGGGCGTCGACGGCGGCGGCGGTGGCCGGGTCGTCCAGCCGCAGCAGCGGCAGCCCGGCCGGGAGGCGGTCGCCGGCGCCGCGCGCGGTGACGGCGAGCGCGGCGGCGGAGTCGGCGCACATGGCGGCGATGCGCTCGGCCGGGAAGTCCGGGTCGATCGGCAGGTAGGCGGCGCCGACGCGGCCGGCGGCGAGCAGCGCGGCCACCAGGTCGGCGGTACGGGGCAGGGCGACGGCGACCACGGTCTCCGGCCCGGCGCCGCGCGCCCGCAGCGCGTGCGCGATGCGGTCGGCGCGGGCGTCCAGCTCGGCGTAGGTGGTGGCGGTGCCCCCGGCGCGCACGGCCACCGCGTCGGGCCGGGCGGCGGCGGTGGCCGCGATCCGGTCGGGCAGGGCGGGCCCGGGGACGGGCGTCGGGGTGCGGGCGCCGACCAGGGCCCGGCGCTCGGCGTCGGTGAGGACCTCGATGTCGCCGATGGGCAGGTCCGGGGCGACGAGCAGCGACACGAGGACCTGGTGCAGCCGGGCCGCGAGCCCTTCGGCGGTGGAGCGGTCGAACCGGGCGGTGGCGTAGCGCAGCGCGCCGGCCAGCCCGTCGGTCCCGGGCCGCTCGGTGAAGGTGAACTCCAGGTCGGTCTTCGCGGTGGCGACGTCGACGGGGTGGATCGCGGAGTCGGTGCCCAGCAGGCCGGCGCGGTCGGGGTCGCGCTGGTAGGTGAGCATCACCTGGAACAGCGGGTGGCGGCCCAGGCTCCGGTCGGGCTGGGTCTCCTGCACGACCCGGTCGAACGGCACGTCGGCGTGGGCGAACGCGGCGACGTCGGCGGCCCGCACCCGGGCCAGCAGCTCCCGGCCGGTGGGGTCGCCGGACAGGTCGGTGCGCAGCGCGAGCATGTTGAGGAACATGCCGACGGCGTCGTGCAGGCGGGCGTCGTCGCGGTTGGTGACCGGGGTGCCGACGGCGATGTCGTCGCCGCCGCCCATGCGGTGCAGCAGGACGGCGACGGCGGTGCGCAGCACCATGAAGACGGTGGCGCCGTGGGCGTCGGCGGCGCGCCGCAGCGCGTCGGTCGTGGCGCCGTCGAGGTGGAGGGGGACGGTGGCGCCGTGCCCGTCGGCGACGGCGGCGCGGGGCCGGTCGGCGGGCAGCGGGGTCTCGGCGGGCAGCCCGGCGAGGGCCTCCCGCCAGAAGGCGAGGCCGCGGCCGAGCGGCCCGGCGGGGTCGTCGGCGCCGCCCAGCCAGGCGCGCTGCCACACGGCGAAGTCGGCGTACTCGACGTCGAGCGGCGGCCAGTCGGGGGCGCGGCCGGCGCGGCGGGCGGCGTAGGCGGTGTCGAGGTCGCGGGTGAACGGCGCCTCGGACCACTCGTCGGTCGCGATGTGGTGGAAGGCGAGGACCAGGACGGCGTCGTCGGGGGCGAGCCGGAGCAGGGCGGCCCGCATCGGCACGTCGGCGCGCACGTCGAACGGGGTGTGCAGCACGCGGGCGACGTGCGCGTCGAGGTCGGCGGGCGCGGTGTCGCGGACCTCCAGCAGGTCGCCGACCGCGTCGGCGGGCAGCGCGCGCTGGTGGGGGCCGTCGGCGTCCTCGGCGTAGACGGTGCGCAGCACGGCGTGCCGGGCGGCGACGTCGCGCAGCGCGTCGGCCAGGGCGCCGGGGTCGACGGCGCCGCGCAGCCGGAACGCGACCGGCACGGTGTAGGTGGCGGCGGGGCCGTGCAGCCGCTCCAGGAACCAGAGCCGCTCCTGGGCGTAGGACAGCGGCGTCCGGTCGGCCTCGGGGCGGCGGGTCAGCGGCGGCCGGGCCGGGGGCCGGCCGGCCAGCAGCGAGGCGAGCCCGGCCGCGGTGGGCGCGTCGAACAGGTCGCGCAGCCGCGCCTCCACGCCGAGTTCGGCGCGGACCCGGTTGGCCACCCGGGTGGCGAGCAGGGAGTGGCCGCCGAACGCGAAGAAGTCGTCGTCGACGCCGACGCGGGGCAGGCCGAGGACGTCGGCGAGGATCGCGCACAGGCGCTCCTCCACCGCGTCGCGGGGCGCCCCCGCTCCGGCGGCGGCGGCGAACCCGGGGGCGGGCAGGGCGGCGCGGTCGATCTTGCGGTTGGCGGTGAGCGGCAGTTCGGGGAGCGGCAGCAGCGCGGCGGGCACCATGTAGTCGGGCAGCCGCTCGGCGAGGTGCGCGCGCAGCTCGGCGGGGTCGGGGTCGGCGCCGCGGGCGGGCACGACGTAGCCGGCGAGCAGCACCCGGCCGGGGGTGTCCTCGCGGGCGGTGACGACGGCCTGGGCGACGTCGGGGCGGGCGGTGAGGACGGCCTCGATCTCGCCGGGTTCGATGCGGAACCCGCGCACCTTGACCTGGTGGTCGGTGCGGCCGAGGAAGTCGAGGGTGCCGTCGGGGGCCCACCGGGCGAGGTCGCCGGTGCGGTACATCCGGGTGCCGGGCGGGCCGTAGGGGTCGGCGGTGAACCGCTCGGCGGTGAGGGCGGCGCGGCCGTTGTAGCCGCGGGCCAGCCCCTCCCCCGCGATGTAGAGGTCGCCCGCGACGCCGTCGGGGACGGGGCGCAGCGCGGCGTCCAGGACGTGCACGCGGGTGTTGGCGATGGGCGCGCCGATGGTGACCGGGGCGTCCGCGGTGACGGGCGCCGCGGTGGACCAGATCGTCGTCTCGGTGGGGCCGTACAGGTTGGTGGTCGCGGCGCAGCGCTCGGCGAGCCGGGCGGCGAGGTCGGGCGGCAGCGCCTCACCGCCGACCAGCGCGCGCAGCCCGTCCAGGGCGTCGGGGCGCTCCTCTGCCAGGGCCCGCCACAGGGTGGGGGTGGCCTGCATGGCGGTGGCGCCCTCGGCGGCCAGCAGCCGGGCCAGCGCGGCCGGGTCGCGCGCGTCGTCGCGCCCGGCCAGCAGCACGGTGGCCCCGGCCATCAGCGGCAGGTAGACCTCCAGGGCGGAGATGTCGAACCCGACGGTGGTGACCGCCGCCCACACGTCGCCGGGCGCGAGCGGGAACCGCTCGGCCATGTCGCCGAGGAAGTTGAGCAGCGCCCCGTGGGAGACCACCACGCCCTTGGGCCGGCCGGTGGAGCCGGAGGTGTAGAGGATGTAGGCGGCCTGGTCGGGGCGGGGGCGCGGCGCGGGCGGCGCGGCGGGGGCGGCATCGGGGGCGTCGGGGGCGTCGACCAGCAGCCGGGGCGGCCCTTCGGGCAGGCCGGGGGCGAGCGCGACGGTGGTGGTGAGCAGCACGGCCCCGGAGTCGGCGAGCATGTGCGCGACGCGCTCGGCCGGGAAGTCCGGGTCGATCGGCAGGTAGGCGGCGCCGCACCGGTCGGCGGCGAGCAGCGCGGCCACCAGGTCGGCGGTACGGGGCAGGGCGACGGCGACCACGGTCTCCGGCCCGGCGCCGGCGGCCCGCATGCGCGCGGCGAGGGCGTCGGCGCGGTCGGCCAGTCCGGCGTAGGTGGTGGCGGTGCCCCCGGCGCGGACGGCCACCGCGTCGGGCCGGGCGGCCGCCGCGGCGGCGATGAGCGCGCCGACGGAGCCGGTGGGCGGGGTCCGGTCGG
>NZ_BCRK01000066.1 GCF_001552555.1 Nocardiopsis trehalosi NBRC 14201 | reverse complement strand
CCGCCGCCGTCGGGTGGACGGCGGCGGCCCCGGGGCGGGACGCGCGGCGGGCGGCCGCGCGGGTGCCCGTGCCTAGCCGGCGATGAGCTGGCGCAGCACGTACTGCAGGATGCCGCCGTTGCGGTAGTAGTCGGCCTCGCCGGGGGTGTCGATGCGCACGACGGCGTCGAACTCGACACCGGTGTCGGTGGACACCTTCACCGTGGCGGGGACGCGGCCCTCGTTCAGCTCGGTCACGCCGGTGATGGAGAAGGTCTCCTCACCGGTCAGGCCGAGGGAGTCCGCCGACTGCCCCTCGGGGAACTGCAGCGGCAGCACCCCCATGCCGATGAGGTTGGAGCGGTGGATGCGCTCGTAGGACTCGGTGATGACCGCGCGGACGCCCAGCAGGCTGGTGCCCTTGGCCGCCCAGTCGCGCGAGGAGCCGGAACCGTACTCCTTGCCGCCCAGCACCACCAGCGGGGTGCCCTGCGCGGCGTAGTTCTGCGCGGCGTCGTAGATGAACGACACCGGGGCGTCGGGCTGGGTGAAGTCGCGGGTGTAGCCGCCCTCCGTGCCCGGGGCGATCTGGTTGCGCAGCCGGATGTTGGCGAACGTGCCGCGGATCATCACCTCGTGGTTGCCGCGCCGGGACCCGTAGGAGTTGAAGTCGCGGCGCTCGACGCCGTGCTCCTTGAGGTACTCGGCGGCGGGCGTGCCCGGCTTGATGGCGCCGGCCGGGGAGATGTGGTCGGTGGTCACGGAGTCGCCGAGCTTGGCGAGCACCCGGGCGCCCTCGATGTCGGTGACCGGGGACGGCTCGGTCGCCATGCCCTCGAAGTACGGGGGCTTGCGCACGTAGGTCGACTCGGCGTCCCAGGCGAAGGTGTCGCCGGTGGGCGTGGGCAGCGAGCGCCACCGCTCGTCGCCGGCGAACACGTCGGAGTACGCGGACTCGTACATGTCCGAGGCGATCGCGGAGTCGATGACCTCCTGGACCTCCTCCGGCGACGGCCAGATGTCGGCCAGGTGGACCGGCTGCCCGTCGGAGCCGGTGCCCAGGGGCTCGGTGGTGATGTCGACGTCCATGGACCCGGCCAGCGCGTAGGCCACGACCAGCGGCGGCGACGCCAGGTAGTTCATCTTGACGTCGGGGTTGATCCGACCCTCGAAGTTGCGGTTGCCGGAGAGCACCGCGGTGACCGCGAGGTCGTTGTCCTGCACCGCCTGGGAGATCTCCTCCGGCAGCGGGCCGGAGTTGCCGATGCAGGTGGTGCAGCCGTAGCCGACCAGGTTGAAGCCGAGCTTGTCGAGGTAGGGCGTGAGGCCCGAGCGCTCGTAGTAGTCGGTGACGACCTTGGACCCGGGGGCCAGGGAGGTCTTGACCCACGGCTTGCGGGACAGGCCCTTCTCGACCGCCTTCTTGGCCAGCAGCGCGGCGCCGATCATGACCGACGGGTTCGACGTGTTGGTGCAGGAGGTGATCGCGGCGATCACCACGGCGCCGTGGTCGATCTCGGTCTCGGTGCCGTCGGCCAGCGTGACCTTGACCCGCTTGGAGGGCCGGGGCACCAGCTCGGTGGCGGTGTGCTCGGCCGGGGCCGAGCCGTTGGCGGAGGTGTAGGCCGGGGCGTCCGACGCCGGGAAGGACTCGGCGGACGCCTCGTCGACACCGTTGTCGATGCCGTCGGAGTGCACGTAGTCGCGCACGTTGCGGCGCCAGGTGGGCTTCGCGTCGGACAGCGCGATGCGGTCCTGCGGGCGCTTGGGGCCGGCGATCGACGGGACGACGTCGCCGAGGTCGAGCTCCAGGTACTCGGAGAAGACCGGCTCGTGCGCCGGGTCGTGCCAGAGGCCCTGCTCCTTGGCGTAGGCCTCGACCAGGCGGGTCTGGGCCTCGCTGCGGCCGGTCAGCGACATGTACCGGATGGTCTCGTCGTCGATCGGGAAGATCGCGGCGGTGGACCCGAACTCCGGGCTCATGTTGCCGATGGTGGCGCGGTTGGCCAGCGGCACCGCGGCGACGCCCTCGCCGTAGAACTCCACGAACTTGCCGACCACGCCGTGCGCGCGCAGCATCTCGGTGATGGTCAGCACCAGGTCGGTGGCGGTGGTGCCCGGCTTCAGCTCGCCGGTCAGCTTGAAGCCCACGACGCGCGGGATGAGCATGGAGATCGGCTGGCCGAGCATGGCGGCCTCGGCCTCGATGCCGCCCACGCCCCAGCCCAGGATGCCCAGGCCGTTCTGCATGGTGGTGTGGGAGTCGGTGCCCACGCAGGTGTCGGGGTAGACCTGGCCGTTGCGCACCATGGCGACGCGGGCCAGGTGCTCGATGTTGGCCTGGTGCACGATGCCGGTGCCGGGCGGGACGACCTTGAACTCGTCGAAGGCGGTCTGGCCCCAGCGCAGGAACTGGTAGCGCTCGCGGTTGCGCTCGTACTCGATCTCGACGTTGCGCTCGAAGGCGTCGGGGCGGCCGAAGACGTCCACGATGACCGAGTGGTCGATCACCAGCTCGGCGGGGGCGAGCGGGTTGATCTTGGCCGGGTCGCCCCCGAGGTCGTTGACGGCCTCGCGCATGGTCGCGAGGTCCACCACGCAGGGGACGCCGGTGAAGTCCTGCATGATCACCCGCGCGGGGGTGAACTGGATCTCCTGGCTGGGCTGGGCCTCGGCGTCCCACTCGCCCAGGGCCCGGATGTGCTCCGCGGTGACGTTCGCGCCGTCCTCGGTGCGGAGGAGGTTCTCCAGCAGCACCTTCAGGCTGTAGGGAAGTCGCTTGGCGCCCTCGACGGCGTCCAGGCGGAAGATCTCGTACGACTCGTCGCCAACGCGGAGCGTGTCACGGCTGCCGAAGCTGTTCGCGGACACGGTAGTTGCCTCCTGATCTCGCCACTTTCTCCCAGCATCCTGCCCTAGCGGCGGCGCCGGGACTTCACTGAGGCTGCCCTAAGGGAGGGTCCGCGCCTGGTGGCCCGGCCGCCGCGCGCCGCGCGGGTGGACGGCCGCCCACCAGCGGTGACGGCGCGGTCGTGCGGTACCGCACCCGCGACCGGGCCGGTGCCTGGTACCGCGGCTACCCGGCCGGCCGGCGGCCAACCTCACACGCCCAGGGATTCACGCTCAAGTTATCTCGACATCAAGCTATCCAACAAGTATCTCGATATCAAGTTAAACAGCCGACAGCACACACCGGCGCCGGTCCCCGCACCGCGCGGGGACCGGCGCCGTGGGCTCGGTCGTTCAGGCGACCTGCGGGGCGACCTGCGACGCGACCAGCTCCAAGTGGTCCAGGTCGGAGAGGTCGAGGACCTGCAGGTACAGGCGCTCGGCGCCGACCGCGGCGAACCGGCCGATCTTGTCGACGATCTCGGCCGGGGTGCCCGCCAGCCCGTTGCGGCGCAGCTCCTCGGGCTCGCGCCCGATCGCCGCCGCCCGGCGCGCCACCTCGGCGTCGTCGCGGCCGCAGCACAGCACCTGCGCCGCCGAGTACACCATCGGCGCGGTGCGGCCCGCCGCGCGCACCGCGGCCCGGGTCCGGTCGAACGCCGCGGCGGTGTCCTCGGGGGACATGAACGGCACGTTGTACTCGTCGGCGTGCGTCGCCGCCAGGCGCGGCGTCCGCTTGCGCCCGGTGCCGCCGATCAGCACCGGCGGGCGCGGCGCCTGCGCCGGCTTGGGCAGCGCCGGCCCCTCGGCCAGCCGGTAATGGCGGCCCTCGTAGCGGAACGTCTCGCCGACCGGGGTGGCCCACAGGCCGGTGATGACGTCGAGCTGCTCCTCGTAGCGGTCGAACCGCTCACGCGCGCTGGCCGGGAAGGGGATGCCGTAGGCGCTGTGCTCCTCCTCGTACCAGCCGGCGCCGAACCCGAACTCGACCCGGCCCCCGCTCATCTGGTCGACCTGCGCCACGCTGATCGCCAGCGGGCCCGGGTGCCGGAAGGTCGCGGCGGTCATCAGCGTGCCCAGCCGCACCCGCGAGGTCTCGCGGGCCAGCCCGGCCAGGGTGATCCACGCGTCGGTGGGCCCGGGCAGCCCGTCGACGTCGCCCATCTTCAGGTAGTGGTCGGAGCGGAAGAACGCGTCGTAACCGAGATCCTCGGTCGCCTTGGCCACGGCCAGCAGCGTGTCGTAGGAGGCACCCTGCTGCGGCTCGGTAAAGATCCTCAAGCGCATGGCCCCCATTCTTCCCCCCACCCCCGACCCCCCGAAACCACGCCCCGCTCACCCCGGCCGCGCCACCGCCCGGCGGGCGCCACCGGAATCCGGCGCGGCGGGCGGTGGCGGCGTCAGGTCGTGGTCGGAGCGGAGGAAGGCGTCGTGGCCGAGGTCCACGGTGCCCCTGGCGGGGCCGGGGCGACCGCGTCCATCAATCGCGGTCGAGGACCGCGAGGCACTCGACGTGGTGGGTCATCGGGAAGGCGTCGAAGGCGCGGAGGGAGGTGAGGCGGTATCCGAACTCGATGAAGGCGGCGAGGTCGCGGGCGAGGGTGGCGGGGTCGCAGGAGACGTAGGCGACGCGGCGGTTGCGCAGTTCGGCGAGCTGCTCGGCCACGGCGCGGCCGACGCCGGAGCGCGGCGGGTCGATGACCGCGACGTCGACGCGCATGTCGACCCACTCGCGCAGCTGGGTGGCGACGTCGGCGCGCTCGACGCGCGCCCACGGCACGTCGCGGAGGTTGTGCTGGGCGTCGCGCACGGCCTCGGCGCCGGACTCCACGCCGAGCACCCGGCCCTCGGGCCCGACGGCCTCGGCGAGGGGGCCCGTGAACAGCCCGGAGCCGCAGTACAGGTCCAGGGCGGTCTCGCCCGGCTTGGGCTCCAGCGCGGCCAGGACGGCGTCGGTGAGGACCGCCGCCGCGGCCGGGTGGACCTGCCAGAACCCGCCCGCGCTGACGCGGAACTCGCGCCCGCCGACCTGCTCGCGGATGCCGCGCCGACCGCGCACCTGCTGGGTGCGGCCGCCCTTGAAACGGCGCAGCACGGCGGCCGACGCCTTGGGCGTGGGCAGCGCGGGCAGCCGGGCGCCGCGCGGAGTGACGATGACGGCGCTGTCGCGCGTGGTGCCGGAGACCACGGCCTCGACCTCGGCGATGCCCGGCCACGGCAGGTCGGTCACGCCCAGGCGGTCGACCTCGGGGTGCGCGATCCGGCAGGAGTCGACGGGCTCCAGCTCGTGCGAGCGGTGCCGGCGCAGCCCGGCCGTGCCGTCGGCGGCCACCGCGAACCGCACCCGCGTGCGCCAGCCCAGGCCGTCGGGGGTGCCGGGCAGCTCCTCGACCTCGACCTCGCGCTCGATGCCGGCGATGCGGCGCAGCTGCTCGGCCACGACGCGGCCCTTGATGCGCCGCTGCGCGTCGAGGGTGGCGTGCTGCCAGTCGCAGCCGCCGCAGCGCCCCGGCCCGGCGTAGGGGCACGGCGGGGTCACCCGGTCGGGCGAGGGCTCCAGGACGTCGACGGCCTCGGCGCGCAGGAAGCGGCGGGTCTCCTCGGTGACCCGGACGCGGACGCGCTCGCCGGGCAGGGCGTGCCGGACGAAGACGACCTGCTCCTCGTGGCGGCCGACGCACCAGCCGCCGTGCGCGACGTCGTCGACGCGCAGTTCCAGGTCGGTACCGATCAGGCTCATGGTCCAAGCCTTTCGAAGGGACGGGACTGTCGGGCATCACGCAGGTGACCCCCGCGTACAGCCACCACCCATCTGCGGTCACTCTAGCCGAGGCCCGCCACCGGACCGTCCCGCGCGCGCGGGCGCCGCGACCCGCCCGGACCGCCGGTACCGGTGTGAACGGGGCGCTCTCGCGTGGTTGGGTATACGTCTGACGGGAGGGGCGGGCGCCCTCCCGCGGACGCGGACTCGGGAGCGGATGGACCGGTGCACATCGTCATATTGGGCTGCGGCCGGGTGGGGTCGACCCTCGCCCACACGCTGGAGGACACCGGCCACACGGTGGCCGTGATCGACCAGGACCCGGAGGCGTTCCGCCGGCTCCGCCCGGCAACGGCCCGCGCAGCGGTGCGCGGGGTGGGCCACGACCGCGACGTGCTGGAGGCCGCCGGGATCGCCTCGGCGTCGGCGTTCGCCGCGGTCAGCAGCGGCGACAACTCCAACATCATCGCCGCCCGGGTGGCGCGCGAGACGTTCGGCGTGGAGCACGTGGTCGCGCGCATCTACGATCCGCGGCGCGCCGAGGTCTACCAGCGGCTGGGCATCCCCACGGTCGGCACCGTGCACTGGACCGCCGACACCATCCTGCGCCGGCTGGTGCCGGGCTCGGCCGGGCTGGGCGTCGGCCCGCTGTGGCGCGACCCGTCGGGCACGCTGGTGATGACCGAGGCCCCGCTGACCGAGGTGTGGGTGGGCAGCAGGGTCGAGCGGCTGGAGTCGGCGGTGGGCGTTCGGGTGGCCTACCTGTCGCGCGGCGGCGAGCTGCTGCTCCCGCGCGGCGACGAGACGCTGCGCGCGGGCGACATGCTGCACGTCCTGGTGCGCGCCACGGAGGCCGACGGGCTGCGGGCGCGCCTGGGCGCCCGCGCCGACGACGGGCGGGAGGGCTAGATGCGGGTCGCGATCGCGGGGGCCGGGAGTGTCGGCCGGTCCATCGCCGCAGAGTTGAGCGAGAGCGGGCACGAGGTGCTGCTCATCGACCGCGACACCCGCGCCATCGGGGTGGACGAGCTGCCGCGGGTGGAGTGGCTGCTGGCCGACGCCTGCGAGCTGGCGTCGCTGGAGGACGCCCGCCTGGCCGACTTCGACGCGGTCGTGGCGGCCAGCAGCGACGACAAGGTCAACCTCGTGGTGGCGCTGCTGGCCAAGACGGAGTTCGGGGTGCCGCGGGTGATCGCCCGCATCAACGACCCGCGCAACGAGTGGCTGTTCACCGACGCGTGGGGGGTGGACGTCGCGGTGTCGCCGCCGCGGCTGATCGCGTCGCTGGTCGACGACCCGGCGGCGCTGGCCGACGAGGCGCCCGACGCCGCGGCCGTGTCGCTGCCCGAGACGGACCTGCTGGAGTTCACGCTGCCACCGGGCACCCCGCACGCGGGGCGCCCGGTGCGCGAGCTGCTTCCGGGCCTGCCGGAGGACATCGTGCTGGTGGCGGTGGTGCGCGACGGGCGGGTGCGCCCGCCGGCGCCCACCACCGTGCTGGAGCCGGGCGACGACCTGGTGTTCCTCAGCAGCGCGGCGTCGGTGGAGGAACTGGGCGCGCTGCTCGCCCCGGAGTGACGCGCCGCGCGGCCGCCCCCGGTCAGTCCTCCCGGGTCCCGGGGGACTGCTCCATGGGGGTGCGGCCGCGCGCCAGCAGCCATACCATGGCCGCCAGCGACGCCACCTGGAGCGGCCAGCCCATGGCGATCTTGGAGATGCCCAGCCAGGCGAAGGTGTCGGCGGCCCCGGAGGACTGCGCGAACCACAGCGGCAGCTGGACGGCCACCCGCACCACGCACGGCAGCACGAGCAGCCAGGTCAGCCGGGAGCTGAGCCGGACCACGGCCGGGTTGTCGCGCCACCCGGTGGGGTCGCCGGTGACGGCGCCGATGAGCAGGCCGATGGCGGGCCAGCGCACGAGGATGCTCAGGGTCAGCACGGCCGCGTACACGGCGTTGTAGATGATGCCGGGCAGCGCGAAGTCCTCGGCGTCGCCGCTGCGCAGGGCGAACACCGCGGCGATCCCGATGCCGAAGAGGCTGTTGACGACGAACTGCACCGAGGAGCGCTGGACCAGCCGGACCACGGCCAGCACCAGGGCGAACGCCACGCCCAGCCCGAGGGCGAGCCGCAGCTCCTGGGTGACCATGTAGCCGATGGTGAACGTCAGGGTGGGGACGGCGGCCTCGACCATGCCGCGCTTACCGCCGAGGGCCTTGGCGAGCTGGCCGCGCACCACGGATTCGACGGTCTGCTCGGACACGGGCGCCGCGGTGGCCTCGGCGCCGGGGTCGGCCGCCGCGTCAGCGCCGGAATGGGCGCCGGGGCCGGGACCGGAACCAGGGACGGCGGTCGCCTCCGCCGCGGGCGCGCGGTCGGCCGATTCGGCGGCCGCCCCGGCGGCGGGGCCCGGAACACCGGACCCGGGCGCGGAGGGGGTGCCGGGACCACCACGGTCCCGGTGCGGTGCGGAGGGGTCGGGCGCACCGCTTCCGGCCGCGTCCACGGCCCGCTGCTGGTCGGTCATGCTGCTCCAGGATCGGCGTCGGCAGAGACTCCCAGCCTAGGTCACGGGCGGGTCCGGCGGGTGATCTTCCCCGCGCGCCGCCCGCCCCCGGCGGGCGCCGTCCACCCGGGCGCCGCAGCCGCTCCGGGCATCGCGGACATCGGGGAACAAGCCACCGCCCCACCCCCGGGCGGCGCCCCGTGGGCCCGGCGCAGCGGCCCGGACCACCGCGCGCGGCGCCCGATGCGGCCGGCGGCTCAACCGCCCGGCCGTCGGCGCCCGCCCCCGGCGCAGGCACCAGCGGCGCATCGGTGTAGGCGTCCCTCCGACCCGATGCGGCACGGGCCGGCGAGCAAGGCTCGCGACGAACGGACCGCACGGACGGGGAGGAACGGGGCGGCGGGCGAGTGCCTCCAGCGCAAGGGACACGACGGACCGCAGCCCCACGGTCGGCCGGCACCACCGGGCCCAGCCCGGCCACGACCCTCCACCGCCCCGCCCGGACATCCGACGGAACCGCGTCCCCCCGCGGCCACCGACCCCCGGTTCCACGCGCGGCCGACGTGCCGCTCCCGGACGCCCCTCCCCCCGCAGCGGCGGCGAACCCGGGGCACTCTCCCCGGGGACGGCGGGCAGGCGTCCTGTCCGTGCGCAACGGCACAGCGGGCCGCAGTGTGCCCACCCGCCCCCGGCCGACCGGGGCCGCCACAGGACGCGGCCGCGGCCTCTGGTGGTGCTTCGAGGGGTTCGGCGGGATGGGGCGGTTCCCGGCGCGGTCGTCGCCCCGGTTCAGGGCGCGGGCGGCGTGGCGCGCCGGGGTCGCCCCTCCACCGCCGTCCCGGTGGGCGTCCCGCAGCGGGAGGGGGTGGGCCCCGGGGTGGCGGTTAGGCTGGCCGTCAACCGACGTCCACGACGAGGAGCGCCCCTGATGTCCCGGCACCGGTACCCGCGCCCCGATCACCTCGCCTTCGCCCTGCGCCTGCACGCCGCGCTGCCCGGAACCGACGCCGGGACCGTGTGGTCACCCGCGTCGGTGGCGGGCGCGCTCGGCCTGCTCGCCCTCGGGACGCGCGGCGCCACCCGCGCGGAGCTGGACGGGCTGCTCGGCGCCGACCTCGACGGCCACCTGCGCGCGATCGACGACGCCGCGTCCGGCGCGAAGGGCCTGGCGGCCGCCACCGACCTGTGGGTGCGCGCCGACTTGGACGTCCGGCCGGAGTTCGCCGCCGCGCTGCGCGAGCGCCCCGACTCGGGCCTGCACGCGGCCGACTTCGCCGGCGACCCCGAGGGCGTGCGCCGGGCGGTCAACGCCCGGGTCGCGGAGACCACCCGCGGCCTCATCCCGGACCTGCTCGCCCCGGGCATGGTCACCGCCGCCACCCGGCTGCTGCTCGCCAACGCGCTGTGGGTGCGGATGCGCTGGACCAGCCCGTTCGACCCCGGACTCACCGCCGAACGCGACTTCCACTCCCCCGGCGGCGTGCGCGCCGCGGCGACCATGCTGCGCACCGGCCGGCTGCCGCACGCCGCGGCCTCCGGGTGGCGCATGGTCACCCTCGACGGCGGCGAGGACCTGGCGCTGGACGTACTGCTGCCGGATGACCCGGCCGTGCCGCCCGTGCCCTCGGGGGACGTCCTCACCGCCCTGTACCGGGCCGCCCGGCCGACCGAGGTCGCCCTGGCCCTGCCCCGGTTCGAGATCTCGCACGACACCGACCTGAGCGGCCCCCTGGCCGCCGCCGGGGTCCGCGCCCTGTTCACCGACGCGGCCGACCTGAGCGGGGTAAGCGCCGCACCGCTGCGCGTGGACAAGGCCGTGCACAAGGCCCTGCTCCGCGTCGACGAGGAGGGCGCGGAGGGCGCCGCCGCCACCGCCGTGATCGCCCTCGCGGCGGCGATGTCGCCGCCGAGGCCGGTGCCGTTCACGGTCGACCGCCCGTTCGGGTTCGTCCTGCGCCGCCGCGAGGCCGTCCTCTTCCTGGGCTCCGTCACCGCCCCGGACGACCCCGGGCCGGTCTGACCCGCCCGTGGTGCGCCGGCGGCGCACCACGGGTGCGCGGCGGTTCCGGCGGTTTCCGGTCAGAGGCGGTCGAACGGTGCCGCGTACCGGAACGTGCCCCGCAGGTCCGGGCGATGCGCGGTGAGCGGGCGCGCCTGGAAGTAGGCGCCCCACTGGGGATCGGGCGCGGTGATCCCGAGGCCGTCCGCCGGGACGAACCCGAAGCGGCCGTAGAAGGCGGGCTCGCCGACCAGCACCACCACGGGTTCGCTCAGGGCGTCGGCGGCGCCGAGGACGGCGTGCATCAGCGCCGACCCGATTCCCGCTCCCTGCCGCTCGGGGGACACGCTCAGCGGCCCCAGGCCGAGAGCGGGGGTCTCCCCCAGCATGCCCCGGGTGCAGACGACGTGCCCCACGACCGCGCCCGCGTCGGTCGCGACCAGCGAGAGCTCCGGAATCCAGCCGGGGTCGTCGCGCAGCCACCCGACGAGCGTGGCCTCCCCCGGGTCGCCGCCGGGTTCGACCGGCGGGGCGGAGTGGGCGGCGCCGCGGAAGGCGGCGGCGGTCACCGCGCGGATGGCGGGGATGTCGGCGGGGGTCTCGCGTCGAATCAGCACCGCCCCATCCTGGCCGCGCCCACTCCGGGACCGCAAGGAGTCTTCCCTGGTGGCCCGGACGGCGGCTTCCCCGGTGGCCTGGAGAGCGGTGCGGCACCGGACCGCCGGGCGACACCGGCGGGACGACGCCCTCCCGGCCGTTCCGCAAGCGGCCGGGCGAGCGGCCGGCCGGGTGGCCGCGAGGAGCGCCGGACACCCGCCGGCAGGAGGGCGGTCAGCGGATGCGACACCCCGGACGGCCGGGCGCGCCGAGGCGGCCCCCCACGTCCGACCGCCGCGCGGAGGCCGATCAGGTGATCCGATCGCCCGGCGGCCGACGCGCGGTCGCCGCAGCCGTGTAGGGAGGACGGTCGGCGGACGCGGCTCAGCAGGTCGTCGGGCACGCCGAGACGGCACCAACCCCGCCTCCGACCGGCGCGCAATGGCCGGTAATGCCTCGGGGACGGTCGACGGACGCGGCAACCCAGGTGGGCGGGCGCGCCGAGGCAGCGCCCCCACTTCCGACCGCCACGCAGTGGCCCGAAGCACCCGGAACCGGACAGGTGGTCGGCCCGACGCCCAACGCGCGGCGGCCGACACCGCGTGGGCGGACGGTCGACGGACACGGCATCGCAGGCGTCGGGCACGCCGGGACGGCGCCACGCCCGCCTTCAGCCGGTGCGTGGTGGCGAGGTGGGCGGCGGGTGTCAGGCGGGGGCGGTCAGGAGGCGGGTGGCGGGGTGGGGCCGGGGGTGCCGGGGCCGGGGCCTCCGGGGCCGGGACGTCCGGGGGTACCCGGGCCTCCGGAGCCGGGGGTGCCCGGGTCGTCGGGGGTGATGGTGGCGCGCGGGGGCGCGGTGTCGGGGGCGCCGTTGGCGCGGGCGCGGGACGCGGCCTCCATGGACTTCTGCACCTCCGGCGGCACGGTGATCGTGAGGAGTTCGCGCGGCGGCACCGGGTTGTCGCCCCGGTAGACCACGACGCCCTGGAACAGCTCCTCGACGGCCGCCATGGCCTCCGGCTTGACCGCGGCCTCGCCGCGCACGACGCCGCGCAGCACCCAGCGGGGGCCGTCGACGCCGATGAAGCGGACCCGCTGCCCGAGCTGCCGGCCCTCCTCGCTCCTGCGGCCCTCGACCGGGACCACGGCGCGCAGTTCGGGACCGAACACGCCCTCGAAGTCCTCGGCCTTGCCGCCCTGGGAGGTGATCTGGGTGCGCAGCTCCTCGCGCATCTCCTCCCACAGGCCGCTCGACTTGGGCGCGGCGAACGGCTGCACCTGGACGGCGGACTTGCCGGACACCAGGGTGACGCCGATGATCTGGTTGTTCTTGACCACGTCCACGCGGATCTCGGTCCCCGAGCGCACGGGGACCCGGATGGACCCGAGGTCCATGCGCGGGATGTCGGGGGCGTCCTCGGAGGCGTCCCAGGGGCCCGCGGCCCGGTGCCGGTCGGCGTCCTTCCGAGGCTCGGGCGCGGCGCTGCGCCGCTCGCCGACCTCAGGGGTTTCGCCGGCGCCGCTGCTCTGCTCGGTCTTCCTGCGTCGGCGTCCGAACACGCCTTCCACCTCTCCCGCTCGTCCGGCCCCCGGATCGGGGGGCCGTGGTCGTCATCTGGCCGCCGCGTGCCCGCCCGTGGACCCGAACCCGCCGGTCCCCCGCTCCGACCCCGGCAGGGGGCCGGTCTCGCGGAAGACCGCGCGCTCGACCCGCTGCACCACGAGCTGCGCGATGCGGTCGCCGCGGGTCAGCTTCACGGGGGTCTCCGCGTCGGTGTTGATCAGGGTCACCCGGATCTCGCCCCGGTAGCCGGCGTCGATGGTGCCGGGCGCGTTGACGAGGGTCAGCCCGCACCGCGCCGCGAGGCCGGAGCGCGGGTGCACGAACGCCGCGTAGCCGTCGGGCAGGGCGATGGCGAGCCCCGTGCGGACGGTCGCCCGGCGCCCGGGGTCGAGGACCACGTCCTCGGCGGTGACGAGGTCGGCCCCGGCGTCGCCCGGGTGGGCGTAGGCCGGGAGCGGCAGGTCCGGGTCGATGCGGTGGACCGCGATCTCCACGGGCCCGTCGGTGCTGTCCAGGGGTCTCCTCCTCACAGTGTGCGAGCTTAGCGCGGCCCGCGCCGGGCGCGGGCACCCGGCGGGGCCGCCCCGCGGCGCGGGGCGGCCCCGTTGCGGAGCGGTACGCCTACTCGGCGGCGGCGGGCAGGGTGACCTCGACCCGCAGGTCGGTGTCGTCGGCGGCCTCGAACTCCAGGGCGGCGGCGCGTCCGGCGGCCGCGATGTCGTCGGCGGCCACCCGGGCGCTGCCGGCGTTCTTGCCGCGGACGACGACGCGCTCGACCTCGGCGCGCATGGACAGCTTCGCCTCGGACTTGGCCTTGCGCACCGCGCGCAGCACCTCGGAGGTGGCGGCGAGCACCGCGGGCTCGCCGTCCTGGGCGGCGGCGCGGAACTCGGCGGCGTCGGGCCAGGGCTCGGCGTGCACCGAGCCGTCGCGCCACCACGACCAGACCTCGTCGGCCACGAACGGCAGGAACGGCGCGAACAGCCGGTGCAGCGCCGACAGCGCGACGAGCAGCGCCGCCCGGGCGCTGGCCCCGGCGGGGGACTCCTCGTCGTAGGCGCGGGCCTTGACGAGTTCGAGGTAGTCGTCGCAGAACTCCCAGAAGAACCGCTCGGTGTGCTCCAGCGCGCGGGTGTGGTCGTAGTTCTCGAACGCGGCGGTGGCGTCCTCGACGACGTCGGCCAGCGCGGCGAGCATCGCCCGGTCGAGCGGCTCGGTGACGGCGGCGGGGTCGGCCGCCGCGGCCTCGCCCGCGACCGACAGCGCGAACTTGCTGGCGTTGAGGATCTTGATGGACAGCCGGCGGCCGACCTTCATCTGGCCCTCGTCCAGCGCGGTGTCGGTGCCGAGGCGCCCGCTGGCCGCCCAGTACCGGATGGCGTCGGAGCTGTAGCGCTCCAGCAGGTCGATGGGCGTCACGACGTTGCCCTTGGACTTCGACATCTTCTTGCGGTCCGGGTCGAGGATCCACCCGGAGATGGCGGCGGTGCGCCACGGCAGGCTGCCGTGCTCGAAGTGCGCGCGGACGACCGTGGCGAACAGCCAGGTGCGGATGATGTCCTGGCCCTGCGGGCGGAGGTCCATCGGGAAGACCCGGCGGAACAGGTCGTCGTCGCGCTCCCAGCCGCCGGCGATCTGCGGCGACAGCGAGGAGGTGGCCCAGGTGTCCATGACGTCGGGGTCGCCGGTGAACCCGCCCGGGCGGCCGCGCTGGTCCTCGGTGTAGCCGGCGGGGGCGTCGGAGCTGGGGTCGACCGGCAGCGCGGCCTCGTCGGGCAGCAGCGGCTCGTCGTAGCGGGGGTTGCCGTCGTCGTCGAGCGGATACCAGACGGGGAACGGCACGCCGAAGAACCGCTGGCGGCTGATGAGCCAGTCGCCGTTGAGGCCCTCGACCCAGTGGTCGTAGCGCGAGCGCATGTGGGCGGGGTGCCAGTCGAGTTCGGCGCCGCGGGCGAGCAGGGCGTCGCGCACGGCGGCGTCGCGGCCGCCGTTGCGGATGTACCACTGCCGCGTGGTGACGATCTCGAGCGGCTTGTCGCCCTTCTCGTAGAACTTCACCGGGTGGGTGATCGGCTTGGGGTCGCCGATCAGGTCGCCGGAGGCGCGCAGCAGCTCGACGACGCGCTCGCGGGCGGTGTGCACGGTGGCGCCGGCCAGGCGCGCGTAGGCGTCGCGGGCCTCGGCGGAGTCGATGCCCGCCGGGGGATCGGCGACGATGCGGCCGTCCCAGCCGACGATCGGGCGGGTGGCGAGCTGGAGCTCGCGCCACCAGGTGACGTCGGTGGTGTCGCCGAAGGTGCAGATCATGGCGATGCCGGAGCCCTTGTCGGGGTCGGCCAGGCGGTGCGCGCGCACCGGGACCTCGACCCCGAAGACGGGCGTGCGGACCGTGGTGCCGACGAGGTCGGCGTAACGGTGGTCGTCGGGGTGGGCGACCAGCGCGACGCAGGCGGGCAGCAGCTCGGGCCGGGTGGTCTCGATCTCGACGGTGCCGCCGTCGGGGCGGTGGAAGGAGATCTTGTGGTAGGCGCTGGGGCGCTCGCGGTCCTCCAGCTCGGCCTGCGCCACCGCGGTGCGGAAGGTGACGTCCCACAGGGTGGGGGCCTCGGCCATGTACGCCTCGCCGCGCGCCAGGTTGCGCAGGAACGCGCGCTGGGCGGCGGCACGGGAGTTGCCGTCGATGGTGGCGTAGGTGTGGCGCCAGTCGACGCTCAGCCCGAGCCGGCGCCAGATGGACTCGAAGACCTTCTCGTCCTCGGCGGTGAGCCGGTCGCACAGCTCGATGAAGTTGCGCCGGGAGATCGGCACCTGCCGCTTGGGGTCGGGCTTGGCGGGCGGCGCGAAGTCGGGGTCGTAGGCCACCGACGGGTCGCAGCGGACACCGTAGTAGTTCTGCACGCGGCGCTCGGTGGGCAGGCCGTTGTCGTCCCACCCCATGGGGTAGAACACCGACTTGCCGCGCATGCGCTGGAAGCGGGCGACGGTGTCGGTGTGGGTGTAGGAGAAGACGTGGCCGATGTGCAGCGAGCCGGAGACCGTGGGCGGCGGGGTGTCGATGGAGAACACCCGCTCGCGCGGCGCGGTGCGGTCGAAATGGTAGACGCCGGACTCGTCCCATACGTCGACCCATTTCGCCTCGATACCGTCGAGCGAGGGCTTGTCGGGCACGCGGAGGGAACGGGAGCGGTTGGTCATGGGGCAATGGTATTGGCTGCGCGGCCGTGATCGCTCCCCGTTTCGGGGTTCCCCGGGGCACCGCGCGCGGGGTGTCCGACCGGCCGCGACACCGTTGCGGGCGGGGCGCGGAGCCCACCGCGCGGCGGCGTCGGGTCGGCGCGCCGCCCCCATGGCATGACAGTATTTCGGGCACGTCACGGAGCACGACGACCGAGAACGGAAGCGATCGGATACAGATGGCAAAGAGAGACTCGCACCTGGCCGCGCAGATCGTCGGAGGCGTCGCCTCCCTCGCGGCGGCCTACGTGGTGCGCAAGGCGCTGACCTTCGCCTGGACCCAGGCCACGGGCAAGGAGCCGCCGACCGAGCCGGAGTCGCTCGAGGTCGGCCTCGGCGAGGCGGTGGGGTGGGCCGTGGTGGCCGGCGTCGGCATGGAGGTCACCCGGGTGCTCGCCGTACGCGCCGTCTACCGCCGGTTCCCGCCGAAGGGTTCGGTGGCGGTCGAGGGCATGTAGCGGACTGCGATCGGGGGGCGGCGCGCGGTGCGCGCCGCCCCTCAGCCGTCCGCGGGGCGGTCGCCCGGGGGCAGCGCTCCGGACGCCCCGCCGTCGATCCCGGGGCGGCCCGGCGCCACGCCGGGGTCGCCGCCGGGCAGGGCCCGGGCGCGCAGGTCGGCGCGGACCGCGCGGGCCAGGCCGGTGGTGGCGGCGCGGTTGAGCGTGCCGCCGGCCACCGCGCCGGTGAGGTAGGGGCCGAGCGTGGTCAGGTGGCGGCCCAGGACGCGCATGAGCCGCTTGCGCAGCGCCGCCTTCGCGGCGGTGCCCAGGGCGAGGGTCAGCGACTCGGCGGCGTACGTGGGGTCGATGCCCCGCTGCTTGGCCCAGGCGCCGACGTAGCCGGTGGCGCGCTGGAGGCCGGTGCCGGGGGCGGGCGCGCCGTACACCTCGTGGAGTTCGCCGATGAGCTTGACCTCGACGGCGGCCACGACCAGGGTCTCGGCGACCACCTGGGCCGGCGCGGTCAGCAGCAGCGGGGGCGCGGTGAACTGGACGGCGGCCAGGGCGCCGCCGGCCGCGCCGACCGCGGTGGTGGTGGAGACGGCGTTGCGCACCAGGGCGTCGGCGAGTTCCTCGCCCTCCAGGCCCCGGTGGTGGCGGACGAGGGTGGCGCGGTCGCGGACCGGGATGCGCGGGGCGATCTCGGTGGCGAAGAGGTCGGTGAGCCAGCGGCCGCCGGCCGCGCTGCGGACCCCGGCGGAGCGGGCGCTGGCGGCCACGGCGCGGGCGAGGCGGCCGAGGAGGCCGGCACGGCGCTTGGCGTCGGTGCCGTCGTCCGCGACGATGCGGCCGACGAGCGCGCCGATGTCGTCGGAGGCGCCGGCGGCGGGTTCCAGGTCGGTGCCGGGGGCGGTGGCGCCGGCCGAAGCGGGGGTGTCCGGCGCGGCCGGGGCGGACTCCGTGCCGGGCGCGTCCTCGGCGGCCGGCGCGGCCCCGGTGTCGCCGGTGGCCCCGGTGTCCGCCGGCGCGTCCCCGGTCGGGGCGGCGGGGCCGTCCGCGCGGGCGCCCTCGGTGGGCTCGGGGTGGTCGTCGGTTGCGCGGGCGTCGCCCTTACGGCGGCCGCGTGTGCGCCATGCCACTATTTACTCCCCCATTTCACAGCCTTTTCCCAGCTTTTCCCGAGTTACGACGATAAAAACACCGGGCCGTCAGCCGAAAAACCGGCGGGGGCGGCACGGACCACCCCCGGTAAAGCACGATGCGCCCCCGAACGGGGACGCATCGGTCGCCGCGTCGCAGCGGCCGTGGAAGCGGGGAGGGAGGCGGCGCCCCTTTTCAGGCCGAGCACTCCTTGCACACGAGCTGTCCCTTGCGCTCCTCGGCGAGCTGGCTGCGGTGGTGCACCAGGAAGCACCGCGAGCACGTGAACTCGTCGGCCTGGCGCGGCAGCACCCGAACGGCCAGCTCCTCACCGGAGAGGTCCGCGCCGGGCAGCTCCATCCCCTCGGCCACCTCGTCGGGGTCGACGTCGATGGTGCTGGTGCCCTTGTCGACCCGACGGGCCTGCAGCTCCTGCAGGCTGTCCTCGTTGATGTCCTCGTCGGTCTTGCGCGGGCTGTCGTAATCGGTGGCCATTCTGCTAACTCCATCCCCCTCGATCTATGCCTCGTCGCGCGGTAGTAACGCTTGAGAGCCGCGTCTTGTGCCCGTACCGGGGGGAAACATCCCCGGCGTCCGGGTCGCGTGACCCCTCCCGGGTGCCGTCGAACCTCGTGGCAGCGCCGATCGGCCGAACCCCGACGCGCGCGTGTTCGCGCACAGCGGATTCGCTCGTTCTCATGTGCTACCCAACGCCCGAAGGATTGCGACCTATTTCTTCGTCTTTCCTCGCACCGGCCGAGAGCGGGTACTCCGCGAGTGGCGAGGTCGGAACGGACACGCGGCTGCCGGAACGAATTTCCGGCGCGTTCACGCCCGGAGAGCATACCCACCCGCGGCACCGGGTCGTCCCGGGGGTGGCCGTGTCATCGGACACGTATAGATATCACGGGGGCGGCGGCGTCCGCAGCAGGTTCGGCGGCGCGGTCCGGGCGCCGGGGTCAGCGGCCGCCGGAGGGGGCGTCGCGGCCCGCGGCGGGCAGCCGGACGGTCACCACCAGGCCGCCGCCGCTGCGCGGCCAGACGCTGACCGTCCCGCCGTGGGCGCGCACCACCGAGCGGACGATGGACAGGCCCAGCCCGGCGCTGCGGCTGGAGCGGACCCGGTCGCCGGAGCCGCGGCGGAACGGCTCGAACAGGCCCTCGATCTCGTAGCCGGGGATGACCGGCCCGGAGTTCTCGACCTGCACGGCGGGCGACCCGTCGTAGATGCCGGCGCGCACGGTGATCTCGCCGTCGGCGACGTTGTACCGCAGCGCGTTCTCGACCAGGTTGGCGACCAGGCGCTCCAGCAGCACGGGGTCGCCGCTGACGGGCGCCGCGCGCAGGTCGGAGCGGACGGCCAGGCCGGACCGCTCGATCTCGGCGGCCAGCTGGCTGAGCACGGTCTCGGCGACCTCGCCCATGTCGACGCCGGTGCGCACGTCGAGTTCGCGGTCGCTCTTGGCGAGGAACAGCAGGCCGTCGATGAGGTGCTCGTGCCGGGCGTTGGTCTCCAGCAGCGTGCGGCCGACGGTGCGCAGGTCCTGGGACGCCTCGGGGTCGCTCAGCGCGACCTCCAGCAGGGTCCGGTTGATGGCCAGCGGCGTGCGCAGCTCGTGGGAGGCGTTGGCGACGAAGCGCCGCTGCCCGTCGAAGGCGTGGTCGAGCCGCTCCAGCATGCCGTCGAAGGTGTCGGCGAGTTCGCGGATCTCGTCGTCGGGCCCGCCCAGCGCGATGCGCTCGTGCAGGGAGCGCTCGGAGAGCCGGCGGGCGATGCGGGTGATCTTGTGCAGCGGGGAGAGCGCGCGGCCGGCCACGACGTAGCCCAGCCCGACCGCGAGCAGGCCGACGATCACCAGGGCGAGCACCGAGAACCGGGTGACCTCGGCGAGGACGTTCTCGATGTAGCTGTTCTTCAGGTCCTCCAGCGCCGCGGGGTCGTCGTAGTAGGGCGATTCGGCCGTGACGGAGAAGGTGAGGTTGTCGAGCAGGGCGGCGACGATGACGTAGTTGAGCAGCACCAGCAGCGATCCGGCCGCGAAGAACAGCATCCCGTAGATCAGGGTGAGCCGGGCGCGCAGGCTGATGTTGTCGGAGAACCGGGACACCCCGCGGCCGACCGGCCGGGGCGGCCCGGACGCGGCGGCGGGCGGCGTGGCGAGCCGCCGCCACGTGCCGGTGTCGCCCGGCGGCGTGGGCGCGACCTCGCCGGGCGCGGCCGCCGGGGCGGAGGGGTCGCCGCCGGTGGCGGTCAAATGCGGTACCCCGCTCCCGGCACGGTCTGGATGACCGGCGGTTCGCCGAGCTTCTTGCGCAGCGTCATGACGGTCACCCGGACGACGTTGGTGAACGGGTCGGCGTTCTCGTCCCACGCCTTCTCCAGCAGGCCCTCGGCGCTGACGACCGTGCCGCCGGCGCGCATCAGGACCTCCAGCACCGCGAACTCCTTGGGGGTGAGCGCGACGCGCCGGCCGTCGCGTTCGACGGTGTGGTTGGCGGGGTCGAGTTCGATGCCGCTGCGGCGCAGGACGGGCGGCAGCGGCGGGACGGCGCGGCGGCCCAGGGCCCGCACGCGGGCGATGAGTTCGGCGAACGCGAAAGGCTTGGCCATGTAGTCGTCGGCGCCGAGGGTGAGGCCCTCGACCTTGTCCTGGAGTTCGCCGGAGGCGGTGAGCATCAGGATGCGGCCGGCGTAGCTGCGGCCGACGAGGGCGCGGGCGACGTCGTCGCCGTGGACTCCGGGGAGGTCGCGGTCGAGGACGATGACGTCGTAGTCGTTGACCCCGGCGTGTTCGAGGGCGCTGTCGCCGTCGTAGACGACGTCGACCGCCATGGACTCGCGCCGCAGGCCCACGGCCACGGCGTCGGCGAGAACCTGCTCGTCTTCGACCACGAGTACGCGCACGTCGTCCTTTGCTTCCTTACGGCCGGGTGGGCCGCTGCCGGCGCATCCCCCAACACACCGGCAGCGGCGCTTACCCCCGGCTGCGTCCACTGTTATCGCACACGGCGAATAAGGATGGGGTAAACCACCGCGGCGCGTGCGCTGCGGTGATACCGCGGAGCGGTGTTCACCCGTCCCGCACCGGCCAACGTAGGCCGGTGCGCCGTGAGCGGCAACCCGTGGGCGCCGGGGAGCGGAAGGTCGGCGGCCGGGCCCCGAGGGGCGGGGCCGCCGATGTCCCCCTGGAAGGCGGGGCGCCGCCGCCGGCGTATCCCCCAACCGCCGGCGGCGGCGTTCACCCCGCACATCTCGAATCTGACACATCAAGGATAAGAACGAAGTAAGCAATGGCGCGTTCCCCCCGATGTGGTGTACGCCACCTGGAAACCGACATACGCCACACGCCACCCCGGACGCCCCATCCCGTCACGGATCGGTCACGTCGCCGCGGACGGGTTTGGCGGCAGCGGCGTCGTGGGTACGGAGGGGTGATGCGGGCCGCCACGTCGCGGACCCGTCCCCCTGCCGTCACAACGCTGTGGCGATGCCGGACCAGCGCACTGCTCGAAACACAGAGTCGTGAAGCACAGAGTGAGGTGAAATGGGCGAGTTCCTCGCTGAGATCAAGGGCCGCATCAAGGACACCGCCATGTCGCTCAAGGCGGCCCAGGCCGCCGGCGACGACTTCCTCGCCGACGCCCACGCGTCGGAGCTGGAGGACCTGCACCGCATCGCCGCCCGCAACGGCGTCGACACCGGCTGCGTCTAGGACACCCCGCCGACAGGGCGCGTCCACCGCGTTCGGGCCGGCCGGATCACGTGATCCGGCCGGCCCGCGCGCGTCAGCCGTCGGTGTCGGCGCCCAGCGGCTCCAGCAGGTCGTGCAGCGCCTCGAACAGCCCCGGCGGCGCCGCGACGACCAGGTCCGGGCCCGGTTCGGCGCCGCGCAGGCCGCCCACGCGCGCGCCCGCCTCGCGGGCCACCAGCGCCGCGGCCCCGTAGTCCCACGCGTTGAGCCCGCGCTCGTAGTAGGCGTCGCTGCGGCCGCGCGCCAGGGAGCACAGGTCGACCGAGGCCGCCCCGCAGCGGCGGATGTCGCGCACCCGGGGCAGCACCGACCGCAGCACCTCGGCCTGGTGCGCGCGGCGGTCGGCGTCGTAGCCGAACCCGGTGGCCACGAGCGCCAGCTCCAGCGGGACCGCCGGCCCCACCCGCAGCCGCTCCCCGTTGCAGTGGGCGCCGCCGCCGATCGTCGCGGTGTACACGTCGCCGCGCACCGGGACCGCGACGACCCCGGCGACGATCTCGCCGTCGGCCTCCGCCGCGATCGACACGGCCCAGTCCTCGCGGCCGTACAGGTAGTTCACCGTGCCGTCGATGGGGTCGACGATCCAGCGGACCCCCGTGGAGCCCGCGTCGGCACCGCCCTCCTCGCCGAGGACGGCGTCCCCGGGCCGGGCGGCGAGCAGGCGCTCGCGGATCAGCTTCTCGACCGCGCGGTCCATCTCGGTGACGACGTCGGTCGGCGACGACTTCGTGTCGAGCACGTCGATGCCCGCCTGGCCCTCGGCGGCCACGCGCCCCGCCTCGGCGGCGACCTCGACGGCCAGCGCCAGCAGCGCGGCCGGCTCCGCGGTGGTGGTCACGTCCACGTTCCCCCGTTCCTTGTCGCCGGCCGGTTCACAGCAGTCCGGGCCGGCGCCAGTCCTCGCCCAGCACGTGGTGGTCCAGGAAGGCCAGGACCGTCTCGTACCAGACCTTGATGTTGCCCGGGGAGAGCACCCAGTGGTTCTCGTCCGGGAAGTACAGGAACTTGGCGTCGACCTCGCGCGACACCAGGTCCCACCACAGCCGCAGCCCCTCGCCGATGGGGACCCGGTAGTCCTTGTCGCCGTGGATGACGAGCATGGGCGTGGTGAAGCGGTCGAGGTGGCGGTCCGGCGAGGCCCGCTCGTAGCGCTCCGGCCGCGTGTGCCGGTCGCCGAACTCCGCCTCCCACACCGCGGGCGCGTCGGTGGCGCCGACGAAGGCGTCGAGCCCCCAAAGCGAGGCGTGGGTGACGATCGCGCGGAAGCGGTCGGTGTGCCCGGCGATCCAGTTGGCCATGTAGCCGCCGAAGGACCCGCCCATGGCGGCGGTGCGCTCGGCGTCGACGTCGTCGCGGGCCGCGGCGGCGTCGGTGACCGCCATCAGGTCGGCGAAGGTGCGCGGCCCCCACGAGCTCCAGGCGCGGCGCAGCATCTCGGGGCCGTACCCGGTCGACAGGGCGGGGTCGGGCAGCAGGACGGCGTAGCCGCGGGCGGCCAGCAGCCACGGGTTCCACCGCCACGACCAGCCGTTGAAGCTCATGTAGGGGCCGCCGTGCACCCACAGCACGAGCGGGGCGGGGGCGGCGGCCGACGCCCCCTCGGGCAGGACCAGCCAGGAGCGGATCCGGGTGCCGTCGTCGGCCTCGGTCTCGACCTCGGTGAGGGTGCCGGGCGGGCGCAGCGGCAGGCCGGGGGCGGGCAGCCGGACCGGCTCGGACTCGGCGGCGGCGTCGAGGCGGACCGGGGTGGGCGGCTCGTCCCAGGAGTCGCGCAGGGCGTAGAGGGCACCGCCGTCGGGGGCGGGGTTGAGGGCGCTGTAGGCGCCCTCGCGGGTCAGCCGCCGGACCTCCCCGGTGGCGAGGTCGACCCGGAAGACGGGGCGGCGGCCGTCAAGGTCGGCGACCACGTACACGGCGGAGGAGTCGGGGGCCCAGGCGTACTCGCGCGGCCACAGGTGGCGGTCGGGCAGCAGGTCGCGGCCCTCGCCGGTGGCGAGGTCGACGAGCCAGAGGGTGTGGTCGCGGGGCTCGCCGTCGGGCTCGCCGTCGAACCCGCGCTCGGCGGCGGCGTAGCGGCCGTCGGGCGAGACGCGGGGACCGGAGAAGTCGTAGCGGTCGTCGGCGGCCAGCACCCGGCGCTCGCCGGTGGCGGTGTCGATGGCGACGAGCGTGGAGCGGTCGACGCCGCGGCCCTGGGGGACGGTCCACCCGGCGATCACCGAGGTGCCGTCGGGGGTGGGGTCGAAGGACTGGCCGAGCAGCGCCTGGCCGGGGTCGGGGGTGAGGTCGGCGGCCTCGCCCAGGGGGGCGGCGGCGTCGGCGGGGGGCGCGGCCGCGAACAGCCGGGTGCGGGCGGGGCCGAGGTCGCGGTCCCAGTAGCGCACCGGCATGGCCTCGTGCAGGATCGCGGTGACCCCGGCGTCCTTGCGCTCCTTGCGGGCGCGGGCGTCGGCCTCGGCGTCGGCGGCGCCGGGCGTGGTCTCCGAGGCGAACACCACGGTGCCGGCGTCGCGGGCGACCGCGAACCCGCCGATGCCGCCGGGGCGGTCGGCGACCCGGCGGGCCTCGCCGCCGGCGGCGGGCAGCAGCCACAGCGCGGGGACGGGGGTCGCGGCGCCGTCGGCGGATTCGGGGTCGGGGCGCGCGGAGGTGAACAGGAGCGACCCGTCGGGCAGGAACCCGGGGCCCGACTCGCCCGCGGTGGAGCGGGTGAGCCGGCGCGGTGCGGCCGCGCCGGCCGGGTCGATCTCCCACAGCGCGGTGCCGAAGGAGGTGCCGTCGGGCTTGGGTTCACTGACGGGGGCGATCAGCCGGGAGCCGTCCGGCGACAGCCGCAGCCCGCCGACCCGTGGCAGGGCGACGTAGTCGGACGGCTGGTACCACGAATCCACCACGACAACTCCTCCGATTCCCGACGGGTGATCACTGGGACCCTATCGGGGGAGGGCGCGCCGGACCGGGGGCGGGGAGCCGGTGGTCAGCGCGGCAGGCAGCAGTCGTCGGCGCCCTCGGGGCAGCCGGGCAGCGTACCGAGTCCGGTGCGCGGCGCCCCCTGGGCGCGCTCGGCCACCAGCTCGCGCACCATGGCGACGAACCGCGGGTGGGTGCCCGGGCTGAGCGCCCGCGCGAAGGGCACGCCCAGGCGCCGCGCGGTGGCGCGGGCCTCGTGGTCGAGGTCGTACTTGACCTCCATGTGGTCGGAGACGAACCCGTAGGGCACGACGACGACCGCCTCGACGCCCTCGGCTGCCAGCTCCTCCAGCCGGTCGTTGACGTCGGGCTCCAGCCACGGCTGGCTGGGCGGCCCGCTGCGGCTCTGGTAGACGAGGTCGTAGGCGTGGCCGCCGCCGACCCGCTCGGCCACGAGCCGGGCCACCTCGGTGAGCTGGGCGACGTAGGCCCCGCCGGGGCCGTAGTGCTGCTCCGGGGCGCCGCTGGCGTCGGCCATGGCGGTGGGGATGGAGTGCGCGGAGAACAGCAGCCGGGCGCCGGCCCGGTGCTCCTCGGGCAGCTCGGCGAGCGCGGCGCGGGTGTGCTCGGCCAGCGGCTCGATGAACCCGGGGTGGTCGAAGAACGGGCGGATCAGCTCGATCTCGGGGGCGTCGGGCCCCACGGCCTCGCGGGCGGCCGCGATGTCGTTGAGGTAGGCCCGATGGCTGGAGTAGTTGCTGTAGGCCGAGGTGGCCATCGCGACCACCCGGCGCACGCCGTCCTTGGCCATCTGCCGCACCGTGTCGGTGAGCATCGGCTCCCAGAACCGGTTGCCCCAGTAGACGGGCAGGTCGACGCCGTGCGCGGCGAAGTCGGCCCGCACCGCGTCGAGGAGGTCGCGGCACTGCTGGTTGATCGGGCTGACGCCGTCGAACAGGAAGTAGTGCTCGCCGACCTCCGCGAGCCGCTCGCGGGGGATGCCGCGGCCGCGCGTGACGTTCTCCAGGAAGGGGATGACGTCGTCGACGGCCTCGGGGCCGCCGAAGGAGATCAGCAGGAACGCGTCGTAGGGCCTCATGGTCCCCATGAAACCAGGTCCGGACGGCACCCCCGCGCCACCCCCGCGTGGCGGCCGCCACGCGCGCGGATCACCCGCGAAATGGGGCCTACCGACCGGTTACATCCGGACGGACCCGCCGGTAGCCTGCGTGTCCATGACGAATGTGGTGTGGCGCACGTGGTCCGGGACACAGCAGGCGCGTCCCCGCCGGGTGGTGGTCCCCAACGGCACCGCGGAGGTCGCCGCGGCGGTGCGCGCGGCGGCCGCGGCGGGCGAGCGCGTGCGCATGGTCGGGTCGGGCCACTCCTTCACCGGGGTGGCCGTCACCGACGGCACCCTCCTCTCCCCCACGTCGCTGGCGCGGGTGCGGTCGGTCGACCGCGCGGCGGGCACCGTCACGGTCGAGGCCGGGCTGCCGCTGTGCGACCTGAACGCGGTGCTCGACGCCCACGGGCTGGCGCTGGCCAACCTGGGCGACATCACGGTGCAGACGGCCGCCGGGGCGGTGCAGACGGGCACCCACGGCACCGGCCGCGACGTCGGCGGGCTCGCCGGGCAGGTCGTCGGCCTGGAACTGGTGCTGGCCGACGGCTCGGTGGCGGCGTGCTCGGCCACCGAGGACCCGGAGCTGTTCGCGGCGGCCCGGGTGGGCATGGGCGCGTTCGGCGTGGTCACGGCGCTGACGCTGGCCGTGGTCCCGGCGTTCCTGCTGCACGCCCGCGAGGAGCCGATGCGGCTCGACGACGTGCTGGAGCGGCTGCCGGAGCTGCGGGCCGGCAACGACCACTTCGAGTTCTACTGGTTCCCGCACACGGGCCTCACCAGCACCAAGCGGAACAACCGGGTCGACGGTCCGGCGCGCCCGCTGACCCCGTTCCGGGCGTGGCTGGACGACGACTTCCTGTCCAACACGGTGTTCGAGCGGGTGAACCGGGTCGCCCGCCGGCTGCCCGCGGCCGTCCCCGCCATCAACCAGGTGTCGGCCCGCGCGCTGAGCGCCCGCTCCTACACCGACGTGTCGCACCGGGTGTTCGCCACCACCCGCCGGGTGCGGTTCGTGGAGATGGAGTACGCGGTCCCCGCCGAGCACGCCGCCGACGCGCTGCGCGAGGTGCGGGCGCGGGTGGACGCCGGCGGGCACCGCGTGTCGTTCCCCCTGGAGGTGCGGTTCGCCCCGGCCGACGACGTGTGGCTGTCCACCGCCCACGGCCGCGACACCGCCTACATCGCCGCGCACGTCTACCGGGGCGCGCCCTACGGGCGCTACTTCGCGGACCTGGAGTCGGTGTTCACCGCGGTGGGCGGCCGCCCGCACTGGGGCAAGGTGCACACCCGCGACCGCGCCTACCTGGAGCGGGTGTACCCGCGCCTGGCCGACGCCGCCGCCGTGCGCGACCGGGTCGACCCCGAGCGCCGGTTCGCCAACGCCTACCTCGACCGGGTACTGGGCCCCTGACCGCCGCGGGCGGCCCCGCCGCAGCGAAGCCGCCCGCGCACGGGGGCGGGGCGCCGGGCGCCGCCGGGGGTCAGGGGGTCACTCCGCCGGGTTCTGCGCCCGCGGCGCCTGCTGCGCGGCCCCGCCGTCCTGGCCGGTTCCGGACTCGCCGGTGCCGTCGGTGTCCTCCCCGGTGTCACCGGTGTCCTCGCCGGTCCCGGGGTCGGTGGTCGGCCCGCCGTCCTGGCCGGGGTCCGGGGTGGTCCCGGTGCCGGGGGCGGTCGGGGCGGGCGTGCCGCCGGGCGCGTCGCCGCCGGTGCCGGGGGCGGTCGGCGCCACCGGGGCGCTCGGCTCGGCGTCCGGGGTGGGGGCGGGCGCCTCGGTCTCCGGCGCCTCGACGGGCTCCTCCTGGGCGTCCTGCGCCTGGCCCCCGAGCAGGGTGGGCGCCGACCGGGTCTCGTCGCCGTGCAGGGTGGCGGTCAGCGACCGGCCGGTGAACAGCTCGAACGCCAGGATGACGAGCATCGCCGCGGCGAAGACCGCGGCCGCCGGGATGACGATCCGCCGCCATTTGCGCCAACCGGTGCGGGCCGGCGTTCCGGTGCCGCCGTCGGCCGCCCCGCTGTCGGCACCGATCCGGTCGGCGGCGCCGATCCCGGCCAGGGGCAGGGCGCGCGTGGCGTCCAGGCCGGGCCCGTCGGCGGGCGGTTCGGTGGCGGCCGCCAGGAGCGTGTCGCCGTCGACCCCGGCGGGGCCGGACCGCGCCACCTCGGCGGCGGCGCCGTCGCGGCGCCGGGGGGCGGCCTGGGCCCGCTCGGCGATCCGCTTGGCGCCGTCGCCGCTGCGCGCCATCAGGTGCGCGATGACCGCGGTGCCCGCGGTGCTGAGCACGCTCATGACCGCGGCCCCGATGATGGTGCCGTAGACCCCGAGGTAGGACGCCGCCGTGGCGGCGGTCAGCGTGGCGAGTCCGCCCCCGACGACCTGCGGGACGCTCAGGTCGATGCGCTTCTTCTTCTCCTCGCCCTCGCTCATCCTTCCCTTCCCTACGCCGCGCGGGGCGCGGCGGACGTGCTCGTGTCCTCGGGGGCGGCCGTCCGGGCACGGCCCGGCCACAACCCCGCTTAATCGGACAACTAATAACAAAGGGCTCGATGTTCCGGAAAAACATCGGCATCGGATGGATCACCCTCAGGTCTCGACCGGCGTGTCGGGTTGCCGACGACCGGCGCGATGTGGTGCGCGGCGGCGTGCGCCGCGCCGTCGACCGGGTTCCGCGCCCCGCGGCCCGCGGCCGATACCATCACCGCGTGACGTCGCGCGGGTTTCCGCCGAAACCCGTTCGGCACGCCTGGGAACACGGACCGCTCCCGTGTCAAGATGGCGGGGAGAGGGAGCACGAGCACCCCGGCGGCGCGGCGCCGCCGCACGCGTCCGGAGCACACCGTTCGGACATGCCGGGCGCGGCACTGGCCGAACCGTCACAAGCCGATGAGACTGGAACGCGGGGGCCGACCGAGGACCCGCCCTCGACGGAACCGCGAAAGGGAGGGCGATGCAGGAGCTTCGCCTCGTCGCCGTGAGCGAGGACGGCACCTACCTGGTGCTGGCGAGCGCCGGTCGTGGGACCCGCTTCATGCTGCCCGTCGACGACCGCCTCCGCGCCGCCGTCCGCGGCCAGTTCTCCCGGCTCGGCCAGTACGAGATCGAAGTGGAGAATCCGTTGCGCCCCAAGGAAATCCAGGCCCGGATCCGCTCCGGTGAGACCGCCGAGGCCATCGCCGAGCACGCGGGGATACCCATCGAGCGGGTGCGCTGGTTCGAGGGCCCGGTGCTCCAGGAGCGCGAGTACATCGCCCAGCAGGCGCAGCGGGCCACCGTGCGCCGCCAGGGCGACTCCACCCCCGGCCCGGTCCTCGGTGACATCGTGGCCGAGCGCATCGGCGCCCACCAGCTGGAGACCGGCGACGCGGTGTGGGACTCCTGGAAGCGCGAGGACAACACCTGGCAGCTCAAGCTGGCGTTCCTCGTCGCCGGCGAGGAGCGCGTCGCCCACTGGGTGTACGAGCCGCGCCGCCGCTCGGTCACCCCGGCCGACGACGAGGCCCTGCGCTTCTCCTCCCGCGAGGCCGACGCCCCGCTCGACCTCGGCCCGGCCGGCGCCAACGTCACCCCGTTCGTGCCGCGCCGCCAGGGCGGCGAACCGCCCGCCGCGCCGCGCCCGGAGGCCGCCGCGCCGCCGCCCGCCGAGCCCGCGCGGCCCGAGCCCGCGCCGCGCCGCGACCCGCTGCCGCGCCCCGAGCCGACGCGCGCCGACAGCCCGCTGCCGCCCGCCCGCCCCGAGGAGCCGGCCCGCCCGGAGCGCCCCGAGCACCCCGCCGCCGGCCGCACCGCCCCCGACCCCGCCCGACCGCCGGCCCGCGAGCCCGCGCCGCCGCCCGCCGCGCGCGAGTCGGTCCGGCCCGCCCCGCAGCGCGAGGGCACCCGCGCCCGCCGCCCGATCGACCCGGGATGGGACGCCCCCGCCGCGGGCCGCCCCGAACGCGCCGAACCCGTGCGGCAGGAGCGGCCGGAGCGGCCATCGCTCGGCCGCACCCCGGTCGGCCGCGACGAGCCCGCCGACCCCGGTCCCGCCCGCGCCGCGCGGCGCGGCGCCGACCGCGACGAGCCCGAGGCAGCCGAG
>NZ_BCRK01000065.1 GCF_001552555.1 Nocardiopsis trehalosi NBRC 14201 | reverse complement strand
CCCGGGTCACCGGGATCGCCGGGGTCACCCGGGTCACCCGGGTCACCGGGGTCACCAGGATCGCCCGGGTCACCGGGGTCGCCCGGGTCCGGGTCACCCGGGTCGCCGGGGTCGCCGGGGAACCCGGGGTCGCTGGGCGGCGGCGGGTCGACCGGCAGCAGGTCGCCGACGATCGGCAGCTGCGGCGTCTCCGGAGCCGCCTGCGGCAGCGTCTGCACGGGCTGCTGGGGGGCCGCCTCGACGGCGTCCAGCGGAGCCGCGTCCAACGTGGCCGCGAACGCCGGGGACACGTGGAACCCGGCGCCCATCAGCGCGACGGCGGTCACGGTGACCACACGTGCTGTACGGGACATTCCGCTCCTTTCTCTTCCTCGGGGGATCATTGCGGGGTGAGGGCATAGAGGTCGCCGTCGGCGATCACCACCGCGCGGCCGTCCAGTAGCCCCCAGGGGCGCACGACGTCGGCGGGCAGGTCGGTCGGCTCGGCGTCGGCGCCGACCGCGACGGGAACACCCGCGGCCTCGCCGTACACCCGGTCGCCGGCCGCGCTGGTGGGGACGAACCCCTCCAGAGCGGTGGCCCGCCCGTTGTCCAGGTCGACCACGACCGGGCCGTAGGCGGCGACCGAGCCGCCTTCGAGCCAGCGGGCGTCGGCGAGCGACGCCGGGTCGACCAGGGTCCGGGCGACGACGGAGCCGTCGCCCGAGTCGTGCACGGCGAGCAGCGCCTGGTCGCCCTCCTCGGCGACCCAGCGCACGATCACGTAGCGGGAGCGGGCGGTGAGGACCTCGGCGAGGTCGCCCGCGCCGTCCGGCGGCTCGGGCTCGACCTCGGTGGTCTCGCCGTCGAGGCCCACCCACCGCCAGGGCCCGTCCTGGACGGCGGTGAGCACCCGGCCGGGGTCGGCCAGCATCGCGCCGTAGCCGCTGGGCATGGCGATGGGGCGCAGTCCGCCGTCGTCGGGCACCAGGGCGCGCCCGTCGCCGAGGACGAGCGCGCTGGCCCCCGCGAAGGTGACCCGCGACCCCTCGGGCAGGGTGAACTCGTCGGGCGCGCCGCCGGAGGGCGGCCAGAGCCACAGCCGTCCGCTGCCGGTCACCGCGAGGCCGTAGGCGTCGCCGTCGGAGACGAACGTGGGCGCGCCCTCGATGTCGCCGGCGGGCAGCGGGAGCTCGGCCGACCACAGCTCGGCCCCGTCGGGGCCGACGACGGTCAGGCGCTCCTCGGGGTCGACGTAGGCGGCCGCGCCGCCGTCGGGGGCGACACCGGGGCGGGTCCCCGGCAGGGTGGGCAGCCGCCAGGCGGCCTGGGTGGTGAACCCCGGCGGCGCCGACCGGCCCTCCAGGGTGACCGCCGGGTCCTCGGCGCTGTCGACGCGGGTGGCGGTGATGTCGGGGAGCATCCGGACGGCCACCACGCCCCCGCCGGCGACGGCGGCCACGGCGAGCGTCCCGCCGGCGGCGGCCATCAGCACGCGGCGGCCGCGCCGCGGGCGGCCGGCCTTGGCGCCGCGCCCGGCGGTGAGTTCGACCTCGGTGCCGCCGGCCGCCCGCACCACCCCGGTGGGGCTGATGATGAGCTGCCAGGCCCCGTTGGCGTCGCGCGAGTTGATCAGGACGGACGTGCCCAGGTGCGCGGCGTACCCCGCCGCGACGTCCAGGGCCGCCCGACGGGTCTCCTTCGGGGTCGCGCCGGTGACGACGCGGGTGCGGCCCTCGATGGTGACCTCGGCACTGCGTTCGTCCGGCGCCACCACCAGGATGACCGGGCTGCGGTGCGGCCCGGGGCCGTTTCCGCGGTTCAAGGCGTCCTCCCCTCGCGCCCGCGGCGCCGGCCGGCGGCGCGTCCGGTGCCCGCCGGCGACGGGGGTGGGGACGGGCGCGGCGGCGCTGCGGTCATGTGATCGTGAACCTGTTCCGTCAGGGGGTGGCGCGGTGGTCCGGAGGGCCCGGTGCGGATGCGCCGCGGCGGTGCGGGTGGCCGCCGCGCGACCGGAGCGTGATGGGGGGTCACCGCGATGATACTGAGGCGGGGGCCCTCCGCGCCGCCCTGCCTGGTCATCGGGCGCGGGCGGCCGCGCGCCGGGTGCGGGCGCCCGGCGGACGCCCGACCGCGCGCGGGGCCGCGCTGAGCTGCGGCGACGCGCGATGGCCCGGAGAACCCGCACGTCCGGGGCCGCGCGGGGACGGCCGAGACGGGTTTCGGACGGCACGGCCGGCCCAGATGGCCGGTTCCGGCCGGGGCGGCGGACGGCGCCCTCATGCGCAGGTGGCGAGCATGTCGTCGAGCGCGGCGTGGTCCTCGGCCGCGAGCGGCAGCCCGTAGCGGTCGCTCACGCCGATGTAGGAGACCGCGTAGGCGCACTGGGCGTCCTCGTGGGGGCGCCACTCCCCCGGCCCGGAGTCGCCCTTGGCGGAGTTGGCCGGGCCGTCGGTGGCGAGCAGGTTGGCGGGGTCGTTGGCGAACTCGACGCGGCGGTCGCGGTCCCAGTCGGCGGCGCCCATGCGCCAGGCCAGGGAGAGCGGGACGACGTGGTCGATCTGGACGGCCTGCGGGTCCTCGGCGGTGAACGTGATCCGCTCGCCGGTGTAGGGGTCGTCGAGGACGCCCGCGAGCACCTTGCAGTCGGGGGCGGTCTCGACCTCCGTCAGGTCGCGGGCGAGGACGTCGTTGCGGGTTGAGCACCCGTTGTCGTCGGTGTCCACCCAGCCGTCGCCGAACGCGTCGCGGTCGTAGTCGCCGCGCGGCCGGGGTTCGGCCGTCGCGATCCCGGCGAGCAGGTCGGCGGCGTGCTCGGCGTCGGGGCGGTCGGCGGAGCCGCCGGGGTCGGCGGGGGCGGCCGCGCCGTCGCCGTCGGCGAGGCCGCGCAGGGTGTCGAGCAGGCCGCCCCCGGTCATGGCGGAGACGACGGCGGCCACGACGGCGACCGCGAGCAGGGACGCGAGCAGCCCGGTGCGGCCGCGGCGGGCGGCGGGGGGACGGGACGAGCGTGGCATGGCCTCACCTGGCCGGTACGGGACGGGGACGCGGGACGCGGGGGGCACCGGCTCCTATGAGGATGCCGGACGCGGCCGGCGCCCACCCCCGGCGGGCGGGGCGGTGCGGTCGGCGGGGGCGGTGGCGGCGGGGGCCGGGGTTCCGGGGGCGGCGCCCGGGTCCGGCGGGTCGGCGGTCGGCGCGCGGGTGCCCCGGGGCGCGGGGTCCGGGGCCGGGGCCTCCTCGCCGGGGGCGCCGACCGCCTGCTCCGGCACGGACGCCCCGGGGCCCCCGGAGGCCTCGGCGGCCCCGGGAGTCTCGGGTGTCCCGGGGGTCTCGGCCGCCTCGGGTCCGGCGCGGCCCGGTGCGCCGGCGGCGGGCCGGCCGGCGGCGGCGTCGTCGGGGGCGCCGCCGCGTGCGCCGTCCGCGCCGCGCTCGTGCAGGGAGGTGCGCAGCGCGCGCTCGTGCCGCTCGACCATGCGGGCCGCGCGCTCCTGGCGGCGGGCGGCGATCCGGGCGCGGGCGGCGGCGGTGGCCGGCGTCGGCCACATGGCGTCGGTCTCGGCGTTGAGCACCGAGCCGACGAGGACGGCGAGCGCCATGAGCCAGAGCCAGGCGAGCAGGGCGATGGGCGCGGCCAGCGAACCGTAGATGGTGACCTGGCCGAAGGAGGCGTCGAGGTAGAGGCGGAGCAGGACCGACCCCAGGAGGAGGACGGCCATGGCGACCAGCGCGCCCGGCAGGTACCGCCACAACGGGGTGCGGACGGGGGTGCTGAGCACGTAGAGGAGGGTGACGGCCAGCGTCGACAGGAACCCGACGACGGGCCAGTAGGCGTAGCCGAGGTAGCCCGAGGTGGCGGGCAGCAGGTCGCGGATGAGGCCGGGACCGGCGACCAGCACCGGCAGCAGCACGAGGGCGAACAGCAGGCCGCCGAGGTAGGCGACGAACGCGAGGGCCCGCTGGCGGATGTAGCCGCGCAGGTCGTCCAGGCCGTAGGCGATGGTGATGGCCTCGATGAACACGTTCATCGCGCGCGAGCCGGACCACAGCGACACCAGGAAGGTGACGGAGAGGATGCCGCCCTGGGCGCCGCCGAGGAACTCGTCCACCAGCGGGGCGACGACGTCGTCGACGGTGTCGTCGGTCAGCGCCGTGGCGGCGAGGTCGAGCAGCCAGGCGCGGATCTCGTAGACGGTGGCCGCGCCGAGGACGGGGGTGAGGTGGCCGAGGGTGCCGACCAGGCCGAGCAGCAGAGCGGGCAGGGAGAGCAGGGAGAAGAAGGCGGCCTCGGCCGCCAGGCCGACGACGCGGGCGCGCATCAGCGAGCCGGCGGTGCGGGCCAGGAGGGTGAGCGCCCGCTGCGCGCGCGGGTGGTCGGCGCGCCACTTCTCGGCGCCGCTCCGGATGCGCTCGGCGATGGTCTCCACAGGCCACAACGGTAGGGGCCCGGTCGCGGGGGGCGGCGCGTCACCGACGGCGACCGCGCCAATCGTGTCCGTTTCGTGTCGCGGGGAACCCCCGGGAAGTACACTTGACCAGTCGGAAATACCCATAATAGAGTGACGTGCCTCACCGGAGTCCGCGCGCGACCGCACCTGGACAAGCGGCCCCTCAGCGTGTCATTGTCAAGGAATGATCGCTGCCCTGGACCCGATGCTCTGCGTGCGCCGGCACGTGGACTTCCTTCGGGTCCGCAGTGCCATCTGTCGCAACGTCGGTTAAGTCCGCCGCTCTCTTTTCCGCCCATTCTCTGGGGCCCCGCGGCACCGACGTTCGCCACCACTCCTCCAGCACCCCGCCTGCCGGGCACGACGACGTGCCGGCGCCGGCGAGGGGCCGCGTGGTGCGCGCCGCCGGCCCGCGCGCCCCGCGAACCGCTCGGAGGACCCCGCGATGCCTCCCACATCCGCACCGACCGGCACCCGTCCGCGCCGAGGCGAGGGCCAATGGGCCCTCGGCTACCGGGAACCGCTGAACAAGAACGAGGAGAACAAGAAGAACGACGACGGGCTCAACGTCCGCCAACGGATCATCGACGTCTACTCCAAGGCCGGATTCGACTCGATCGACCCCGCCGACCTGCGCGGACGCTTCCGCTGGTTCGGCCTGTACACGCAGCGGGCGCCCGGCATCGACGGCGGCAAGACCGCCGTCCTGGAGCCGGAGGAGCTCGACGACCGCTACTTCATGCTCCGCGTGCGCATCGACGGCGGCCGGCTCAGCATCGCCCAGCTCCGCGCCATCGCCGAGATCTCCACCGCCTACGGGCGCGACACCGCCGACATCACCGACCGGCAGAACGTCCAGTTCCACTGGGTGCGCATCGAGGACGTCCCGGCCATCTGGGAGAAGCTGGAGGCCGTGGGGCTGTCGACCACCGAGGCGTGCGGCGACACCCCCCGCGTCATCCTGGGCTGCCCGCTGTCCGGCATCGCCGCCGACGAGGTCCTCGACGCGGGCCCGGAGATCGCCCGGGTCTACGACGAGCACATCGGCAGCCCGCTGTTCTCCAACCTGCCGCGCAAGTTCAAGACCTCCATCGCGGGCTGCTCGGCCCACTGCGTCAACCATGAGATCAACGACGTGGCGTTCGTGGGCGTGGTCGGCCCCGACGGCACCCCCGGCTACGACCTGCACGTCGGCGGCGGCCTGTCCACCAACCCGATGTTCGCGGTGCGGTTGGGCGCGTTCGTCCGCCCCGACCAGGTCAGCGAGGTCTGGGCCGGGGTCTGCTCGGTGTTCCGCGACTACGGCTACCGGCGGCTGCGGCACCGCGCCCGCATCAAGTTCCTGGTCAAGGACTGGGGGGCGGCGAAGTTCCGCGAGGTCCTGGAGAAGGAGTACCTCGGCTACGCGCTGCCCGACGGCCCCGCGCCCGAGCTGGTCCCCGGGGTCCAGCGCGACCACATCGGCGTGCACCGGCAGCGCGACGGCCGCAACTACGTCGGCTTCGCGCCGCGCGTGGGCCGGGTCTCGGGCACCCGGCTGTCGCGCATCGCCGACATCGCCGAGGCGCACGGGTCGGACCGCGTCAGCACCACCGCGGACCAGAAGCTGGTCATCCTGGACGTCGAGGACGACCGGGTCGACTCCCTCGTCGACGCGCTGGAGGCCGAGGACCTGCGGGTGCGGCCGAGCGTCTTCCGCCGCCACACGATGGCCTGCACCGGCATCGAGTTCTGCAAGCTCGCCATCGTCGAGACCAAGGCCCGCGGCTCCTCGCTCATCGACGAGCTGGAGCGGCGCCTGCCGGACTTCACCGAGCCGGTGACCATCAACCTCAACGGCTGCCCGAACTCCTGCGCCCGCATCCAGGTCGCCGACATCGGGCTCAAGGGCCAGCTCGTCACCGACGCCGAGGGGCGCCAGGTCGAGGGCTACCAGGTGCACCTGGGCGGCGGCATGGGGCTCGACGCCGCCTTCGGCCGCAAGGTGCGCGGCCTCAAGACCACGGCGGAGGAGCTGCCCGACTACGTCGAGCGGGTGCTGCGCCGGTTCCAGGAGCAGAAGCGGGACGGCGAGACCTTCGCCGCCTGGGCGTCCCGCGCCGACGACGGCGATCTGAAGTGAGGCGGGACCCCCGATGAGCGAACGGGCCGCCCCGTACTACTGCCCCTACTGCGGCGACGAGGACCTGGTGCCGCACGAGGGCGACGGCGAGAAGGGAGCGGGGTACGCGTGGGCGTGCCTGTCGTGCTCCCGGGTCTTCCGGGTGAAGTTCGTCGGACTGCGCGCGGCCGGTGCCGCGGGCGCCGGCACGGCACGGACGGATGGGAACGCATGAACGTCACACTCGACGGCAAGGCCCTGGCGGAGCGGGCGGCGGTGGAGCTGGAGGAGGCCACCGCCCCCGAGATCGTCCAGTGGGCCGCGGACACCTTCGGCGACCGGCTCTGCATGACCTCGTCCATGGCCGACGCGCTCATGGTCGACCTGGTGTCCAAGGTCGTCCCGGGCGTCGACGTCATCTTCCTCGACACCGGCTACCACTTCGCCGAGACCATCGGGACCCGCGACGCGGTGGCCGCGGTCTACCCCATCAACCTCGTCAACGTCACCCCCCGGCGCACGGTCGCCGAGCAGGACCGCGACCTCGGCCCGCGGCTGCACGGCCGCAACCCCGGCATCTGCTGCCACCTGCGCAAGGTGGAGCCCCTGAAGGAGGCGCTGGCGCCCTACGAGGCATGGGTGAGCGGGGTGCGCCGCGACGAGGCCGTGACCCGCCGCGACGTGGGCGTGGTGCAGTGGGACGCCCGCCGCCGGATGGTCAAGGTCAACCCCATCGCCCGGTGGACCCAGGACGACGTCGACGCCTACATGGCCGAGCACGGTGTGCTGGTCAACCCCCTCCAGTACGACGGCTACCCCTCGATCGGGTGCGCCCCCTGCACCCGCCCGGTGGCCCCCGGCGAGGACCCGCGCAGCGGGCGCTGGGCGGGCACCGGCAAGACCGAGTGCGGAATCCACCTGTGACCGGGGCACGGCCGCCGCGCGCGGGCGGCGCGGTGCCGCTCGTCGCGGTCGCGCACGGCAGCCGCGACCCCCGTTCGGCGCGCACGGTCGAGCGGGTGGCCGCCCGGGTGCGCCGGCTCCGCCCGGAGCTGGACGTGCGGGTGGCCTACCTCGACCACAGTGCGCCCGGCGCCGAGGAGGCGCTGACCGGGCTGGCCGCCGAGGGCGCGGGTGAGGTCGTGGTGCTGCCGGCGCTGCTGACCGCCGCCTACCACAGCCGGATCGACCTGCCGGCGGTGCTGGAGCGGGTCCGCGCGGCCTGCCCGTGGCTGCGCGTGCACTACGGCGCCACCCTGGGCCCGCACCCGCTGCTGCTCGACGCGGTGGAGCGGCGGCTCGACGCGGCCGGCGCCGCGGCGGGCCCGGACACGGCGCTGGTGCTGGCCTCGGCCGGGTCCAGCGACGCGGCCGCCAACGCCGTGATCGGCGCGCTGGCCGCCCGCCTGGCGGAGCGGCGGCCGTGGCGGGCGGTCGCGCCGGCGTTCGCGTCGGCGGCGTCGCCCACCCCGGCCGAGGCGGTGGCGCGGCTGCGCGCCGCCGGCGCCCGGGAGGTGGCGGTGGCCGGCTACCTGCTGGCGCCGGGCCTGTTCGCCGACCGGGTGGCCGAGCAGGCCGCCGCCGCGGGGGCGGCGGCCGTGGCCCCGGCGCTGGGCGACGCCCCGGAGCTGGCGGTCGTGCTGCTGGAGCGGTACGCCGAGGCCCTGCGGGGGGCGCGGCGGGCGCCGGTCACCGGCGCGGCGGCGGGCTGAGCCCGCCGGCGGGGGCGCCCACCGGGTTCGGGGGCGGGCGCCCCCGCCGGCCCCGGGCCCGGCGGGGCTTGACCTGGAGTGCACTCCAGGTCGCATGATGCACCCATGCCCGACTACTACACGCCCGGCGAGACCGCCCGCCGCTTCGGCGTCTCCCTGGACACGCTGCGCTACTACGAGCGGGAGGGACTGCTGACCCGGGTGGAGCGCGGGGCCGGCGGCCACCGCCGGTACCGGGCCTCCGACGTGGAGCTGCTCGACCTGGTCCGCTGCCTGCGCGACACGGACATGCCGATCGCCCGGCTGCGCGAGTTCGCCGAGCTGGTGCGCGAGGGCGACGCCACCGTGCCGCGGCGGGTGGAGGTGCTGGAGCGGCACGAGGAGCGGCTGGCGGAGCGGATCGCCGAGCTGGTCGACCGCCAGGCCGCCATCCGGCACAAGATCGCGTACTACCGGGGCGTCCTCGCCGCCGCGGAGGACGCGGAAGGCGCGGCGGGCGGTGCGGACGGTGCGGCGGGCGGGCGCGCGCCGGTCGGCGCGGGCGCCGAGGGCCGGGGAGCCCGGGGGTCCGAGGGCTAGGCTGGTGCCGTCCGTCGACCGAACGGCATTCGGATAGAGAGGCGCCCGCCATGCCCCCCACCCACGAGGTGTTCAACCAGCCCTCCCCACTGGAGGACCACGACGTCGCCGCCGACCCCGCCCTCACCGAGGGGCTGGCGCGCGAGGGGGCCGGCTGGGCCGCCGACGAGGTGCACGGGCTGGGGCGCCTGGCGGGCACCGCCCGCGCCCGCACCTGGGCCGAGCAGGCCGACACCTTCACCCCGGTGCTGCGCACCCACGACCGCTACGGCAACCGCGTCGACGAGGTCGACTTCCACCCGGCGTGGCACGTACTGGTGGACACCGCGGTGAGCCACGGCCTGCACGCCGCCCCGTGGGCCGACGACCGCCCCGGGGCGCACGTGGCGCGCGCCGCCAAGTTCTACGTCTGGTCGCAGGTCGAGGGCGGCCACGGCTGCCCGATCTCCATGACCTACGCCGCGGTCCCCGCCCTGCGCCGCTCCCCCGAGCTGGCCGAGCGGTACGAGCCGCTGCTGACCGCCCGCACCTACGACTTCGGCCTGCGCCCCCCGCTGACCAAGAGCGGCCTGCTGGCGGGCATGTCCATGACCGAGAAGCAGGGCGGGTCCGACGTGCGGGCCAACACCACCCGGGCGGTGCCCGCCGGCTCCGGCGCCTACCGGCTGACCGGCCACAAGTGGTTCACCTCCGCCCCCATGGGCGACGTCTTCCTCACCCTGGCCCAGGCACCCGAGGGGCTGACCTGCCTGCTGGTGCCGCGCGTGCTGCCCGACGGCACCCGCAACGCCCTGCTCATCCAGCGGCTCAAGGACAAGCTGGGCAACCGGTCCAACGCGTCGGCGGAGCTGGAGTACGACGGCGCGCTGGGCTGGGCGGTCGGCGCGCCGGGCGACGGGGTGCGCACCATCATCGAGATGGTCAACAGCACCCGGCTCGACTGCGTCATCGGCTCCGCCGCCGGGATGCGCGCAGGGCTCACGCAGGCCGTGCACCACGCCGCCGAGCGCTCCGCGTTCGGCCGCCCGCTGGCCGAGCAGCCGCTGATGGCCAACGTGCTCGCCGACCTCGCCCTGGAGTCGGAGGCCGCGACGGCGCTGATGCTGCGCCTGGCGGGCGCCGCCGACCGGTCGGTGCGCGGCGACGCCGCCGAGTCCGCGTTCCGCCGGCTGGCCGTGGCCGTCGGCAAGTTCTGGGTGACCAAGCGGCTGCCGGCGCACGCCGCCGAGGCCCTGGAGTGCCTGGGCGGCAACGGCTACGTCGAGGAGTCGGGCATGCCGCGGCTGTTCCGCGAGTCGCCGCTCAACTCCATCTGGGAGGGCTCGGGCAACGTCGCCGCCCTGGACGTGCTGCGGGCGATGGCCCGGTCCCCGGAGTCGGTCGAGGCGTTCTCCGCCGAACTCGCGCGCGCCGAGGGCGCCGACGCCCGGTTCGACGCCGCCGTCAAGCGGCTGCACGCCGAACTGGGCGACCCGGAGGGCGCCGAGTTCCGCGCCCGGCACCTCGTCGGGCAGATGGCCCTGACGCTCCAGGCGTCGCTGCTGCTGCGGCACGCCCCCGCCGCGGTGGCGGACGCGTTCGTGGGCTCCCGGCTGGGCGGCGAGGGCGCGGGCCGGGTCTTCGGCGACCTGCCCCTGGGCACCGACACCGCCGCCGTCGTCGAGCGGGCCCGCCCCCGGCGCTGAACCGCGCGGCCGCGCGGCCGGGACCGGACGTCCGCGCGGCCCCGAACCCCGGGTGCCGCCCGGCCGCGGCGGCTAGAATTCGGCTCCGGCCGCGCGTCCCCCTCCCCGCCGCGCCGCGACGTTCTCCGCATTCGCCCTGATAGGGGGCACAGCTCACCCGTCGTCCGGCAAGATTCGACAAGATCAGGAATACTCCCCCGGTCTCGACGGAAGAACCACATCGTCACGGAACGAATGCGAATCGAGTAAGCACGCCATGGTGGAAATCTGGCCCGGTACGTCCTATCCCCTCGGCGCGACCTTCGACGGGTCGGGGACCAACTTCTCGCTCTTCTCCGAGGCCGCCGAACGCGTGGAGCTCTGCCTCTTCGACGACGACGGCCGCGAGACCCGCGTCGCCCTCACCGAGAACGACGGCTTCGTCTGGCACGGGTACCTGCCCGGCATCGGCCCCGGCCAGCGGTACGGCTACCGGGTGCACGGCCCCTACGCCCCCGAACGCGGCCACCGGTGCAACCCGGCCAAGCTGCTCACCGACCCCTACGCCAAGGCCGTCGACGGCGAGGTCACCTGGCACGAGTCGCTGTTCAGCTACCACTTCGACGACCCCGCCGAGCGCAACACCGGCGACAGCGCGCCGTACGTGCCCAAGTGCGTCGTCGTGAGCCCGTTCTTCGACTGGGGCAACGAGAGCCGGCCCAACGTCCCCTACCACGAGACCGTGATCTACGAGGCGCACGTGCGCGGGCTGACCATGCGCCACCCGGACATCCCCGAGCACCAGCGCGGCACCTACGCGGGGCTGGCCCACCCGGTGATGATCGACTACCTCACCGGGCTGGGGGTCACGGCCGTCGAGCTGATGCCGGTGCACCACTTCGTGCCCGAGCACGCCATGGTCGCCCGCGGGCTGACCAACTACTGGGGCTACAACACGCTGGCCTTCCTCGCGCCGCACAGCGCCTACGCCGCCAACGGGGCGCGCGGCGAGCAGGTGCAGGAGTTCAAGGCGATGGTGAAGTCGCTGCACGAGGCCGGCATCGAGGTGCTGCTCGACGTGGTCTACAACCACACCGTCGAGGGCGACCACATGGGCCCCACGCTGTCCCTTCGCGGCATCGACAACCTCAGCTACTACCGCACGGCCGACGACGACCCGCGCTACTACATCGACTACACCGGCTGCGGCAACAGCCTCAACGTGCGCCACCCGCACTCGCTGCAGCTCATCACCGACTCGCTGCGCTACTGGGTCACCGAGATGCACGTCGACGGGTTCCGGTTCGACCTCGCCTCGGCGCTGGCGCGCGAGTTCCACGACGTCGACCGGCTCAGCACCTTCTTCGACATCGTGCAGCAGGACCCGATCATCTCCCAGGTCAAGCTGATCGCCGAGCCGTGGGACGTCGGGCCCGGCGGCTACCAGGTCGGCAACTTCCCGCCGCTGTGGACCGAGTGGAACGGCAAGTACCGCGACACCGTCCGCGACTTCTGGCGCGGCGAGCCGGTGGTGCCGGAGCTGGCGTCGCGGCTGTCCGGGTCCAGCGACCTCTACCAGGACGACGGCCGCCGCCCCTTCGCCTCGATCAACTTCGTCACCTGCCACGACGGCTTCACACTGGCCGACCTGGTCAGCTACCAGGAGAAGCACAACGAGGCCAACGGCGAGGACAACCGCGACGGCACCGACGACAACCGGTCGTGGAACCACGGCGTCGAGGGGCCGTCGGACGACCCCGCGATCGTCACCCTGCGCCGCCGCCAGGTCCGCAACCTGCTGGCGACCATGTTCTGCTCGCAGGGCGTCGTCATGCTGTCCCACGGCGACGAGATCGGCCGCACCCAGCACGGCAACAACAACGCCTACTGCCAGGACAACGAGATCGCGTGGGTCGACTGGAAGAACGCGGCCGAGGAGGAGGACCTGCTCGACTACGTGCGCGGCCTGGCCCGGCTGCGCCGGGAGCACCCGGTGTTCCGCCGCCGCCGGTTCTTCCAGGGCCGGCCCGCCGACGGCGAGCGGCTGCGCGACATCGCCTGGCTGCGCCCCGACGGCGAGCTGATGACCGACGGCGACTGGACGTCGGGCGGGCGGGAGCTGGGGGTGTTCCTCAACGGCGACGCCATCACCGAACCCGACCCGCGCGGCCGGCCGGTGCGCGACGACTCCTTCCTGCTGCTGCTCAACAGCGGCGCCGAGGCCGTCGACTTCGTCGTGCCCGGCCCCGAGTACGGCACCTCCTGGGAGACCGTGCTCGACACCGCCGAGCCCGACACCGCCGACCGCCCGTTCGTGCCGGCCTCCGGCAAGGTGCGGGTGATCGACCGGGCGCTGGTGCTGCTGCGGCGCGTGTCCCACGGCGGGCCGCAGGAGGGCTGAGCCGGCCGGCCTCTAGCCTCACAGCCATGACTGCTGCCACCGACGCCGGTACCGCCACCGGCCCGCGCTTCCGCGCCCTGCTGCCCGACCCCGCCGACGGCGTCGACCCCGTCGCCGCCTACGCCTACCCCGAGGGCCTCACCCGGCCCTGGCTGCGCGCCAACATGGTCGCCAGCGCCGACGGGGGTGCGTGGGGGCCGTCGGGGCGCACCCGGGAGCTGTCCTCGCCGCCGGACCGCACGGTCATGGGGGTGCTGCGCGGCCAGGCCGACGTCGTCCTGGCCGGCGCGGGCACGGCCCGCATCGAGGGCTACCGGCCGGTGCGGCCGCGCGGGGTGTGGGGCGGGCTGCGCGAGGGGCGGCCGCCCACGCCCCCGATCGCGGTGGTGACCCGCTCGCTGGACGTCCACCCGGACCTGCTGGCGGCGCCCGAGCACGCCCGCACGATCGTGTTCACCACCGCGTCGGCGCCCGCCGACCGGCGGCGCGCGGCCGCCCGCACCGCCGACGTGGTGGTCGCCGGCGAGGACTCCGTGCGGCCCGAGGCGGTCCTGGAGGGACTGGCCGGGCGCGGGCTGCTGCGGGTCCTCACCGAGGGCGGGCCGCACCTGCTCGCCGAGTTCGCCGCCGCCGACGCGCTCGACGAACTCTGCCTCACCGTCAGCCCGCACCTGCTGGGCCCGGCGGCGGCGCGCATCGTCGCGGGGGACGCCCCGTCGCACACCCGCGACCTGCGCCTGGCGGCCGCGCTGGAGTCCGAGGGCTCGCTGTTCCTCCGCTACGTCCGGGGATGAGGCGGGGGGCCGCTCCGGCCGCGCCCGCGCGTGGCCGGTTGCGGCTCCCCCCGAACCACGCATAAATCACCTCCGGATCGGACATATCCGGGGTGGGTCTCAGCGCGACCGTCGCCCCATCGGGGGTCGGGGTGAAACAATTCGCCTCCACCCCGACAACGGGCGGTGGCGCCGAGAGAAGGACATCCCTGGATTCGAATTCCGCGTGACCCCGCTTTACGGGCGAGAGGATGAACGCAGTGCCGACGTCCGAAAACCACTCACCACCGGTCTACCGTGAGATCGCCGAGGCGCTGCGGGGCGCGATCGCCTCCGGCGAGCTGTCCCACGGCGACCGGGTCCCGGGCGAGAACGACCTCATGCGGCGCTACGGGGTCGCCCGGGCCACCGCCCGGCAGGCGCTCTCGGTGCTCATCAACGAAGGCATCGTGGTGGCGATCCGCGGGTCGGGCGTCTACGTCCGCACGTTCCGGCCGCTGCGGCGGCACGGTCCGCGGCGGCTCTCCCGCGAGCTGTGGGGCAGCGGCCGGTCGATCTGGCAGGCCGACGCCGCCGACCGCGGCTTCGAGACCGACTCCGTCGAGGTCGACGAGGTCGCCGCCCCCGACTACGTGGCCCGCGCGCTGGACCTCGCCGACGGCGCGCCCGTGGTGCGCCGCTGCCGCAGGTACCGGCTCGACGGCCGCCCGATGCAGCTCGCCACCTCCTTCCTCGCCGCCGACCTCGCGGCCGGCACCCCGATCGCCCGGCCCGACACCGGGCCGGGCGGCATCTACGCGCGGCTGGCCGAGCTGGGCCGCGCGCCGGCGCACTTCACCGAGGAGATCCGCGTGCGCATGCCCACCCCCGACGAGGCCGAGCGGTTGGAGCTGAGCGCCGGCACCCCCGTGCTGGACGTCGCGCGCACGGCGCTGACCGAGGAGAACACCCCGGTGGAGCTGAACGAGATGACGCTCGACGGTTCGGCGTACGTGCTGCAGTACGACTTCGACGCCTGACGCGCGGGCCCCGTGCCGCCGGGGGCGGTTGACGGGCCGCCCGATCCGTGCCGAGATAGGGAGGCGGGTTCTCTGCAGAGCCGCCCGCCCCGCACGGGCGCCCGGCCGCGCGGCGGCGCGGGGCCGCCCACGGCGGGTCGGGGAGGACGGCCCCGGCCCGCTGGGCCGGGGCCTCCCCATGCGGCTAGGTGTTCTCCTCCCGTCCGCGGTCCCGTGACGCGAAGACCAGGAACATCAACGCGCACAGCGCCGCGCCGACCACGACCGCGCCGCCCGCAGCGGGCAGGACGTCGCCGGGCCGGGTGGCCATCCACTCCGCCAGGGCGACGCCCAGTACCGCGGCGACGGCGACCGCGCCGACCGCCGTCAGCACGAGCACGGCCAGCAGGCGGCCGTCGCTCCACGGCCGGGGCCGGGACCGCTCCAGCCGGGCCGCCGCAGAGGCGGCGGTCAGCCGGGCGGCCCAGCGCAGTTCGGCCGCCGCGCCGGCGACGGTCCGCGCGGCGGGCCGCAGCCGCGCGCCGAGGCGGCGGGTGTGGTGGTCGGCACTGAGGAGGTAGTAGCGGGCCCAGCCCACATGCAGCGGTCGTCGGACTTCCCATTGCTGTCGATGAGAAACGAGCATCGTCACTCCCGGCTGCCTGGCACCTGGGGACTTCCCTACCCGCGCGGCGGAACGGCGAACGCCGCAATGGCCTACAAAGGCCATGCGTCCGACATCGGACGCCACATCACAGCAAGGGATGACACGGTGGCGCGTCGGCACAACGGGCCGAATGGGGGTAGCGTCCCTGGTATGGATGATGCAACGGCACCGGTCGAGCGGACCGAGGAGGAGTGGCGCGCGCAGCTGGGCCCCGAGGCCTACGCCGTGCTGCGGCAGGGCGCCACCGAGCGGGCGTGGACGGGCGAGTACGTGTCGACGACCACCACCGGGGTCTACCGCTGCCGCGCGTGCGGTGCCGAACTGTTCCGGTCGACCACGAAGTTCGAGTCGCACTGCGGCTGGCCGAGTTTCTATGATCCTTCGGACACCTCGGCGGTAACCCTGCACGAGGACGGCTCGCTTGGCATGATACGTACCGAGGTCCGCTGTGCGCGGTGCGGTTCGCACCTCGGCCACGTGTTCCGCGGAGAGGGCTACCCCACCCCCACCGACGACCGCTACTGCATCAACTCCATCGCGCTCACCCTGGAGGCGGACGACTCAGTGGAATAGCATCCTCCTTCACGGGTGCCGTCGGCCCGGGGCCTCCCCCGCCCGCCGGTCGGACGCGCCCACGCCCACCGCACGGGCGCGACCGACCGAACCTCCGGGCCTGCCCCCTCGAAGGTCCATCGCCGCAAGGCTCACGACGAAAGCTCCCCATGACCGACGTTCTCCCCTCCGCCGCGTCCTCCCGGCCGTTCCCCCGAATGGCCCGCGGCTCCGCCCCCTGGCTCGTCCCCGCTCTCGCGGTCGCGGGGGCCGCCGTGGTCGCGGCGCGCGGATCCCGGCGGCGCGCCGCCCTCGCCCTCCCCGCGGTGGGACTGGCCGCCGGTATGGCGTGGTTCTTCCGCGACCCCGACCGCGGCCCGGCCACCGGCCGCCTCATCTCCGCGGCCGACGGCGTCGTCCAGAGCATCGACGCCCAGCCCGACGGCCGCACGCGGGTCGCGGTCTTCATGAACCCGCTCAACGTGCACGTCAACCGCGCGCCCGCGGCGGGTGTGGTGACGCGGGTGGAACACCGGCCCGGGGGCTTCCGTCCCGCATTCGACAAGGACAGCGAGCGTAATGAACGCGTCATCTGGACCTTCGAAACCGAGATCGGTGCGATCGAGGTCGTTCAAATCGCCGGCGCGATGGTCCGGCGTATCGTCCCGTATTTCGCTGAAGGGCAGAAGGTGGAGCAGGGCGAGAGGATCGGCCTCATCCGGTTCGGCTCACGGGTCGACGTCTACCTTCCGGCCGGGATCGACCCGGCGGTGGAGGTCGGCCAGAAGGTCCGAGCGGGAGAAACGCGTCTTGACCGCGACTGACGACAGGCTGGTCGTCGGCGCGGCGTTCGCCGGGCGCGACACCGACGCGCCCCGGCTGCGGCTCGCGGCGGCCGACTACTTCACGCTGGGCAACGCGCTCTGCGGGTTCATGGCGGTGTGGCAGCTCGCGGCGGCCCAGTCGGCGCAGCTGTCGGCCGGCGGCGGTGGGCCGCTGGAGCGCGGCGCCGTCGCGACGGCCGTCGTGCTGCTGCTCATCGCGGCCGCCTGCGACCTGTTCGACGGGCGCGTGGCGCGCCGCTTCGGCGGCAGCGGCATGGGCGCCGAGCTGGACAACCTGGCCGACGTCATCAGCTTCGGCTTCGCGCCGGCGTTCTTCGTCGTCGCCTGGGGCACCCTCGCGGGTGACGGCGGGATCGTCCCGATCGCCGCGGCGGCGGCCGTTCTGCTGGCGGTGGTGGTGCGGCTGGCGCGGTTCTCCTGCCAGGCGCCCGGCGCCGACAACTTCACCGGCCTGCCCAGCCCGTTCGGCGCCATGGCCGTGATCACCGTCGTGCTGCTCGACCCGCCGGTCTACGTCGGCGCGGCGGCGGTGCTGGTAGTGGCGTGGCTGATGGTCAGCCGGGTCGAGTACCCCAAGCCGCGCGGCCGGCTCGCGTTCGCGGTGCTCGCCTGGATCCTGGGCAGCGTCGCCTGCCTGACCGCCTGGGCCGTCGACACCCCGGCCGGCGACGCCCTGCTGTACTCGGGGTCGAGCCTGGTGCTCGGCCTCGTCATGGCCATCCCGTTCTACGTGCTGGTGACCAGCCGGGCCGGCCGCGCCGCCGAGCCCGTGGCGGTACCCGAGGCCCGCGAGGGCTGAGCCGCCCGCAGGGGACCGACCGGACGACGGAGGGGCGCACACCCGGGTGTGCGCCCCTCCGTCCGTCCACGGGCGCCTCGGGGGCGCCGGGCGGCCGGCCTACGGCAGCGCCGCCACCAGTTCGGCGGGGCTGCGCCGGCGGCCGGTGTAGAACGGGACCTCCAGGCGGGTGTGCCGGCGCGCCTTCGCGCCGCGCAGGTGGCGCATGAGGTCGACGATGCGGTGCAGGTCGTCGGCCTCGAACGCCAGCAGCCACTCGTAGTCGTTCAGCCCGAACGACGACACCGTGTTGGCCCGCACGTCGCCGTACCCGGCGGCCATGCGGCCGTGCTCGGCGAGCATCGCCCGGCGCTCGTCGTCGGGCAGCAGGTACCACTCCAGGGAGCGGACGAACGGGTACACGCACAGGTGGTCGCGGGCCTCCTCGCCGGCGAGGAACGCCGGGACGTGGCCGCGGTTGAACTCGGCCGGGCGGTGCAGGCCGACGGACGACCACACCGGGGTGCTCGCCCGGCCCAGCCGGGTGCGGCGGAAGGAGGCGTACATCTCCTGCACCGCCTCGGAGGTGTCGGCGATCCACCAGAACATGACGTCGGCGTCCGCGCGCAGGCCCTGGACGTCGTAGGCGCCGCGGGTGGTGACGCCCTTGCGCTCCCCCGCGTCGAACAGGTCGGCGAGTTCGGCGCCGGCCGCGGCGCGGTCGACGCCGGTGAGGTCGCCGGCCTTGAAGACCGACCACATCGTGTACCGGATGAGCCGGTTGAGGTCGTCGGATCCGGACGCGGTCTGCTGCTGCCCCGTGGTCACGTGAGCCCTTCCTTGTCGGTGGTCGCGCCGGTGCCGGCGCGGGTGGCGGCGCCGGGTGCGGCGCCCGGTGCCGGCCGCGCGCCGGGCAGGCCCCGGAGCGCGGCGGCGGGGGTCATGTCCGCGCGGGCGCGATGGCCGCGGCGGTGCGGTCGGCGGCGGCGGTGGCGCCGGCGACGCAGGCCGGGATGCCGACCCCGTCGTAGGCGGCGCCGCACAGCGCCAGGCCGGGGTGGACGCCGAGCGCGGCGCGGACCCGGTCGATCCGGGCGCCGTGCCCGGCGTCGTACTGCGGGAGTCCGCCGGTCCAGCGGGAGATCCGCCGGTCGGCGGGCGGGCCCGCCACCCCGCACACGCGAGCCAGGTCGGCGGCGGCGAGGCCGGCGAGCTCGTCGTCGGTGCGCTCCAGGACCGCGTCGTCGCCGACGCGGCCGATCGAGCAGCGCACCATGATGGTGTCGGGGCCGGCGGCGCGCAGCTCCTCGGCGAGCCAGGGCCACTTCACGCTGCTGAAGGTGGCGGCCTTGATGGTGAGCCCCTCGCGCGCGGGCACCAGGAACCCGCTGCCCTCGGGCGGGCGCGGGAAGGCGGCGGCCGGGTAGGCGAGGGTGGCGATCGCCATGCTCGCGTAGGCGACGCCGGACAGGCCGGCGGCCGCGGCGGGCGCGAACGGGCGGAGCAGGGCGGCGGCGGCGGGGGCGGGGCAGGCCAGGACGACGCCGTCGGCGTCGACGCGGCGGACGTCGCCGTCGGGGCCGGCGGTGATCCGCCAGCCGGCGCCGTCGGGGCGCAGTTCGCGCACCGGCGCGAAGGTGCGGACCTCGGCGCCGCAGGCGGCGGCCAGGGCGTCGATCAGCCCGGCCAGGCCGCCGCGCAGAGAGGCGAACACCGGGGCGGGCGGGGACGCGGCGGGGCGGTCGGCGGTGATCCGGCGCACCGCCCGGAGCAGGGAGCGCTCGGTGCGGGCCAGCGGGGCGATCTGCGGCAGGGTGGCGTCGAGGGAGAGCCGGTCGGCCCGCCCGGCGTAGACGCCGCCCAGCATGGGCTCGACCAGCCGGTCGACCACCTCGGCGCCGAGCCGGGTGCCGATGTAGGCGCCCACGGGGACGTCGCCGCGCACGGGGGTGCGCGGCCAGACGAGGTCGCGCGCCGCGCGCACCGTGCCGGCCCAGGAGAGCACCCCGCTGCGGGCGAGGGCGGCGAGGTCGCCGGGCACGCCCATGACGTGCCCGGCGGGGAAGGCGCGCAGCCGGCCCCGGCTGTAGAGGGCGGCGGGCACCCGCGCGGGGTGCACGACCCGCTCGGCCAGGCCGAGGTCGCGGATGAGGTCGAGCGCCTCGGGGCGGCGGGTCAGGACGGACTCGGCGCCGGCGTCGACGGGCACCCCGGCCACGGGCGAGGCGTCGAGCTTGCCGCCGAGGCGGGGCCCCGCCTCCAGGACGGTGGCGCGCACCCCGTTGCGGGTCAGCCGGTGGGCGGCGGTCAGCCCGGCGACACCGCCCCCGACCACCACGACGTGCGGTTCACGCTGCATGCCTCCAGCTTTCCAGATGCCGGGGGCGGGGGTGCCGACACCGTGTGGTCATCCCGGCCGGGGTGGCGTGACCGAGGTGTGACCTCGGGTGCGGAACGCGGGCGCGGAGGGGGCGCGTCGAACGCGTATGGAGACGCGATTCGGCATGGTGCACGGCGGCCGCGCGGGCGCGGCCGCACTCACGCTGGCGCTGGCGACCGCCCTGCTGGCCGGGTGTTCGGGGATGGGGCAGGAGATGTCGGGGGCCGCCCCCGCCCCCGCCGCGCAGGACCGCGGGGCCGCCCCGGAGGTCGCCGAGGAGGGCGTCGAGGCCGCGGACGGGGCGGCGGCCGACGGCGGCGGCGTCGATGTGGCCGACCGCACACGGATTCACACCGCCGATCTGATCGTGCAGGTCACCGACGTGGAGGCGGCGTCGGAGGAGGCGGTGGCCTGGGTGGAGGAGGCCGGCGGGTTCGTCTCGGGCCAGCACGTGTCGACGGCGGCGGGCGAGGAGCCGAGCGCGACGCTGACCCTGCGCGTGCCGCAGGACCGCTACGAGGACGGGCTGGCGGCGCTCGGCGAGCTGGGGACGCGCTCGGAGCTGCGGCGCGACGTGCAGGACGTGACCGAGGAGGTCGCCGACGTCGACAGCCGCGTGGAGTCGGCCGAGGCGTCCCTGGACCGGCTGCGCGACCTGCTGGACGAGGCGGACACGGTGTCGGACGTGCTGGCCGTGGAGACCGAGATCAGCACCCGCCAGGCCGACCTGGAGTCGCTGCTGGCCCGCCAGGAGGCGCTGGCCGACCAGGCCGACTACGCGACGGTCACCCTGAACCTGCTGCCGCCGGCGAGCTACGTCGCCGAGACCGAGGGCGAGTCCATCGGGTTCCTCGGCGGGCTGCGCCACGGCTGGGCGGCGCTGCTGACCGCGGGGCGGGCCGTCGCGGTCGCGGTGGGCTGGCTGCTGCCGTTCCTGGTGGTGGCGGCGGTCGCCGCGGCGCCCGTGGTGGTCGTGTGGCGGCGCCGCCGAGCGCGGCGGGCGGCCGCCGCTCCGGGCGGGACGGGCGCGGGGGCGCGTCCGCTCGCGCGGGCGGGCGCCGCGGCGGCGCCCGCGGGGTCCGGACAGCGGGCGGCCGGCGCGCCGGAGTCGGCGGACGGCCCCGGCACCGCGGGCGGCCCGGCCGGAGTCGGCCCGGCTGATGGAGGCCCGGCCGAGGGCTCCCAGAGCGGACCCGACAACGGGCCCGGCCGTGCTTCCGGCACCGGTCCCGGCGGCACCGGGGACGGTCCGGTGGAGCCGGGCGGGGCGGACGCGGACGGCCCGGGCCGCTGAGCACGGCCGCCGCATCGGGCGGCGGGGTAGGCCCCGCCGCCCGATGCGGCGCCGTTCAGCGCGCGGTCTCCTCGTGCACCAGCTCGGTGAGCCGGGTCAGCACGTCGGGGTCGGTGGCGGGCAGCACGCCGTGGCCCAGGTTGAACACGTGCCCCTCGGCGGCGCGGCCGCGCGCGAGCACGTCGCGGGCGCGCTCGGCGACGACCTCCCACGGCGCGAACAGCGTGGCGGGGTCGAGGTTGCCCTGCAGCGCGGTGCCGGGCTGGACGCGCTGGGCGGCGCGGTCGAGCGGGACCCGCCAGTCGACGCCGACGACGTCGGCGCCGGCCTCGCTGAGCAGGCTGAGCAGCTCGCCGGTGCCCACGCCGAAGTGGATGCGCGGCACGTCCGCGTCGGCCAGCCGGTCGAAGATCCACGCCGAGTGCGGCAGCACCGACGCGCGGTAGTCCTCGGCGCTCAGCGCGCCGGCCCAGGAGTCGAAGAGCTGCACGGCCGAGGCGCCCGCGTCGATCTGGGTGCGCAGGAAGGCGAGCGTGATGGCGGAGAGGCGGCGCATGAGCTCGCCCCACAGCTCGGGCTCGCCGTACATCATGGCCTTGGTGCGCTCGTGGTTCTTGGACGGCCCGCCCTCGATGAGGTACGAGGCCAGGGTGAACGGGGCGCCGGCGAAACCGATGAGCGGGCGGTCGCCGAGTTCGCCGACGAGTTCGCCGACGGCCTCGGTGACGTAGTCGACGTCGTCGGGTTCGAGGTCGCGCAGCCGCTTGACGCCCTCGGCGTCGCGGATGGGTTCGGCGACCACGGGGCCGACCCCGGGCTTGATGTCGAGGTCGACGCCGATGGCCTTCAGCGGCACCACGATGTCGCTGAAGAAGATGGCGGCGTCGACGTTGTGGCGGCGTACCGGCTGGAGCGTGATCTCGACGATCATGTCGGGCCGCGCGCACGCCTCCAGCATCGGGACGTCGGCGCGGACCCTGCGGTACTCGGGCAGCGATCGGCCGGCCTGGCGCATGAACCACACCGGCGTGCGGGCCGCCGGCAGGCGCCGGCAGGCGCGGAGGAAGGGAGAGTCTTGCAGCGTCACCCCTCGATCGTGCCACGTGCCGGGCGCGTCCGCGCCGCACCCCGCGGTGCTGACCCCGAACGGCCACTGTTGCGCGGTGGCCCGGGTGGGAAGGAAGGGAAAGAGGAAGCTGGTAACGACTTCGTCGCGGCAGCGATCCCAAGATCATTACAAAAGGCCGACACGCCGGAAAAACTCCGCGTCCCCGGAGGTGACTCGTGCCACCGTCATGAGGTGCCCACCGCCACGCGCCGCACCCGTCGGCGCGCTCTGCCGCGGCGGTGCGGCCGTGGCCGACCGGGCGCCGACACGCCCGCCGGACAGGGCCTTCGGCGCGCCGCGCTCCATCCCACACATTAAGGCTGACGTTTCCACCATGTCCCCTCTCGGTAGGGTCGATGACGCGCCTCCCGCGTTCCGGCGAGCGGTCGAGAGCCTGCGCGCCCCCGCGGTCCGGCCGGAGATCACCATCGAGGACATCCCCGCCCCCCGCCGCCTGGCCCCCCATGCCGTCGCCCTGTCCGCGAACGTCGCCACCGAGAACGACGACGACGCGGCGTTCGGCCGGCTCATCGTGCTGTTCGACCCCGAGGGCACCCGCGACTGGCCCGGCCCGTTCCGGGTGGTGGCGTGGGTGAGCGCCGACCTGGAGTCGGAGATCGCCGCCGACCCCCTGCTCGGCCAGGTCGCGTGGAGCTGGCTGACCGACGCGCTGGCGGCGCGCGGCGCCGGCCACCGCGAACTGAGCGGCACGGTCACCCGTGCCACCACCGAGGGGTTCGCCGGCAAGGCCGATCAGCCGATGTCGACCGAGCTGGAGCTGCGCGCGTCGTGGTCGCCGGAGTCGGAGGAGCTCGCGGCGCACATGGCGGTGTGGCTGGACCTGCTGTCCGCCGCCGCGGGGCTGCCGCCGGTCGACGTCGCCGACATCGCCCACCGGCGCTCGCGTTCGGAGGGCTGAGACCCGCGCGCGTACCCCCGCGCGCGGGTCCCGGCCGCCGTCCGGCGACCCCCGCCGTCGCCTCCCCGGCGGCGGGAGGACATACCGTGGTGGTGTGGCGAACGTGCTGAACTCGAAGACAGGTAGTCCGGAACCGGAGAATCCACCCGAACAGGACGAGGCCGAGGTCCCTCTGCTGCGCGAGCCCAGCGGCGGACTGCCGCCCGTCGTGGCCGACGCCGAGGGCCTGGCGCGCGTGGTCGCGGACTTCGCCGCCGGCAGCGGTCCGGTGGCCGTCGACGCCGAGCGCGCGTCCGGCTACCGCTACGGGCAGCGCGCGTACCTGGTCCAGCTGCGGCGCGCGGGCGCGGGGTCGGCGCTGATCGACCCGGTCGGCTGCCCCGACCTCGGTCCGCTGAGCGAGGCGCTGGCCGGCACCGAGATGGTGCTGCACGCCGCCCACCAGGACCTGCCGTGCCTGACCGAGGTGCGGCTGCGGCCGGACGCGCTGTTCGACACCGAGCTCGCGGGGCGGCTGCTCGGCTACCAGCGGGTGGGGCTGGGGTCCATGGTCGAGCGCGTGCTGGGGGTGCGGCTGGCCAAGGAGCATTCGGCCGTCGACTGGTCGGTGCGGCCCCTGCCGGCCGACTGGCTGACGTACGCGGCGCTGGACGTGGAGGTCCTGGTCGACCTGCGCGACGCCCTGGAGGCGGAGCTGGCCGAGGCCGGGAAGCTGGAGTGGGCGCGCGAGGAGTTCGCGGCGGTGCTGGCCGCGCCGCCCAAGGAGCCGCGCCCGGACCCCTGGCGGCGGACCTCCGGCATCCACCGGGTGCGCAACCAGAGGGCGCTGGGGGTGGTGCGCGAGCTGTGGCGCGAGCGCGACCGCATCGCGCGCGAGCGCGACATCTCCCCCGGCCGGGTGCTCTCCGACGCCGGGATCGTCGAGGCGGCCACGGCGCTGCCGCGCACCACGCAGGAGCTGACGGCGCTCAAGCCGTTCAGCGTGCGCCTGGCCCGCCGCTACGCGCCGAACTGGATCAAGGCCGTGTCGCGGGCGCGCGAGCTGCCGGCGGCGGAGCTGCCGCAGCCGAGCGTGCCCGGTGACGGGCCGCCGCCCACCAACCGGTGGGCCGACCGCGACCCCGAGGCGGCGCGCCGCCTGGAGGCGGTGCGGGCGGTCGTGAGCGCGACCGCCGAGCGGATCGGCATGCCGGCCGAGAACCTGCTCCAGCCCGACGCCGTGCGCCGGCTGGCGTGGGCGCCCCCGGAGGCCGCCGACGCCGACGGGGTCGCCGGGCACCTGCGGGCGCACGGGGCGCGGTCGTGGCAGGTCGGGCTGACCGCGGAGGACCTCGCGGCGGCGCTGCGACGGGCCGTGGGCTGACCCGTCCGCGGCCGTCCGGGCGGGCGGCCGCGGCCCCCGGAAACAAGCCCATGTAACAATCTTTCCGACAAGTGACGCGATTCACTCAGCGGTTACCAGCGTCGGGGCCACGGGGACATCCCACGCCGGATTAAGTTATTGAATCGTGGCGTTGTTGATGCGGGGTGGCAAGGTTCGGCGTGCCTGGGAGCACCGGCGTGCAGAGGTGGTGAGTCGGGTGTCGATGTGGCGTTCCCTGCTGCGCAGGACAGGGTTCGCGCCGAACGGCACCCCCTCGGCCGGGGCCGGCCCCGAGGGCCGGACCCCCGCGGTGCGCGCCGCCGCGCTGGAGCGCGCGCTCCAGGACAGCCTCGCCGCCCACGGGCCCGACGACCCCCGGTCGATCGCCGCCGGCAACAACCTCGCCAGCAAGTACGCGCAGATGGGGCGGCGCGAGGCCGCCGTCTCCCGGTTCGAGGCCACGCTGGAGGCCGCCGTCGCGGTGTTCGGCGCCGACCACCCGCAGACCGACGTCATCCGCGAGAACCTCGCGTGGAGCTACGAGGACATCGGGCGGCCCGCCGACGCGGCGGACATGTGGGAGGCGCTGCTGCAGAACCGCGACACCCGGCTCGGCGCCACCGCGCCCGACACCGTCGCCGCGCGCTCCCGGCTGGCGGTCTGCTACCGCCGCACCGGGCGGCACGACGCCGCGATCGCGCACTTCGAGCGGGCGGTCGAGGACGCCGGCAGCGTCGAGGAGAGCGAGGACCTGCGCATCGGGCTGAGCCTGGCCTACAGCGGCGTCGGCCGCTACGACGACGCCACGCAGCAGCTGCGGATGGTGCTCGCCCAGCGCAACCGCCGCCTGGGCAGCCGGCACCTCGACACCCTCCTGGTCCACCACCGGCTCGGCCGCGCCTACACGCAGGCCGGCCGCCCCGAGGAGGCCGTCGAGACCCTGCGCGCGGCCTACCGCAGCGGGCTGGCCGCGGCCGGGGACCCCGAGATCCGGATGCTCACCCTGAAGATGCGCCGCGACCTCGCGGGCGCGCTGAGCGCCGTGGGCCGGCACCGCGACGCCGCCGCCCTGTTCTGAGCCCCGGCCCGCGGGCGGCCGCCGCGCCGCCCGCCACGCCGTCCGGCCGCACCGAAGGGACCCGGTCCGCCGGGTCCTTTCGGTGTTTCCGCGACCGGATCCCCCCTCTCCGCCGTGCGCGGGGCCGCGGTGTGGCAGACTGCTACTCGCGCCTGTAGTTACCGGCCAGTAGCATGTAAGCCACACGTCACCACACCGCACCACGAAGGAGGGCGAATCGTGCCGCGAACTGCCCGCGAAGTCGTGTTTGTCGACGGGGCGCGCACCCCGTTCGGCAAGGCCGGCAAGGGCCTCTACGCCGAGACGCGCGCCGACGACCTCATCGTCCGCGTCATCCGCGAGCTGCTGCGCCGCAACCCCGGCCTGCCGCCGGAGCGCGTCGACGAGGTCGCCATCGCCGCCACCACCCAGATCGGCGACCAGGGGCTCACCATCGGCCGCAGCGCCGCCCTCCTGGCGGGGCTGCCCCGCAGCGTCCCCGGGTACGCCATCGACCGCATGTGCGCGGGCGCGATGACCGCCGTCACCACCTCCGGAGCGGGCATCGCCTTCGGCGCCTACGACGTGGTCATCGCCGGCGGCGTCGAGCACATGGGCCGCCACCCCATGGGCGAGGGCGTCGACCCCAACCCCCGGTTCCTCTCCGAGAAGCTGGTCGACCCCTCCGCGCTCGTCATGGGCAACACCGCCGAGAACCTGCACGACCGCTTCCCGTCCATCACCAAGGAGCGCGCCGACGCCTACGCGGTGCGCAGCCAGGAGAAGGTCGCCAAGGCCTACGCGGACGGCAAGATCCAGCAGGACCTGGTCGAGGTGCTGGTGCGCTCCGCCGAACTCGGCTACGGCCTGGCCACCGCCGACGAGCCGCCGCGGCCCGGCACCACCCTGGAGGGCCTGGCCCAGCTGCGCACCCCGTTCCGCGCGCACGGCAACGTGACGCCGGGCAACGCGGCCGGCCTCAACGACGGCGCCACCGGCGCCATCCTGGCCGCCGAGGACGTCGCCGCCGAGCTGGGCCTGGACGCCCGGATGCGGCTGGTCGACTTCTCCTTCGCCGGTGTCGAGCCCGAGGTGATGGGCGTGGGCCCGGTGCCCGCCACCGAGAAGCTGTTCGCCCGCCAGGGCATCACCATGGACGACATCGGCCTCATCGAGATCAACGAGGCGTTCGCCGTCCAGGTGCTCGCGTTCCTGGAGCACTTCGGCGTCGCCGACGACGACGCCCGCGTCAACCCGTGGGGCGGCGCCATCGCGCTCGGCCACCCGCTGGCGTCCTCCGGCGTGCGGCTGATGATGCAGCTCGCCCGCCTCTTCGCCGAGCGCCCCGACGTCCGGTACGGCCTGACCACCATGTGCGTCGGCATGGGCATGGGCGGGACCGTGCTGTGGGAGAACACGAACTGGGAGGGGTACACCAAGTGAGCAGCGCCATCGAGCAGGCTCGGGAGCTCTTCGCCGACGAGGTCGTCACCCGCGCCCTCGCCCGGGACGTGCAGCTCCCGTACGGCGCGGGCACGGCCGTCCTCATCACCCTCGACAACGGGCACGACCACACCAAGCCCAACACGTTCGGCCCGGCCGGGCTGCTGAGCCTGGACGCCGCCATCGAGGCCGCCCGCGCCCGCACCGACATCGTCGCCGTCGCGGTCACCGGCAAGCCGTTCATCTTCGCCGTGGGCGCCGACCTCACCGGCGTCCCGCTGCTGCAGACCCGCGAGCAGGCGCACGCGATCGGCAAGCTGGGGCACGACGTCTTCCGCAAGCTCGGCGAGCTGCACGTCCCCACCTTCGCGTTCATCAACGGGGCGGCCATGGGCGGCGGCGTGGAGGTGGCCCTGCACTGCACCTACCGCACCGTCTCCTCGGGCGTCCCGGCGTTCGCGCTGCCCGAGGCGTTCCTCGGCCTGGTCCCCGGCTGGGGCGGCACCTACCTGCTGCCGCGGCTGATCGGCGCCGAGAAGGCGCTCAAGCTCATCATCGACAACCCGCTGGCGCAGAACCGCACCATCAAGGGCCCGAAGGTGCGCGAGCTGGGCATCGCCGACGCCATGTTCGAGCCGGCCGACTTCGTCGAGGAGTCGCTGCGCTGGGCGGCCCGGGTCGTCACCGGCGAGGTCACCGTCGAGCGGCCCGAGGTCGACACCGGCGCGGCGTGGGACCAGGCGGTGAACAACGCCCGGTTCGCGGTCGAGGGCAAGCTGCACGGCGCGGCCCCCGCGCCGCTGCGCGCGCTGGACCTGGTCGACGCGGCCCGCACCCGCACCCGCGACGAGGGGTTCGCCGCCGAGGACGACGCCCTGGCCGACCTCATCATGAGCGACGAGCTCACGGCCGGCCTCTACGCCTTCGACCTGGTGCAGAAGCGCGCCCGCCGCCCCGCCGGCGCCCCCGACCGGTCGCTGGCCCGCCCCGTCACCAAGGTCGGCGTCGTGGGCGCCGGGCTGATGGCCGGGCAGCTCGCCCTGCTGTTCGCCCGCCGGCTCAACGTGCCCGTGGTCATGACCGACCTCGACCAGGAGCGCCTGGACAAGGGCGTCGGCTACGTGCACGGCGAGGTCGACCGGCTGCACGCCAAGGGGCGGGTCTCCGCCGACGCGGCGAACCGGCTCAAGGGGCTGGTCACCGGGTCGCTGACCAAGGACGCGTTCGCCGACGCCGACTTCGTCATCGAGGCCGTCTTCGAGCGGATGGACGTCAAGCGGCAGGTGTTCGCGGAGGTCGAGGCGGTCGTCTCCCCCGACGCGGTCCTCGCCACCAACACCTCCTCGCTGTCGATCACCGAGATGGCCGCCGACCTGCGCCACCCCGAGCGGGTCGTCGGGTTCCACTTCTTCAACCCCGTCGCGGTGCTGCCGCTGCTGGAGATCGTCCGCGGCGAGCGGACCGACGACGCCACCCTGGCGACGGCGTTCGCCACCGCCAAGGGCCTGAAGAAGACCGCCGTGCTCTGCAAGGACGCGCCCGCGTTCGTGGTCAACCGGCTGCTCACCCTGTTCATGGGCGAGGTGCTGGGCGCCGTCGAGGAGGGCACCGACCCCGAGGTCGCCGACCGCGCGGTCGCCCCGCTGGGCCTGCCGATGTCGCCGCTGCTGCTGCTCCAGCTCGTCGGCCCGGCGGTGGCGCTGCACGTGGCCGAGACCCTGCACGCCGCGTTCCCGGACCGGTTCGCGGTGTCGGAGCAGCACCGGAGGATGGTCGAGGCGGGCAAGACCGCCGTCTACGGCCCGGACTTCCAGATCGACCCCGAGGTCAGGGCGCTGTTCACCGGCGGCGGCACGCCGTCCGGCGAGGCCGACATCCTCGACCGGGCGCTGCGCGCGCTGGCCCGGGAGATCCGCATCATGCTCGACGAGGGCGTGGTGGCGGAACCGGCCGACATCGACCTGTGCCTCATCTCGGGGGCCGGGTGGCCGTTCCACCTGGGCGGGATCACCCCGTACCTGGACCGGACCGGCATCTCCGAGAAGGTCAACGGCGCCCCGTTCCACCAGGGCCGCCCCAAGGCCCTGTAGCGCGGCCCGCGCCCCCGCCCGCCTCCGGCGCACCCCGGAGGCGGGC